>NZ_JBVHMR010000009.1:0-290457 GCF_055558375.1 Streptomyces sp. NPDC025793 | reverse complement strand
AGGAAGACCGGCAGCGGCATCAGCGTCGGCGTCTCGTCGGACGCGTAGCCGAACATCAGGCCCTGGTCGCCCGCGCCCTGCCTGTCCAGCTCGTCACCCCGGTCACCTGCGGCGGCCCCCTCGACCCGCTTCTCGTACGCCGTGTCGACGCCCTGCGCGATGTCCGGGGACTGCGCGCCGATGGACACCGACACGCCGCAGGAGGCGCCGTCGAAGCCCTTCTCGGAGGAGTCGTAGCCGATCTCCAGGATCTTGTCGCGGACCAGGGTCGCGATGTCCGCGTACGCCTTGGTCGTGACCTCGCCGGCCACGTGCACCAGGCCGGTGGTGATCAGCGTCTCGACGGCGACCCGGGAGGTCGGGTCCTCGCGCAGAAGCGCGTCGAGAATGGTGTCGCTGATCTGGTCAGCGATCTTGTCGGGGTGGCCCTCGGTCACGGACTCCGAGGTGAACAGGCGACGAGGCATGACTCTCCAGAGATACGGCGGTGCCCCGGACGGGACACCGCACGGACGGACGGTTC
This sequence comes from Streptomyces sp. NPDC025793, assembly GCF_055558375.1. NCBI lineage: Bacteria > Bacillati > Actinomycetota > Actinomycetes > Kitasatosporales > Streptomycetaceae > Streptomyces > Streptomyces sp. NPDC025793. Next base: position 289,934 of record NZ_JBVHMR010000009.1, on the reverse strand, counting down.
GGGTTGCCGTGCCTGCCGGCACGGCCGTTCAGAGCAGGTGCCGACGCATCCAGTCGGCCAACACGCCGGAGGCCACCGCTGCCGCCTCGGGCCACTCCCGCTCGGCGGACTCGTCGGCCTGGTCGCTCACGTACTTCACGATCCGCACCGGCACGCCGAACCGTTCGGCCACGGCGGCGATCGCGTAGCCCTCCATGTCGACCAGATCGGCCCGCTCGGCCAGCAGCGCGCGGGTGCGACCGTCGGCGACGAAGGCGTCACCGGTGGCCAGGGTGGGGCCGGGCTCGGGCCGTACGGTCAGCGGACGGCTGTAGTGGACCCCGCTGAGCCGGTGGAGCACCTCGTCCGGCAGGTCGTGCTGAATGACCCGGCTCACCTCCACGACCCCGCACGGCACGTCCCGGAGCGAGCCGGCCGTACCGACGTTGACGATCTCCCGCGGCCGGGCCGACGACAGCGCCAGCGTCAGCTCCACGGCGGCCCGTACCTTTCCCATTCCTGTGACCAGTACGGGAAAGGCGTCGTCGAAACACGCCGCCTCGGCTTCTGCCGCCACCACGATCAACGGACGGTCGGGGCGTACGGCGCCGCGGAGGCGAGCGGTGAAGGAGGCTTCGGGCAGGAGTGAGAGCTGCACGGGATTTCCTGTTCGGGTGGGGCCGTGGTGGCGGGACCGGTGTCAGGCGTTCTGGACGGCCGGCGGCGTGGCCGGCGCGGCTCCGGCGAAGTCCAGCGGCGCCGGTGACAAACCGGCAGCAAAGGGCATGTAATTGGTGGACACGGTGCTCCCGTGAAGCGAGGCGGCGGCGGACCGTGAGATCACGGCCGTTCCCATGTTTGCCTCGATCGGACCAGGAGATCCCTAAAGCGTGCACCCCCACGAGATCCCGGAAGGAGCGATCGCGAATATGTCTACTGCGGGGCCGCAGGCGGTGGCATACTCGCACAGCTTATGTTTGCTCAAAACGCCGCCGTGTTCTTCTCCGTGGACTGCGTTCTGGTCCCGGGAAGAAGCCTGTCCCGCCTCGTCGAGGAACGCCTCGGACTGAGCGGGGCCTCGGGCGTGCACGAAACAGGGCAGGCGGACGCGGAACGCTGGACGGGTATCCCGGAGAAGGCCCTGCACACCCAGCTCGCGGGCCTGCCTGTGGTGCCCGGCGTCGCGGAGACCACGCAGTGGTGCTGGAACAACGGTCTGGTGCCGATCGTCTCCAGCCTCACCTGGACCCCGATCGGCGCTCATCTCGCGGAGCGGTTCGGTTTCCACTCGTACTCGGGCCGCTTCCTGGACGCGATGAACGGCCGGTTCACCGGCCAGGCCGGAGCCCCGGTCACGCCCGCGGACCAGATCGAGTTCGTCCGGCGCCGGGCCGGCGATCTCGGCGTCGCCCCCACGGACTGCGCCGCGGTGGGCGCCTGCCCGACCGACGGCCTGCTCTTCGACACCGTCGGCCTGGGCATCGCCTTCAACGCCCCGCCCGACGTGCGCGCACGCGCGACGACGTACGTCGAGGCCGAGGACCTGCGTGCCGTGATCCCCGCGCTGGAGCGTCTGACCGTCAGCAGGGTCTGAGCGTCGGCAGGGTCTGGCGGACGGCGCATCTCCGCGTCGGTTCGGCGTGCTGAACGAGCTGCCGTCGTCCATGGCGCCGCCTTCACGTTCGCATGCGCGAAGCAAACCTGGCGGGGACGCGCGGCCGGTTCGAACGGTTGCCTCATGGCGGGCATGTCTGTGGTGGCCACTAGGCCTCGGTCTCGCACGGCACCGGCGACCTGTCTCTCACCGTGTATGTGACTGACGGGTGCTCAAGTCCGGGTGCCCGGTTGCCATCGCGTGTTTCTGCCGAAGGAGAGAACCATGTCCGTTGCCATGCCGTCCGAGGCGCCGGCGGAGCTGTCGGAGTTCGATCTGGACGTGCGAGTGGAGCTGGACGAGTCGGCGTCGATCGAGGGTGCCCTCTCGGTCACCCCCACCGCCACCCTCGTGTTCTGCCCGTCCGAGATCGGCTGCCTCACCCCGACCTGCTCCTGATCAGCTGAGGCCGCGGGAGTTCGGGCTGATGCCCGGACCCCCGGGGCCGACAGGCGGACATGTGCCCACAGGCGGGGCACATGTGCGGTGCCCGGCGAGAACAAGGAAGCGAACAGGACGCGAACAGGAGAGGCGAGAACATGCCCGGCGAGAACGTGCCCTTCCGAGCGGAGCCCCTCGGGATGCTCCGCGTCCCCCTGCTTCCCCGGACGGCCGCCGCCGAGTCCCGCGCCGCGATCGATCCACGGGACCGCGACCAGGTCGCCCGGTACCTCGACGCGCTCACCTCCGACGCACGGGTCGAGGAGGCGCTCGCCGTCTCCAGCCCCTCGCTTCACCGGGCCGTCGAAACGCTGCGCGGCGGCGCGCCGATGAGGCCCAACGCCCTGCGCAAGCTCACTCTCTCGGCCACCCGCTACGTGCTGCGGGCCGCCAGCCGCGCCACCCCCTTCGGACTTCTCGCGGGTGTCGCCCCCGTCTCCTTCGGCGACGGCTGCCAGGTCCGCATGGGCACCCGTCACCGCAAGGCGGTACGCCCGGACGGCGGTTGGCTGCTCGGTGTCCTCGCCACATGGGAGGGCGACATGGGCGTGCTCCGTGGGCTGCGTGTCGTCACCAACGACCTCGGGTTCGCACGAGGTCAGCGCTGGGTGCTCCCCTTCACCGACGCCGTCGAGGATCCCACGGACTCCGCAGGGCAGGACTCCGCAGGGCAGGACACCTCGGAACGGCAGCACGAGGGCCACGGCGTCCAGGAGGTCTCCGTGCGCCACACGGCGCCGGTGAGGACCGTTCTCGCCATGGCCCATCGCCCCGTACTCGCCGGGGAGTTGCTGAGACACCTTGACGACGCGTACCCCGGGGTCCCCGCGTCCGCCAAGGAGGGGCTGGTCCTCGGGCTCGTCCGGCAGGGATTCCTCCTCACGGAGCTGCGCCCGCCGCTCAGCGAGACCGATCCACTGCGGTACGCGATCGACGCCCTCAACGCCGCGGGCCGAGCCGACGAGGCCGGCCGACTCGCCTCCATCGGTGCCCTGTTGGAGCAGTACGGCGCACAACACGCCGGCGCCGGGCTCGGGCACTGGCGGACGGCCCTCGACACCATGGGCGCGCTGCGCACCGGCGACCGGTCGATCCAGGTCGACACCCGGCTGGACGCCGAGGTCACCCTGCCCCGGGAAGTGCTCAGGGAGGCGGAACGGGCGGCCGCCGCGCTGCGTCTCGCCGGCCCCGACGCCGCGGGGCGGTGGGCCGAACTGCGGGAGTACCGGGACGCTTTCATCGAGCGTTACGGCACCGGCCGGGCCGTGCCGCTGAGCGACGTGCTCGATCCGCACACAGGGCTCGGCCCGCCTGCCGGGTACGACCATCCACGCAGCGAGCGGCGTGAACCGGCACGCGGGGAAGCGAGTGAGCGGGGCCGGGCCAGGGACGCGCTCCTGGCGGAGCTCGCCCTCGGCGCGGTCGCTTCCGGTGCCCGCGAAGTGGTGCTCGACGACGCGGTGCTCGACCGGCTGGCCGGCTCGCGGACACCGCCCGCGGCCGCACTGGATCTGTGCCTGCATCTGACCGCCCCTTCCCAACAGGCCGTCGAAGAAGGTGACTTCACGTTGGTGATCTCTCCGACGACGGCGTCGCTGTCACTCGGTGACCTCTTCGGCAGGTTCGCCTATCTCCTCGACGACGTCGACGCGCTGGGCGGACTGGTCCGCCGCGCCGCCACCGATGAGGCCAGGGACGGTGCGTGCCTGGCACAACTGGACTTCACGCCCCGGGGAGGCCGCAGCACCAACGTCGTCCGTGTGCCGTCGTTCTGGAGCGAGCGCGTCGCCGTCGGTCGCTTCGCCGACCGCTCCTCGGGTGCGGTGCGCGGAATGCGCGACCTCGCGCTCGCCGCCGACCTGGACCGGCTGTACGTGGTGGACGCGTCGACCGGACAGGAGATCGTGCCCCAGTTCCCCACCATGCTCAACCCGCACCTCGCCCCCGCCGCGGTCCGGCTGCTGCGCGAGGTGCCGAAGATGGGCACCGCGGTGCAGGGCCTGTGGTCGTGGGGCGAGCTCGGCAGGCTTCCCTGCCTGCCGCGCGTCCGCTACGGCAGGTCGGTCCTCGCCCCCGCCCGCTGGCAGCTGTCGGCCACGGACCTGGCCGACTCCTCCCTCTCGGACGAGGAATGGGAACGTCGCCTGGACGCCTGGCGCGCCCGGTGGAACGTCCCCGACCGGGTGGTCGTCGGCAGCACCGACCGCCGGACGGAGCTGGACCTGACGGCACCGCTGCACCGGATGCTGCTACGCCGCGAGCTGGGCCGGGGCGCGCCGGCGGCGGCGTACGAGACCCCTGAGGACGCGGGCGCGGGCGATGGCTGGCTGGCGACCGACGCGGGCGCCTTCACCAGCGAACTGGTGCTCCCCCTCCTCCCAGTCCCGTCCCCTGCCACCCCGCCGTCACCTACGTCCGCACAGCCGTCCGCCGGCCCTCGACCCCCTGCCGCCGGGCCTCGGACGCCGCGCTTCAGCCCGGTCGCCCCGCCCGCCCCGCGCCACAGCCGCGCATGGCTCTACGGCCGGCTCTACGCCTCCGCGGCCCGCCACAACGAGATCCTCACCGAGCAACTGCCCCGGTTGCTGGCGGCCCTGCCGCCCGGAGTCGACCGCTGGTTCTTCATCCGCTACGACGACCCCACCGGCGCGCACCTGCGCCTGCGCTTCCACGGCGACCCCGACACGCTCCACGGCGAGCTGACACCGGGCGTCCTGGACTGGGTCGAGCAGCTTCGCGGCATGCGTCTGGCCGGGGCGTTCGTCCTCGACGGCTACGAGCCCGAAGCCCATCGCTACGGCGGCCACGAGGCCCTCGAAGCCGCCGAGGAGGTCTTCCACCACGACAGCGCCGCCGTCCTGGAACAGCTGCGGCTGCGGGCGACGGACGCCGTGACCGTCGAGCCGGCGGTGCTCGCCGCGGCCAACTACCTCGACCTCTCCCGTCAGGTGCACGGCGACCAGTGGCCCGACTGGCACCTCACGCGTCCGCGCGACGAGGAGAACCACGCCTACTTCCGCGATCACCGTGCGGCGGCGCTGCGCCTGTTGGACGACGGCGGGATCAGGGCCGCGTTCCCGGACGGTAAGGCCGAGGCGGTGCTGGCCGCCTGCGCCGCCAGGGCGGCGGCCATGCGCGTGTACGCCTCCGTCGCCCGCGAACCATCGGTGCTGGCAAGCGTGTTCCACATGCACCACAACCGGCTCGTCGGCACCTCCCGCACCTCGGAGAACCGCTCGCTCGCCGTGGCGCGCGGCATCGCCCAGGCCGAACACGGACGCAGGAAGCACCTGCGATGACGGCTACCGCACCGAAGCGGTGGGACGCCGAGGCGGTGGTGGCCGAGATCCTGGCCCGCGCTCGCGACGGCCTCACCGACCCGCGGCTCTTCACCACCTCCGGGCTCGCAGGCGGCCCCTCGGGGGCGGCGCTGCTGTTCGGCGAGGTGAGCAGGAGCGACGCGAGCCTGCGCCCAACTGCCCATGCTCTGCTGGCGGCTGAGGCCGAAGCGGCCGGCCGCGCCGGCGGGATCGGGATCCTCTCCGGACTGGGCGGTCTCGGCTTCGCCGCGAAGCACGCCACCCGCTCGCCCCGGGAGTACGCCACCCTGCGGGCCCGCATCGACACGGCCCTGCGCGAAGGCCTCGTGAGAATCCTCGAAACGGAGCACGCCCGTATCGAGTCGGGCACCCCCGGCGCCGCCCGGGCGCACTTCGACGTCATCTCCGGCGTGACCGGCCTCGGCCGGTACTTCCTCGCCGAGCCCGCCGCCACGGCCGACACCGATGCCGTCCGGAACGTGCTGCGCTACCTCGTCGCCCTCACCGAGCCGGTCGGGACAGAGGCCGGACCGCTGCCCGGCTGGTCCAGCCCCCCGTGGCCCTTCCCGGCGGACGAGCGCGGGCGGGAGTGCGTACTCGACCTGGGCCTGGCACACGGCGCGGCGGGGCCGCTCGCGCTGCTGTCCCTGTGCTGGACGCGCGGACTGCGCGTCCCCGGCCAGGACACCGCCGTCCGCCGCATCGCCTCCTGGCTGATGAGCTGGCGCCAAGGGGACCGACAGGACGCGGACGCGGGGCCGTGGTGGCCCGGCACGGTCACCGCTGATCAGGAACTCGCCCCCGCCAGGCCCACCGTGGAGCGCAGACGCCCGAGCTGGTGCTACGGCACGCCGGGCATCGCCCGTGCACTCCAACTCGCCGGTACGGCACTGGGAGAGGACGAGTGGCTGGACCACGCGGCCCGCGCGATGAGGGCGCTCTTCTGCCACCCCGACCGGCTGCGCGGGCTTGAGGACGCGGGCCTGTGCCACGGCCTTGCCGGACTGATGCAGACCGCCGGACGCATGGCCGACGATCTGGACGACGCCTCGCTGTCCGCGCGAGCCGACGAACTCGCCGAGCGGCTGTGTGCCCGCTTCGACCCCGCGTCGGCCTACGGCTTCCCCACCGTCCCCGCGCCTCCGCACCGACCGGAACCACTCGACTCCCCGACATACCTCGAAGGCGCGGCCGGAGTCGCCCTCGCCCTGCACGACCGGATCACCCGGCCGCCCGCATCTGACGGCGACGACCTCCCCTGGGACGCCGCCCTGCTCCTGGCTTGACTGCCCGGCGGAGGAGATCCGGTTCAACGAGAGCTTCCGCGGGGCGTCGGCCCACTCCTGCGCGCTCTCCGCCGCGTACTGCCCGCGTGTGCCGGAGTACCCGCCACCCCTCGCCCGGGGGGAACGCGTCACGGAACGGCCCGCTGCACCACGACGGTGCTGCTCACCACCAGTACCTGGGCGCTGACCGAGTCGGCCGACCGTTGAGTTGGCGTGATCAAGAGCACAGAGCCCGGCATCGGTGCCGTCTCCCTCGTACGGGTGGTGACTGCCCCTGCTCGCGGCCCTGGATACTCGATCCGTCACATGATCGATTCGCGGCTCGGCGGTTGCCGTGCCGCACCCACCTCAGAAGGCGGATCCCAGCGTGTTCCAGGAAACCCCGATCTTCAATCGCCTTGTCGCCGAGCGCGGTGACGTGCCGGCTCAGGCTCGTGGTGAAGCCGACCGCATACGCCACGAGCTGGCGCGAGTCTTGCCCAGCGCTCCCTGGCCCGCCGCCCCCACGGCCCGGCAGCAGCCCCACCTGCCTGGCGGAAGCGTCTCTTCGGCCGCCCTGTGAGACGCGCTCGCGCATGCGAGCGCCGTGGGCGGGAAACGGCACCGGGTTGGTCAGCCTGCGTCCGGCAACCGGCCCGGACGCCCGGCCTCGTTGCACTCATGGGCCGAGGCCAGCCACGCCCACGGTTTGATCTCGTCCAAGGGGGGAGGCCGGGGGCAGGCCGGTCGGTGCGTGGCTCGGGGCCGGCCACGCCGTCGACGGCGGCCTGCTCCCGGTCCGCCGGCTCCCACGGCTGCCGAGTGCCGACGGGTGGCTGCCGGACGCCGTCCGGGCTGGACCCGGGTAACAGGATGATGCTGCCCTCGCGCTCGACGGCGCGATCCGGGCACGGCGACGGGCAGTGCTGGTCTTCCTGCACAACCTGGGCATCGTCGCCTACCACGGCGGCAGCCTGATGACCGAGCTCGGCCGCCCGTACGCACTCCACCCCATGACCGCTGATTCGGTACGCGCGGCCTTGTTCACCTCAGGCCCGTACGAACTCCGCCCCGCCCCGCGCTACCGAGACACCGACCGTGACTGGGCCGACCCCGCCACCTTCGAGACGGAGCCGGACTCGCAGCCCGCCGACGGCTGGATCTGGCACCAGCCCGACCAACGCGTCGAGGGCCGCGCCTGGGGCGGCAACCTGGAAATCCTGTCATGGCTGCTGATGGCCGACCGCGAGATCGCACGCGACCCGGCCGTCTACGAGGGCGGCGTGCTGTTCCTGGAGACCTCGGAGGAGCTGCCGAGCGCGGAGGACGTCTTCCGGATCTTGCGCGACATGGGAGAACGGGGCCCGCTGGCGCGCTTCCCGGCCCTGTTGATGGGCCGCGCCAAAGCGTGGTCCTTCCAGCAGCCGAACAAGACGGAGGACAAGCGGCGCTACGCCACTGAGCAGCGCGAAGCGGTGCTGCGCGCGCTGGCGACGTATGCCCCGCGCACGATGGCGGTGTTCGACGTCGACTTCGGACACACCGATCCCCAACTGGTGATCCCGTACGGCGGATGGGTCAGCGTCGACGGCCCGGCGCAGCGGATCACGGTGACGTACTGACGGCGCTGGAGGTCGGGACCCGAGCCCGGCCTCGAAGACGCATCCGGACTCCCTGACCCGTCCCCCGCGGGAGACACGTACGGGCGTGGCCTACCCGATCGATTCCCTGCAGCAATTCACCCCTTCGAGTGGCACTTTGGCAGGAATTTCGGCCCTGTGGCACCATTCTCCGATGCCTCCGCGTTGCCCGCTCGCCTTGCCCGGCCCGACCGCGCTGGTCCTCCTACAACATGTAGTACTAGTGTGTGCTTGAGGAGCTGCCGCGTTCCCCCGTGCAGGGGCGCCCTGGTGTGTCGCTGGTCAGGATGGCTGGTTCCTTCATGCCAAGGAATGGTGTGAGACGACCTCACGGGTGTCCGAGCGTGCAACACATACACACCGACACTTGCCTGGAGGGCATGTGGCAACGACCGACACCCCCGCCATGCAACCGTCCGTAGAGGTACTCATCAGTATCGTCCTGCCCGTCTACCAGGTGCAGGAGTATCTGGAGGAGTGTCTCGACTCGGTCCTCGGGGCGTCGCAGTCCTTCCAGGACATCGAGGTCGTGGCCGTGGACGACTGTTCCCCTGACGCCAGCGGTGCCCTGCTCGACGCGTACGCGGCCCGGGACCAGCGGCTGCGCGTGGTCCACCTGCCGCAGAACGTCGGCCTCGGCCGGGCGCGCGGCGAGGGACTGGCCCGGGCCCGAGGTGACTACGTGTGGTTCGTCGACAGCGACGACCGGCTGGCCGACGGGGCGCTCGCCGCGGTCGCCGAGCGGCTGAAGCGGACCGAGCCCGACGTGCTGCTCGTCGACCACGCCCTCCTCGGCCCGGAGGGAGGCACGGAGCGCAATGTGCGTGCGCATCTGTTCCGGGGCGCCCCCGAGACGTTCACGCTCGCGGAGCGCCCGAGCACCCTGGACCTCATCATGACCGCGTGGGGCAGGGTGCTGCGCCGCGAGTTCCTGCTGGGCCTGGACGTGGAGTTCGGGCACGGGTACTACGAGGACATCTCCGTCACCTATCCCGTCCTGCTCGCGGCGCGCCGGCTCAGCATGCTCGACCGTGTCTGCTACCACTACCGGCGCGGGCGCGAGGGAGCGATCACCAACACCTCCAGCCCGAAGCACTTCGATCTCTTCGGCCAGTACGAGCGGATCTTCGCCTTCATCGACCGCGAGGCCGAGACCGCCGAGCCCTTCCGCAGGGCGGTGTTCGACCGGACCGTACGCCATGCGACGACGGTGCTCGCCACCCCGGGACTCGTGCCGGAGAGCATGCGGCGCGACTTCTTCCGGCAGGCGTCGGAGCACTTCCGGAGGTTCCGGCCACGCGACTACTCCCACCCGTCCGGGCTGCGCGGCCTGCAGTACCGGCTGGTGGAGCGGGGCGCCTACCCCGCCTACGCGGCCCTGGAACCGGTGAACCGGCTTCGTCTCGCACTGCGTACCGCCCTCGGCCGGGCGCGTCGTGCGGCACGGCGGGCACCCCGCCTCGTGGCGACGGCGCTGCGGCGGGCCTACTACCGCGCTTGTCTGCTGCTTCCCGTCGACGACAGCCTCGCCGTCTACGCCGCCTACTGGAACCGCGGCTACGCCTGCAACCCCGCGGCCGTCTACGAGAAGGCCCGCGAGCTCGCGCCCGGCATCCGCGGGGTGTGGGTGGTCGCCAAGGACAGGACGGCATCCATCCCGCCGGGGGTCGAGTACGTGGTGGACGGGTCGGCACGATGCCTGCGCACCATGGCGCGGGCCAAGTATCTGGTCAACAACGTCAACTTCCCTTATGAACTGCCCAAGCGGCGCCGCGCGGTGCTGGTGCAGACACAGCACGGCACCCCCCTGAAGAAGATGGGAACCGACCTGCGGGACCACCCCGCAGCCGCACGCGGCATGAACTTCGACCGGCTGGTGGAGCAGTGCGGGCGCTGGGACTTCCTGGTCTCGCCGAACCCGCACACCACCGAGGTGTTCACCAGGGTCTACCCCGGCGACTACGAGGTACTTGAGACCGGGTATCCGCGCGTCGACCGGCTGGTCAACGCCTCGATCGACGAGGTGAACCGGGTGCGGGACGAACTGGGCATCGCCCCTGGGCAGACCGCGGTCCTCTACGCGCCCACCCACCGCGACCACCAGGACCAGGCGGCACCCCTGCTCGACGTGCGGCGGTTCGCCGATCAACTCGGTGACGACCATGTCCTGCTGGTGCGTGCGCACTACTTCGACACACCTGGGACCGTCCCGGCGCCGGGCGTCGTGGACGTCTCGTCCCACCCGTCGATCGAAGATGTGTGCATCGCTGCCGACGTACTGATCACCGACTACTCCTCGGTGATGTTCGACTACGCCGCCCTGGACCGGCCGATCGTGATCTACGCGCCCGACTGGGACACGTACCGCCGCGCACGAGGCGTCTACTTCGACCTCCTCGCCGAGGCGCCCGGAGCGGTCGCCACCACACAGGAGCAACTCGCCGAGATCTTCCTCAGCGGCGAGTACACGGGGCCGCACATGGCCAAGCGGCGCTCCGGATTCCGGGCACGCTTCTGCCCCTACGACGACGGGCACGCGGCCGAACGCGTGGTGCGCAGCGTCTTCCTGCGAGAGCCGGCCAACACGAACGGACCGGTACGGGCGGGCAGTTGACGTCGTCGCCGTTCAGCGCCGCACGCGGCGGGCGATCCGTCCCGCGACAACGCGGCGCATCCCGGAAAGGCCATCCGTGACGCGCACGGCGAGGCAGCCACTGGTGGTGGCGTACGGCTGGAGCAGCAGCACCCGTCCCCCGCGGCCCATCCGTACCAGCCGCCTGAGTCCGGATCCCGCGCGAAGTGGTCTCGTGGCCGACGCGCCGTCCCGGAAGGTCAGGGTCACCCAGGCATCCCAGGTGGTGATCGTTCCGCCTTCACAGAGCGCCGCCACGTCGGCAGTGACGACGGCACGCCAGCCGTGTCCGCCCGGCTCGGCTTCCCACGCTGCCTCGTACCGGTGCGCCGTGCCCGTCACCCGGTGCCGCAACTCGACCGCTGCTCGCTCCGGACCGGCGTGCGCGGTCCTGCCGTAGAGGTCGGCCAGTCGTAGTTCGAGCACGAGGCGGCGACCCGCGCCCACGTTCCCGAGGACGTGGAAGGGCAGCAGTGCGACAGGGATGTCGTCAAGACCGTCGAGCACGATCTCGTCCGCCGCCTCGGGGATGGAATCCGCCTCGTCCCACAGCGGTCGCCGCGCGTCACCGGCGTACGGCGGCGCCAGCCGCGGCGGGTCGGCCGCCAGCTCGGCCAGCCGCCGGATGTCCACGGCATGCCGCTCGCGGCCGAGCAGCACCTCGGTACGCCAGCGGGCAGCGGGAGTGGCCCGGCGAGCGGCCTCGGCCTCGAAGGCGCCCACGTGCTCACGGGCGATCCGCCACCAGGCGTCCTGGTACTCCGGCGTGCGCTGCGGCAGTTCGCGCAGGTAGACAGCGAGATCGAACTCAAGGAATTTCGTCTGCGCGGCGATCAGCAGATCCTGGTCGCCGCTGTCCCGCATGATCTCCAGCACCTGCCGATGGGCGGCGACCCGGTCCTGCCAGTTCTGGATCAGGTTCCGGCGAAGCGAGATCGAAGCCTGGCCGGTGCCATAGCGCACATGCCAGATGTAAACGGTTTCGGGGGTGACGGCGAAACGCGGCCCGGCCGCGTAGACACGCGCGGTGAACACGAAGTCCTCGTAGTGCGCGGCGCCGTCGGGGAAGCGGATCCGCCGCGACAGCAGGAAGTCACGGCGGTAGATCTTGTTCACCGACAGCGTGTCCCACAGCGTCCGCGGACGCCCGGCCACCCCGTCGTGCACCGACTCCGCCGTGAACAGCTGTTCCTGCCAGGGGATCTCACGTCCACCGGGCAGCTCGCGCCGCACGCACCGGCCTGCCGTCACGTCGGCGTCATGCCGGAGTGCGACGGCGAGGAGCGTGTCCACGGCCTTCGGCGGAAGCACGTCGTCGCTGTCGAGGAAGACGAGCCACGGGTGGCGGGCCGCGTCGATGCCGTCGTTGCGCGGGGTGCCGCAGCCGCCGCTGTTGACCGCACGGCGTACGACGCGCACGCGCGGCTCGGTGGCCGCGAGCTGTGCCAGTACGTGAGGTGTGTCGTCGGTGGAAGCGTCGTCCACGACGACGACCTCGCCGACCGCGTCGCCCTGTGCGAGCGCCGAGGCCACCGCCTCCGCGACGTGCTCCGCGTCGTTGTAGGCGATGACCACCACCGTGACCGCCCCGTCGTGTGCGCTGGACAACTCTGCTCCCGTTCGTGCGGTCGTGACAGGCGCTCTCCGTCGTTGATGGAGCAGAGGACCCGGTGGGCGGCGCCCGATGAACTCCTACATTATGTAGGACTGGCCTGATGGACTCCGGCACCGTGTGCGGCACGACAGTCGGCCGGCATGTCCGTGCGTTACCCTCGCGCTGAGCAGCAGCGTGTTCGCCGGTGTGCCGGCCGTAGTCTTCGGGATCTGGTACGCCCGTGAGCGGACCCTGTCGGTCCACACCATCACCACTCGTCCCCGTGAACTCTTCTACTGGCTCGCGGTCCTGGTCACCTTCGCCGTCGGCACCGCGACCGGCGACTGGACCCTGGGCACTCAACACCCTCCTCACTTCACTCAGCTGACCAACCACGATGTGTCAGTCTCCGTCGGCGGGCTGGATCTCGACGGTGAAGGCCGCGTCGGCGGGACCGGTGCCTTCCTCGCCCTCCCAGACGATCACGCGCACGTGCTTGCGGACGGCGCCCTCGCGGTCCCACTCGGTCACGAGGTCGGTGACGACGAGGGCGGCGACGTACTCGGCGTTCTCCTTCGGGTCGTCGGTGGTGACGGTTCCTCGCCAACGCCCTGGAGGGCCGCCGTAGAGGCGCCACCCCTCGGAGCCGTGCGGCTCCTCCACCCGGTATGTCCAGTCCGTCTCGGTACTCATGGTGCCGATCCTGTCGCTTTCCCTGCGGCTGCCCGGTGATTCGAAGGGGTGGAAGCGGGGTGTCGCCGGGCGAAGCATTCGCCGGCCTCTGCGGGCGGCCTCACGGAAGCCCCGAGCGGGCCGCCGATCCGACCCGCCCAAGATCTTCCCTGTCCTTCCTATTCGACGCCCAGGGTGGGCAGCAGGTCTCGCTCGGTCTCGGTCCCGGCGGTGGCGATGACGCGGGCGCCGCAGGCACGGGCGCACTGCAGGACGGCCAGGCCGACCGCACCCGCTCCGCCGTGTACGAGGACGGTGTCCCCGGGGCAGGGGCGGCTCTGTTCGACGAGGGTGTGGTGGACGGTCAGGAAGGCGACGGGGAAGGTCGCTGCTTCGGCGAAGCTCATGTTCTCGGGGATACGGTGCAGGCCGTAGGCAGGGCTCGTCGCGTGGGAGGCGAGGCCGGCGGGGACGAGGCCGAAGACCCGGTCGCCGGGCTTGAGATGGTCAACGCCCTGCCCGACGGCGCAGACGACGCCGGCGCCGTCCGTGCCCAGTCCGCGGCTGGGGGGCTTGTTCTCGACTGCTTCGGGCGACAGCAATCCATTGGCGCGCATGGGGTCGCGGTAGTGGAGAGCCACGGACCGCATCTCGATGGCGACCTCGCCCGGCCCGGGCTCGACGATGTCTGTCTGCCGCCATACCAGGCGGCGTTTCCGGCTCGGGTCGCGTACGTCCAGGATGAACGCACCGAACTCGACACGGCACGCGCCGGCGCCTTCATCGCCTTCCACCAGATCGCGATGCCGCAGTACCGGGAGGTGATCCAGCTGTTCTCCCTGCCAGAGCGCAGATGCATGCCTGCCGTGCTCGAACACGGCAACGCCGCCGCGGCCTCCCTGCCACTGCAACTGGTCAAGGCCCGGGAGGCCGACCATGTCGAGAGCGGGGACATCGGGCACGGAGGCAACCTCGTGGACACCACGCACCTGCGCACCGCCGCCCACGCCCATCTCCTTGCCCCGGACCGTCTCCAGCAGTCCCCGGCGGCCGGCGGCCGTGCCTACCTCATCGGCCAGGACGGCCCGCGTCCCTGCGCGAGATCGTCCACCACTTCTCGGCAGCCGCCGGCATCGACGCCCGCTGGTGCGCCGTCCCACCCCGCCTCGCAACGGCCGCGGCCGCCGTCAGCGACACCTGGCTGCGCGTCATCCGCAGCCCTCGCACCCACGCCCTGAGCCGCTTCCCGGTCACCGAACTCCTGCAGCCGCACGAACTGCCCCGAAGCGCCGCACGCCTTGAAGGACCCATCATGAAAAGGCCTCCGCGTGAACCCGGCGCGTCCCGTACGGGCGCGTCCGTCCCATGGAGGCTGAGCGAAGCGGTGACGGGTCTCGTCGTCCGCACCGTGGTGCTGGCGTACGAGGCAGGGCCGCACGTCCTCTCCCGAGACAAGACCGGACGCCGTACCGCGAGGCGCCCGCGGACGTGAACGTCCGGGTCGTCACGTGTCGGGGGTCAGGCCCGTCGGTGTGCGTCGCCGGCGGCGGATCTCCATCGACAAGCAGGACCCCAAGCCGTACCACGCGCCGGTGCAGACCTCCCGGGCGGTACGGCGACACGCCGGAGCGCCTCGCTGGTCACGCCGCCTCGCTGTAGTGGCTTGTGGGGCGCAGGAACGTCGACCAGCCGCCCGCGGGCCTCTCGCCGACCTGGAGGCTGCGCAGTTTCGTGAGCGTCTCGGGCTCCTGGGCGTCGAGCCAGTCGACGAACTGCCGGAACGAGACCAGGCGGACGTCCTCGCGGCCGGCGATCTGCTTGAGCGCCTCCTCGGCCGCGTCCATGTAGATGCCGCCGTTCCACTGTTCGAAGTGGTTGCCGATGAACAGCGGCGCCCGGTTGGTCGCGTACGCCCGCTCGAACCCGGCCACGTACGCCTGTGTCGCCTGGGCGCGCCAGAAGGGGTAGTTGTACGACGGCGCCCTCGTCGTGTTCAGGGACTGGTTCGCCAGCATGTTGTAGTCCATGGACAGCACCTCGAACCTGTGGCCCGGGAAGGGGATGCTCTGCAGCGGCAGGTCCCAGACGCCGCCGCGCCTCCTCGGCCAGCGCTGAAGCCCGCCGGGGGAGGAGGCGTCGTAGCGCCAGCCCAGCTCCTGGGCGACCGGCAGCAGGTTGGCCTGTCCGAGCAGGCACGGGGTGCGGCCGCCGATCAGTTCCTTGTCGTAGTCGAACGGGAGCGGCGGTTCGCTGTCCCACCCGGTGTGTGTGCGCCAGGAGGTGACGAAGGCGCGGGCCTGGTCGATCTCCGAACGCCACTGCGCCGGGGTCCAGCCGGCCACCGAGCCGGGGCCGGCGCAGAAGTGGCCGTTGAAGTGCGTGCCGATCTCATGGCCGTCGAGCCAGGCCTGACGCACATAGGTCAGGGTCTCCTTGAGGTGATGGTCGGTGAGGTAGCCGATGTCCGAGGCGCCGACGGGGTTGTTCGGCGGCCGGTACAGCCGCTTCTTGTCCTCCGGCAGCAGATAGAGGCCGGAGAGGAAGAAGGTCATGTGTGCGCCGTGGTCCTGGGCGAGCCGCAGGAAGCGCGGGAACAGGCCGGTGCCCAACTCGCCGGCGCCGTCCCAGGAGAACACCACGAACTGCGGCGGGGTCCGGCCTGGTTCGAGGGGAGTGGGCGGGGGCGGCTGGTGGGGCTGAGGTCCGGTGTACGACGTCGAGCCGTCCCCGAGCAGCCGTGGCGCCGCCTCCGGCCCCTCGCGGCCGTCGTTGCGGTCCTGACCTCCGCATCCGGTCAGCGAGGCGGCGGCCACACCGACACCGGCACCGAGCCCGAGCCGTGCCAGGCCCCGGCGGCTGATTCCACTCATCGCCCATCCCAACCCGCGCCCTTCCGCGACGCGTTGTGCGCCCCCTCGGTCAAGAATCCGAACACCTCGCACCATAGAACTGATAAACCGACAAATACTTCATTTGGGTCGGTGTGGCGCGCAAAAGGGAGGTCATCGCCTCGGTGTGCCGGTCCGTCAGCGAAACGCCGCCGCATTGCGTGCCGCCCAGTCCGCGAAGGGTGTCGCCGGGCGGCCGAGTAGGCGGGTTACGTCGCCGGTGGGTGTCCGCTCCTGCGGGGTGGGTGTGCCGAGGATGGCGAGTGTGCCGTCGGCCACCGCGGGCGGCATGAATGCGAGCATCTGCGTGCGGGCCTCGTCGGGGCTCTGTTCCGTGAAGGCCACCGGCTCTCCCAGTGCCTCGGCGAGGGCGGCCGCACGCTGTCGCGGTGTGAGGGGTTGCGGGCCGGTCAGGGTGTAGGTCGCGCCGGTGTGTCCGGCCTCGCGCAACGCGACCGCCGCCACCGCCGCGACATCGGCCGGGTCGACGAACGGCAGCGCCACGTCGGCGAAGGGCGCGGCGGCCGTACGGTGGCGGCGGACCGGTTCCGCCCAGGCGAGCGCGTTGGAGGCGAGGCCGCCCGAGCGCAGGACCGTGAAGGGCAGTCCGGAGCCGGCGACCGCGGCCTCGAAGGCCGCCGCCTGCGGGTATGCCCCGGGCCGGGTGCCCACGCCCTGTGAGGACAGCAGTACCACCTTCGTCACCCCGGCTGCCGCGGCCGTGCGCAGGAGACCTTCCGGGTCCTCGCCCGCCACCAGCAGGAACACGGACTTCGCGCCTGCCAGGGCGGGTGCGAGACTTTCCGGCTTCCCGAGGTCGGCGGACACGGCCCGGACTCCCGGCGGGACGGCGTCGCCACCGATGTGCCGTGCGACGGCCGTCACCGTCTCCCCGGCCTCGGTCAGTTCGGCGACCAGTGCTCGGCCCACGTTCCCCGTGGCGCCAGTGACGACGATCATGGTCTGTTCCCCCTGAGTTAGTTAGTTGACTGACTTACTCAGACGTTAGCCGGATCCCCGCTCGCTGTCTATCCTCAGTCAGGTGACTGACTCAGATTCCGCCACCCGGGAGAAGGCCGCGCGGCCGGACCGGGGCGGCAAGCGTGAGCGCCTGGTGCGGGCGGCCGTCCAGGTCTTCCACGAGCAGGGCGTGGAGAAGACCACGCTCGGCGACATCGCCCGCGCGGCCGAGGTGCCGCTCGGCAACGTCTACTACTACTTCAAGACCAAGGACCTGCTGGTCGAGGCCGCGGTGGACGCCCACTGGGCCCAACTCGACTCCCTGACCGGGCAGTTGGACGGCCTCCCGGACCCGGCCGCCCGACTGAAGGCGCTCGTCGCCGGCTGGGTCGACCAGCGCGAGACCGCCGCCCGCTTCGGCTGCCCCTTCGGCACCCTCGCCACCGAACTGGACAAGCGCGACGACGGACTGGACCTCGCCGCCGCGAAGGTCATGCGCGCCCTGCTCGACTGGGTGGAGTCCCAGTTCGCCGAGCTCGGCCGCGCCGACGCCGCCGCGCTCGCCGTCGAACTCGTCGCGGCCTACCAGGGCATGTCCGTCCTCACCAACACTCTGCGCGATCCCGGCCTGATGGCGGCCCAGGGGGAGCGTCTGCAGTCCTGGATCGACGGGATCGCAGCGGGGCGGTAGCGGCCGGGCGCGATCAGCCCCGGGGAACCGGTGTCACGCCGCCGTCTGCCGTTGCTCCGCTGCCACCGGCACCGTGGTGATGTTCTGGACGGCACGGCTGAGGACCACCACGCCCGCGACGATCAGCAGGGCGCCGCAGGCTTCCGGCACGAGCCACCAGCCCAGGCGGATCCGCTCGTCGAACAGGGTCATGCCGAGCGTCAGGCTCACCATCGCGTCACCGATGGTGAGCGCCGGCTGCGCGGCGACCAGGGGGCCGGCCTGGAGCGCGTTCTCCAGCAGGATCACGGAGGCCACTCCGGCGAGCGCGAAGCCGTACGTCTGCCAGGCGCGCAGGAAGGCCGCGAAGCCGTGGTCGGCGAAGGTGCCGCTGGCCGACTTCAGCAGCGCGGCGGTCAGGGCGTTACCGGTCGCGGAGGCGGCCGCGAGCAGCGCGGCGCGCCGGGCCGGCGCATGGCCCCGGCCGGCCAGCAGCACGGCCGCAGCCATTCCGCCGACGCACACGGACAGGGCCGGGATCCAGCGGGTGAGCGGCGCGTGGTCCGTGGCCCCGTGCGGGGCGGCCGCGATCAGCAGGACCGCGAGGCCCGCGACACAGCCGCCCACGCCCCACCAGCCCGAGCGCGGCATCCGCTTGTGCATCAGCGGGGCCGCGACCAGCAGCGCGAACGGCAGCTCCAGGATGAACAGCGGCTGGACCAGTGCGAGCGGGCCGTTGACCAGGGCGAGGCTCTGGAACAGCGCGGCGCAGACCACCCCGGCCATGCCGATCACCCAGAAGGGCTGCCGCGCCAGCTCCGCGAGCAGACGGATCCCGCTCCTGCGGGACGTGGACGCCGCCTTGCGCTGGAAGGCGGTGCCCACGGCGTTGCTCGCCGCTCCCGCGACGGCGAACGCCGCGGCCAATACGATCACGACCGTCTCCTGCCTGCGGGGCACCTCCCGGTCCCGGAGGAGCCTCGGACCTCTTCAGCCTACGGAAGGCACGGCCCGCGTGCCGGGTCGGCCGTGGGAAAGGATCACCGACCGGCCGCCGTCGACCACGTGGCAGCCGCCGTGGACGAAGGAGGCGCGGTCGGGGGGGGCGACGGCGTTGACGCGGACGCGGCCCCGCCCGGTGAGTGCCGGGCGGGGCCGTGTGGAGGGGGGCGGTGGATCAGGCGACGCTCAGGTCGTCGGCGTACACCGCGCCCTGGCCGTACCAGCCGTGCACGTACACCGTGACCGTGCCCGAGGAGCCGGTGGTGAACGGGACGGTCAGTTTCGACCACGACGAGGGCGAGGCCCAGGTGCTGGCCGTGGCGCCTCCGCTGACGCCGAGGTAGGCGTACGGGCCCTGGACCCAGCCGCTCAGCGTGTAGGAGGTGTCGGGCTTCAGGGTCAGGGTCTGCGCGCACTGGCCGGTCTGCGAGGCCGAGGGTGCGGTCTTCAGGGCGTGGGAGCCGCCGTGCACGGGCGAGGTGACCACGGACGCGCCGCTGTCACAGGTCCAGGGGGCGAGCGAGCCGGTCTCGAAGTCGGCGTTGGCGAGCGCGGTCGTGCCGCCGCCGGAGCCGTTCACGGTCAGGGTGAGCGAGGAGCTGTGCGAGACCGAGCCGGCCGTGCCGGTGACGGTCAGGGTGTAGGTGCCCGGTGCCGTCGAGGAGCTGGTCCGCACGCTGAGGGTGGAGGTGCCGCCCGCGGTGACGGAGGCCGGGCTGAGGGAGGCGGTCACTCCGCTCGGCGCGCCGCTCACGGCCAGGTTCACGCTCTGGGCGCTGCCCGAGGTCACCGACGTCTTCACGGCCGCCGTCGTCGAGCCGCCGGGGTCGACCGACGCGGTCGTGGGGGAGAGGGAGACGTTGAAGTCGTTGGCCGGCGGGGTCGTCGTACCGCCGGTGAAGGGTGCGAAGGTGTGGCTGAAGTACCAGGTGTCCTGGGCGATGCCGGAGCAGCTGTCGGAGCCTCCGGTGCCGGGGCAGCCGCCGTTGTCGCGCTGGAGGGCCCAGAAGGAGAGGGTGTTGATGCCCTTGGCGACCGCCCAGTCGTAGACGCTCGTCGCGTCGGCGGTGGTGAAGGTCTCGGCCGCGCCGTAGTCGTCGATGCCCGGCATCTCGGTGACGCCGATCGAGTTCCACAGCTGACTGTCCGACATGTTCGGGTACAGCGAGGCGAGTTGGTCGTGCAGTCCGCTCGCCGCCGTCTGGGTGTCGGTCGCCATGTGGTGGGTGGCGCCGTCGTAGTAGTCGAACGTCATGATGTTGACCACGTCGATCCTGGCGCCCGCGTTCTTCGCGCTGCGCAGCACGGCGAGCCCGCTGTCGGCGAGTCCGCTCGTGGTGGTCGGCAGGGTGTACGAGAACTGCACCGAGCGCCCGTTGGCGGCGGCCCAGTTCTGGACCTTCTTGATGGCCTGGTTGCGGCGGTCGATGCCGGCGGTGTTCGTCAGCGAGTTGTCCTCGACGTCCATGTCGAGCCGGGACACGTCGTAGGTCGTGATGATCTTCTCGTAGGCCGCGGCGATGGAGTCCACGTTGGTGCAGCTGTCGGCGATCTCGGTGCCGCCGTTGTCGGCGGCGTAGCCGCCGAGCGAGGGGATCACGTCGCCGCCGCGTGCGCGGATGGTGGCGAAGTCGGAGCCGAAGACGGAGGCGTCGACCGGGGTGCCGGTGTTGCCGTTCCAGTACGGCGTGCAGGAGCCCTTCGTGTCGGCCTGGAGGAAGGCCATGGTGAGGTACTTGGCGCCGGAGGCCTGGGAGAGCGCGGCGGGGCTGTCGCCGTTGTAGGCCTCGAAGTAGGGCGCGAAGACGTGGGTGGGCAGCGGGGTCGCCGCCTGGGCCGTGCCGGTGGCCCCCAGGGCCAGCCCCGCGGACGCGGCCAGGGTGGCCACGCCGGCGAGCAGGGCGCGTACGGATCTCGGACGTGTCATCGGGTACTCCCGGATAGCGAACGACAGTCGATCGAACGACGGGCGGTCGAACGGGTCGAGCAGCCCGGCCGGGCTATTGGTCTAGGCCATGATTGGTCTAGACCAAGCCTCGGTCAAGGGCTGGGGCCGCCTTTTGCACGTTCATGAGGGAGTCAAGCGTCCCGGCGGTTACGGATATTGACGGCACGACATGCGGGATCCCGCCGGGCCGGGGCTCAGCTGGCCCGGGTGCCGCCGCCGCGCCGGATGCGGCCCAGCAGATCCCGGTGATAGGCGGCGAGCTGCCCGGCGGGCACCGGAGCCGGACTGCCGCTCAGGGTGTACCAGTTGTCGCTGTCGAAGGGCTGGACGGCGACGCGCGCGCTGTGGCCGTCGGGCCGCAGGATGGTCGCAACGGTCAGTTCTCCGGTGAGGACACCGGCCTCGTCGGTCAGGGCGCCACCGGGGCCTGCGGTGACGCGGTCGACATAACTGTTGATGCTGGGCGGCTGGTTCATGACCCGCACGTTTCCATCAACCCGGCCTGCGTGTGTGCTCTCTGACGGTGTGTCGGCAGATGGGGTCCGCAGGTCTCAGCCGAACAGCGGGAACCGGTCCGCCGCCGGGCCCAGGGCGGCGTGCTCCGCCGCGGTGAGCGGAGCCCGGCCGGTGCCCACACGCGCGTAGTGCCCGTCGCTCCACTGCGGGAGCGCGGGCCGGCCCAGCAGACCGTCCAGGGTGGCGCGCACCGCTGCCAGCCCCTCGGGCGCCGGGCCCGGGACGTGCGGGAGGCCGACGGTCAGGTCCAGGTGGTGGACGGTCGCCTCCACCGCGAGGGTGGTCAGCAGGTCCCCGGCGGTCAGCACATGTCCCTGGGTCGCCACACGCCGGTCGGGATCGGCCGCGTCCCCTGCGTGCACGGCCGCCGCCAGTGCCTCCAGGTACAGGCCCCGCAGCTGTCCCCAGTCCAGGAACATGCTCGCGCTCACCCGTGCCCAGCGGCGGCCGTTCGCCGCCCCGACGGCGTTCGGCCGCCAGTCCCGCCAGTACGTCACCGCGTCCCGGTCCGCCGGGCGCGGCGACGGTGTGTGCAGGGCCACCAGCCCGCGCTGGGCGTCACCGAGGCAGTGGAAGACGAGATCGCGGACCGCCCAGCCGGTACGCCCGCTCGGCCGCCACGACTCCTCGTCGCCCAGGTCCCTGACGACGTCCGCGGCGGCCTCGTACGCGGCGCGCAGCACCCGTGCTCCGGTGTCCATGACGCCCCCTGTCCGTCGGCCCGTCGGCCGCCCAGGGTGTCACACCCGGCTCGACGTCGCCGTGTCCCCGGACAGGCGCTGGGCGACGTAGATCGGGAGCACGGACAGCAGGACGAGGACGGCCGCCACCACGTTGACCACCGGCGCCTGCTGCGGCCGGGTCATGTTGTCGAAGATCCAGATGGGCAGCGTCTCGATCCCCGGGCCCGCCGTGAACGTGGTGACCACGATCTCGTCGAAGGACAGCGCGAAGGCGAGCAGACCGCCCGCCAGCAGCGCGGAGCGGACCAGCGGGAAGGTGACGTCGGCGAAGGCGCGGAAGCTGGTCGCGCCGAGGTCCATGGCCGCCTCCTCGTACGAGGCCGCCGTACGGCGCAGCCGGGCCGCCACGTTGTTGAAGACGACCACGATGCAGAAGGTGGCGTGACCGACGATCACCGTGAACAGCCCGAGGCCCACGCCGAGCGGCTGAAGGACCGTGCCGAAGGCCGAGTTGAGGGCGATGCCGGTGACGATGCCGGGCAGCGCGATCGGCAGGACCACGACGAACGAGACCGTGTCCCGGCCGAAGAAGCGGTGCCGGGTCACGGCGAACGCGATGAGCGTGCCGAGCACGAGCGCGATCGCGGTGGCCCCGAGACCCGCCTTCACCGAGATCCACAGGGCCTGCCGCGCACCGGAGTTGTGCACGGCCACCGACCACCAGTGCCCGGTCAGCCCGGTCGGCGGCCAGCTCGCGCTGCGGTCGGGGCTGAAGGAGTTGACGAGGACGAGCAGCAGCGGCACGTAGATCACCGCGAAACCGAGCGCGGCGCCGGCGCGCAGGGCGATGCGCGCGGTGCGGCCGAGATGCATGGCGCTCTTCCTTCCGGCAGGGGTTCAGAGGCTGTTGAGGGCACCGGTGCGGCGGATCGCCAGCAGGTACAGGACGATCACGACGACGGGGACGGTGCCGAGCGCGGCGGCCATCGGCAGGTTGAGTTCGATGTTGGAGTACACGAGATTGCCGATCAGCTGCGTCTTGCCGCCGACGATCTGCACGGTGATGTAGTCGCCGAGGCTCAGCGAGAAGGTGAACACCGAGCCCGCCGCGACCGATGGCAGCACCATCGGCAGCACCACCGAGCGGAAGGTCCGCCCGGCCCGCG
The DNA here is from genome assembly GCF_055558375.1 of Streptomyces sp. NPDC025793. Classification (NCBI taxonomy): domain Bacteria; kingdom Bacillati; phylum Actinomycetota; class Actinomycetes; order Kitasatosporales; family Streptomycetaceae; genus Streptomyces; species Streptomyces sp. NPDC025793. Next base: position 266,904 of record NZ_JBVHMR010000009.1, on the reverse strand, counting down.
CCCCGAGGTCGGCCGACGCGTCGAGCAGGCTCGCCGGGAGGCGGGCGAGGGCCGTGTGGACCGGCAGGATCATGTACGGCAGCCACAGGTACGTCAGGGTCAGGACCGTGGCCGGCAGGCCGAAGCCGGGCCCGCTCAGTCCGAACGGCGCCAGCAGCCAGTCGGCGAGGCCGCCCTGGGAGAGGATCAGCCGCCAGGCGTACACCTTCACCAGGTAACTCGCCCACAGCGGGGTGAGGATGGCCACCACGAGCAGTGGCCGCCACCGGGGCCTCGCCACGCGCGCCGTGTAGAAGGCGACCGGGAAGGCGAGCACCACGCACAGAGCGGTCACCGCGAGCGCCACGCCGACGCTGCGCCAGACGACCTCGCGGAAGACGGGCGTGGTGAACAGTTCGTGGAAGTTGTCCGTCGTCCAGACCCGCACCACCTGCGAGGTGAAGGAGTTCGTCGTCCAGAACGCGGAGGCGAACAGCACGGCCAGCGAGCCGAGGTAGAGGACGGCCAGCCACAGCAGCGGGGCGCAGAGCAGCAGGGCGAGGCGCAGCCGGGGTCTGCGGTGCAGGCCTCCGGCGAGCCGCCGGAGGGTGCCCCGGCCGGCGGCGGTACCCGTGTCGGTCGCCACGGCTCAGCCCTTGATCTCGGTCCAGGCCTGCACCCACCGGTCGTACGGCACGCAACTCACGTCCTTGCGGCCGTCGAGGCACTGCGCGATGGGTGTGTTCCAGAAGGCGATCTTCTTCCAGTAGCCCTCGTCGGCGGCGTGGTAGACCGTGCAGAAGTTCTTGTCGCTGGTCTCGGCGCAGGCCCTGGAGTTCGCCGGGGCCTCCCCGAAGTACTCGGCGACCTGGGCGTTGACCTTCGGCGAGACGATCCAGTTCAGCCATTTGTAGGCGCAGTTGGGGTGCTCGGCCTTGCTGGAGACCATCCAGGTGTCGGACCAGCCGGTCGATCCCTCCTTCGGCACGAACGCCTTGACCTTCGCGCCCTCGGAGGCGGCGAGGTTGGCGATCACCTGCCAGGTGGTGCCGACCACCGAGTCACCGCTCTTGAACGCGGAGACCTCTTTCAGATAGTCGCTCCAGTACTCGCCGACGCTTCTGCTCTGCTGCTTGAGCAGGGACACGGCCGCGTCGAACTGCTTCTGGTCGAGCGCGTAGGGGTCCTGGATCTTCAACTCGGGCTTGGTGGCCTTGAGATAGAGGGCCGCGTCGGCGATGTAGATCGGGGAGTCGTAGGCGGTGACATGGCCCTTGTGGCGTGCCGCGTCCTCGAAGACCGCCGACCAGGAGGTGGGCGCGGGCCTGACCTTCTCGGTGTTGTACATCAGCAGGTTGGCGCCCCGGCCGTGCGGGATGCCGTACATCTGGCCCCTCACCGAGTTCCAGGCGCCGTGCTTCAACCCGGCGAAGACATCCTTGTAGTTGGGGACGAGCGTGGTGTTGACGGGGGCCGCGTCGCCGGAGGCGATCAGGCGCAGGGAGGCGTCGCCGGAGGCGGAGACGGCGTCGTACTCGCCGGTCTTCATCAGCTTGACCATCTCGTCCGAGCTGGCGGCGACCTTGGAGTGCACCTGGCAGCCGGTCTGCTTCTCGAAGGCGTGGACCCAGTCGGCCTTGGGGTCGTTGGAGCCGTCCTCGACGTACCCGGCCCAGGCGATCAGATTCACCTGGCCCTCCGTCGCGCCGAGCTTCGCCGGGGCCTTGAGGTGAGGCGGGTTGAGTCCCGTGGCGGACGAGCCGCCGGAGCCGGAGGAGCCGCACGCGGCGGCGAGCAGCAGCGCGGCGGCCACCGCGGCGGCCCGGGGGATGCGGTTGAGACGCACGACGATCTCCAGGAAGGCGTAGGGACGGGAGCGGTCAGGAGGGCAGCCGTACGGCGTGCCGGTGGTGCCAGGCCAGGCGCACCCGGGTGCCGCGGTAGCCGGCGACGTCCTCGGCGGAGGTCTCCAGGTTCTGCTGGAGCGCGGTGAGCCGACCGCCGCCGTCCAGGTCGACCAGGAAGCGGGTGGCGTCGCCGAGGTAGACGACGTCGGCCACGGTGCCGGTGGCCGTGGCGTGGTCCGGCTCGTCGGCCTCGGCGGACTCCTTCAGCACGCGGATCTTCTCCGGCCGGATGTTGTACGTGCCCGGTGCGCCGACGATCCGGTGGGCCGTCTCGCCGTCGAGCAGGTTCGAGGTGCCGACGAAGGAGGCGACGAAGGGGGTCGCGGGGCGTTCGTATATCTCCGCGGGCGTGCCGACCTGGGCGATGCGGCCCTGGTCGAACACGGCGATGCGGTCGCTCATCGTCAGCGCCTCCTCCTGGTCGTGGGTGACGAAGACGAACGTGATGCCCACCTCCCGCTGGAGCGCCTTGAGTTCGACCTGCATCTGCTCGCGCAGCTTCAGGTCGAGGGCGCCGAGGGGCTCGTCGAGCAGCAGCACCCGGGGCCGGCCGACCAGGGCGCGGGCGAGTGCGACGCGCTGGCGCTGGCCGCCGGAGAGCCGGTCCGGGCGCCGCTGGCCGTAGCCCTCCAGGCGGACCTCGGCGAGGGCCTTGCGGGCGCGGACGAGGCGTTCCGCCTTGGGTACCCTGCGGACCTTCAGGCCGTAGGCGACGTTCTGCTCGACCGTCATGTGCGGGAACAGGGCGTAGTCCTGGAACACGGTGTGCACGTCCCGCTCGAACGGGGCGAGTCCGGTGACCTCCTGCCCGGCGAGTTCGATCCGGCCCCGGTCCGGGGGCTCGAAGCCGGCGACGAGCCGGAGCACCGTCGTCTTGCCGGACCCGGACGGGCCGAGCATGGAGAAGAACTCCCCGTCCCGGATCTCCAGGTCGACCCCGGCCACGGCGGTCGTCCCGCCGAACGATTTGTGCAGGTCGTGCAGCCGGACCGCCATTTCCTCCATACGGGAACCTTTCTGGCTCGCTCAACGTTGGCGTAAACATATGAAGTCATAGTTCATAGCTCAAGAGCCCCTTAGGGTAAAGCTTGAGTCAGTGCACGAGGTGGTGGCCGTGAAGCAGGACGCAAGAGAGGGCGCCGCCCGCAAGGCCGTCTTCAGCCCGGTGGACAACCGGGCTCGCGTGGAGGCGGTGGTGCGCCGCATCGGCGACGCCATAGAGCTGGGCCTGATCGCCGACGGCGAGCAACTGCCCGGCGAGAGCGAACTGGCCGGACAGCTCGGCGTCTCCACGGTCACCCTGCGTGAGGCGCTCATGGCGCTGCGCCAGCAGGGCCTGGTCACCACCCGCCGGGGCCGCGGCGGCGGAAGCTTCGTCTCCGTGCCCGAAGTCCCCGCCGACGACCGCCTCAAGGCCCGGCTGCGCAGCTGGAGCACCGAGGAACTGCGCGACCTCGGCGACCACTGGGCCGCCCTGTCCGGCGCCGCCGCCCGCCTCGCCGCCCAGCGCACCGAACCCGACGACCTTCGGCAACTGCGCCGTACCGCCGATGAGTTGGCGCGCACCGGGGACGCGGCGGCCCGCGGCAGGCTGTACGGCCGCTTCCACGTCGAACTCGCGGCCGCCGCCCAGTCCGCCCGGCTCACCCGCGAACAGGTCGCCCTCCAGAGCGAGATCGGCGCCCTGCTCTGCCTCGTCCTCGCCGACGACGCGTTTCGTGAAGAAGTTGCGGACCGCCACCGTGCCGTGATCTCCGCCGTGCAGGATGGGACCCACGAAACGGCCGGCACGCTGGCCGAGCGGTGCGTCAGGGAGCCGGTGGCGCGGCTCGTCGCCGTACGCCTTGGGCTCTGACCGCGCCGCGTACGGTTCCCGTCCGCTGGAGGACACCATGGGCTGGAGCCCCCCGCTCGCCACCCTGGACACGGACCCGGAGACGTGGGTGGCCGCGCAGGTGGGCGGCGCGCTGGAGGCCGTCTTCGACACGGTCGCCGCGACCCGTGCCGAGACCGAGGACCTGCTGCGCCGGGCGACCGCCGAGGAACGGCGGCCCGCCAGCGCCGACCTCGCCGCCCTGCGCCCGGGACTGCACCGGCAGCTGACCCGTGAGGACCTCGTCTCCGGCGCCGGCTTCGTCGCGGCGCCCGGCCTGCTCGGCGACGTACCCGCCTGGCTGGAGTGGTGGCAGTCGGGCGCCGACGGCGCGGTCCGCCCGCTCCACCTCGACCTCGACTCCGGGCAGTCGGCGTACGCCGACTACACCCACTGGGACTGGTTCGCGCTGCCCCGCGACACCGGGCGCCGGGCCGTCGCCGGACCCTACGTCGACTACCTCTGCTCCGACGAGTACAGCCTCACGCTGTCCGAACCGGTCCTCGTCCAGGGCCGGTTCGCCGGAGTGGCCGCCGCCGACGTGTATCTGCGGCACTTCGAGGCGGCCGTCCTGCCGCTGCTGCGGAGCCTGCCCCGGCCCGCGCATCTGGTGAACGCACGGGGCCGGGTGGCCGCCTCCGCCGACCCGGCCCGTCTGGCCGGCTCCCTCACCCGGGGCCCGCGCTTCGGGGACCTGCTCGGCACGGCACGCCCCGGCACGCACGACGGCCTCGGCCTGGTGCCGTGCGCGGGCGTGCCCCTCGTGCTGGTGCTGGCCTGAGGCGGACGGTCAGGCACGCCCCCGGTACGGCACGCGGGCCAGTTCGCGGACCTCGCCCACGGTGGCCCACTCGTTCCCGCCCAGGCGCGCGAGGGGACGCAGACGGCCGATGTCCGGTCGGCCGTCCACCAGCACGTCCTCGCGGACGGCGGCGTGCACGACCCGGCCGAACACCACCGTCGAGTTCCCGAGGCGCAGCGTCGAGTGCAGCGTGCACTCCAGGGCGACCGGGGACGCGGCGACCCGCGGCGGCCGAACCCGCAGCGAGGGCTCCCGCTCGATGCCCACGGCCTCGAACTCGCCCTGGTCCCGGGGGAATTCGGTCGCCGTGGCGTTGATCTCGGCGAGGAGCGGCTCGGGGGCGAGGTTGACGACGAACTCCCCGGTGTCCTCGACGTTGCGCAGCGAGTCCTTGCGGCCGACCGCGGTGAACTGGACGACGGGCGGATCGGTGCAGGCGACGGTGAAGAACGAGTGCGGAGCCAGGTTCGCCGTCCCGCCGTCCGGCGCGAGGGTCGAGACCCAGGCGATCGGCCGGGGCACGACGACGGACGTGAGCAGACGGTAGAAGGCCCCTGCCCCCAGGGACTCGGGCGAGTAGTCGACGCGCATGACAGCACCGTATGTCATCCGATCAGGGCCTTGAGGGCCGCCCGCATGGTGGAGGGTCACGCGCCCGGCAGCGGGCGCACGGTGAGGGCCTGCTGGGCCTGGCCGACCGGGCCGGTCAGGTCGTGCAGGACGGAGCTGGTCAGGCCCTGGCCGGTCGGGCCGAAGACGACCGTGGTGTCCAAGCCGACCCAGCGGCCCTCCGGTTGGCGGTGGAGGTGGATCGTCAGGTCGACGTTGGGGAACATCCACTCGGTCGGCGAGCGTCGTACGGCGATGCCGTTGGCGGTGTCGATCAGGGCGACGTAGGACGCGAGCGGGCTGCTCGGTTCGCCGGCGACGAGGTCGAGGTGTGTGGAGATCCAGGCCGTGGCGCGGCCCGGCTCCGCGGGAGGGAGCGGCCGGAAGTCGACGGACGCGCAGTGTCCGCCGGGCCAGATGGAACCCAGCGACCGCGCGGCGATCGCGTCCGGCGGCGGGGTGAGGCGGGCGTCACCGCCGCCGGCCACGGCACGGGTGTCCCCCTCGGCCAGCAGCCAGGCGCGCGCTCGTACGGCCGTCCGTCCCGCGATGTCCACGACCGCTTCGAGCAGTTCGATGGTGCGGCCGGGCCGGATCGACTCCACCCGGATCTCGCACTCGTCCAGCGCGAGCCGCCCCAGGATGTCGAAGCTGATCCGGGAGACCAGCAGCGCGCCCTGCCGCGGCCGCTCGGCGAGATACCCGTCGATCGCGTGGACGACGAGCCCGGCGAGCGGGCTGAAGTGCATCTCGTCGGTGTCCCACGCACCGCTCGCGTGCGCCGTGGGCTTGTAGTGCTGCGGGTCGATGCGTTCGAAGTAGCTCGCGGACAACGGGTGACTCTCCTCGGGTGTCCATGATCACGGGGCGTCGAGCAGGTACGTGCACGGTACATCCTGCAACGTCGGACGATCGTTGGCGCCGACTGGTCTCCTGCCGCCGGCCGTGACGCGTCCCCGTCCGCGGCCGTCCTTCGAGTTCCTGCTCTTCGGCCTGGTCACCGCCGCCGTACCGTCGGCCTCGGTCCTGTACTGAGCCGTCCGTGACCGGCGGGGCGATCTGCGCGACCTGCCGGTCGCCCGCACCGCCGTACCGGCCCCGCTCGCGGAGCTCGCCGCCGCCGTCGGCCTGCACCTGTGGCGCCGCGACGCGCCACTGACCATCCTGGCGGGCACCGCGGTCGACGTCGCGCCGTCCGGCACGCTCTTCGCGCACGCACACACGTCGACCCGGGCCCGCCCTCGTCGGCGGTGCCCGGGTCGGACGGGGCGGGCTCAGGCGGCCAGACGCTCCACGAGCTGTCCGGCCTTCGCGGCGGCCTGCTCCAGGGCGCGGTCGCGGGAGGCCTCGTACAGCGGGACCAGCTCGGCCATCGCCGGGTTCTGCGGGGCCATCGTCAGCTCCGGGACGATGAAGTCGACGTCCAGGCCGAGGCCCGCGCCGAGGACGGCACCGAGGTAGTTGCGCACGTACTCGAAGTCCTCGCGCGGGGTGCCCGGCTCGTACGAGCCGCCGCGGCTCGCGACGACGGTCACCGGGGTGCCCTTGGCGGACTGGGTCTCGCCCGCCGTGCGGCCCATCAGGATCACGCTGTCCAGCCAGGCCTTCAGGGTCGAGGGGACCGTGAAGTTGTACATCGGCGCGCCGATCAGCACCGCGTCCGCCTGCTCCAGCTCCTCGATCAGCCGGACGCGCTCGGCGAAGGCGGCGGCCTGCTCGGGCGTGTGGGCGGCGGGGTCCACGAAGCCGGCCGTGTGCGAGGCGGCGGTGATGTGCGGGACGGGCTGCGCGTTCAGGTCGCGGTAGACGACCGTGCCCTCGGGGTGCTGCTCCTCCCAGTGCTTGCGGAAGGCCGCGGTCACGGCGCGGGAGGACGAGATCTCGGCCGGGAACAGGGACGAGTCGATGTGCAGCAGGGTGGCCATGGGGAACTCCAGGAAACTGATCAAGGCAGCCCGGCACGGACGTCCCGGGCTGAAGTTTCGTACCTAACTATGAATAGCACAGGGGCTTACTTTTTTTCACCTCCCTACGGTGGAGTAGTACCCTGGTCACATGGCGGCGGAGCAGAACTACGGCAGTGAGATGTGCAAGCGGGTGGACGACAGCATCACCCGTGTCTTCCAACTGCTGGGAAAGCGCTGGAGCGGTCCCATCGTCTCCGTCCTGGTGGAGCAGCCCGCACACTTCGCGGACCTGCGCCGGGCCGTCCCCGGCATCAGCGAACGCATGCTGTCCGACCGGCTCGCCGAACTCGGCGCCGCCGGCCTCGTCGTGCGTGAGGTCGACGAGGGCCCGCCGCTGCGCGTCTCCTACCGCCTGACCGAGGCGGGTGCCGCCCTGGAGCCCGCGCTGCGGCAACTGGGAGACTGGGCCAAGACCCATCTGCCGGACGCGCCGCCGTGTCCGGGCGCGGTGTAGCGGGAGCGCCCGACCGGGGCATGCGCGCAGGAGTCGGCCGAGGGGGAAGCACATGACGCTGGAGCTCGAAGACCGGGTCGCCATCGGAGAGTTGATCGCGCGGCACGGTCACCTCGTGGACGACGGACAGCTCGACCGCCTGGGCGAGCTGTTCACCCCGGACGTCGTCTACGACGTGTCCGACGTCGGCCAGGACCCGCTGGTGGGCCTGGCCGCCCTCCGACAGGCTGCGCTGGCACTCGGGGACGGCAACCCCGTCGCCCATCACGTCACCAACATCGTCGTGCGGGAGGAGCCGGACGGCCAGGTCCGCGCCCGCTCCAAGGGGCTCGGCGTCCGGGCGGACGGCACCTGCGGTTCCCTCACCTACGACGACCTCCTCGTCCGCACCCCCGACGGCTGGCGGATCAGCCACCGCACACTGACCGCGCGGCGAGTCCCCCTGAACGGCGTGCACCGGTCCGGGTGAGGCGCGTACGGGGGGGCTGTCCCCCGTGCCGGTGCACCGGGACACCGGATGGTGCGGCAAGGGGCGGAGCGGCGACGGTGGAGGCCGGCGTGCACCGAACCGGAAGGACCCCATCGTGCGTACCCTCACGGCCACCGTCGCCGTCCTGGCCCTCGCCGCCACAGCCGTACCGGCCGCGGCCGCCGCGCAGGCCGGCCCGCCCGGCACCGACGGCGTATGGCGTGTCGACGGCTACGGCACCGTCCTCGTCGCCGGCGGGGGAGTGCTCCAGGAGTATCAGACGACGTCCGTCAGCTGTCTCAAGGGCGACACCTCGCGGCAGACGGGACCGGGCACCTACCTCACGACCGACGGCTCGGTGCTGACCGTACGGATCCAGCACGACCGGGATCGCGCGCTGTTCGCCGCCGACAGCTCGGTGGGACACCGGCACCTGCGCCGCCTGCCCGCCCTGCCCGCCGACTGCGCACGCCCGTCGTCCACCGACCCGCGCACCGCCTTCGGCATCTTCTGGCAGACCTTCGAGGAGAACTACCCGTTCTTCGCCGCCAAGGGCATCGACTGGCACGCCGTACGCGACCGCTACCGGCCGCTGGTCCACCGGGACACCACCAAGGACCAGCTCTTCACCATCCTCAGCCGGATGGTGCGCCCGCTGTACGACGCCCATGTCGGCGTCATCGACGGCCACCGTCGGTTCGCCGAGGTGCGCCCCGGCACCGAGATGCCGAGCGAGGAACTCGACGCGAAGGTCAAGAAGTTCATCGTCGGCCGCGATCTCAGGGAGGCCGCCCACCGCCAGGACTTCGGCGCCGGCCGGATCACCTACGCCGACCTGCCGGGCGACCTCGGCTACCTGCGCATCTCCGGCTTCGGCGGATACGCCGGCGAGAACGCGCCGTACACCGCCGAACAGGCCGAACTGGACCGGGCGTTGAACACCGTGCTCGACGCCCGGCGGACGAAGCGGCTCAAGGGGCTCGTCATCGATCTGCGTGTCAACGGCGGCGGGGCCGACAGCCTCGGCGTCCGGATCGCCCGGCGGCTGACGGACGCGCCCTACACCGCGTACGCCAAGCGCGCCCGCAACGACCCGGCCGACCCCGCCCGGCACACCCGGCCCGAACCCGTGTCCGTCGTCCCCGCCGACGCGCCCCGCTACACCGGCCCGGTCGCCGTCCTCACCGGCGGCTCCACGGTCAGCGCCGGAGAGACCTTCACCCAGGCGCTCATCGACCGGCCCGCACGCACCGTGCGCATCGGACAGCCCACCCAGGGCGTGTTCTCGGACGTCCTGATGCGCAACCTGCCCGACGGGCTCGTCTTCGGCCTGCCTGACGAGGAGTACCTGACCCGCACCGGGCGCGCCTTCGACGGCACCGGCATTCCGCCGCAGCTGACCGAACCGGTCTTCACCAAGGAGGAGTTCGCCAAGAACCGGGACTCGGCCTTCGACCGGGCCGTCAATCTGCTGAGTGGCCGCGGCTGAGCCGGATCAGTCCACCGGCCAGGTGTGCACCGGGGCGTTGAGGTGCATGTAGTCGATGTAGAGCTGGGTCATCCGGCGCAGTGTCTCGTGGCGGCTGGTGTGCGTGGTGGCGTCGAGGTGGTGGACCGTCTCCTTCTGCCACACCGCGCCGTTGCGCGCGGTCACACAGCGCTGCTCGATGATGCCGAGCAGCGGCTCGCGCCACTCTTCGTCCATCCCGGAGAGCGCGAGCCCCCGGTGCGCCAGCGGCAGCAGCCGGCGCAACACCAGTTCCGGCACCGGGACTTCGCCCATCCCGGGCCAGTACAGCAGGGCCTCGATGCCGTGCCGGGCGGCGGTGTGCAGATTGTCCTCGGCCGCCGCGAACGACATCCGCGACCACACCGGCCGGTCCTCCTCGGTCAGGGCCCGGGTGAGACCGTAGTAGAAGGCGCCGTTGGCGAGTGTGTCGGCGACGGTCGGGCCGGCGGGCAGCACCCGGTTCTCCACCCGGATGTGCGGCACGTCGTGCGTGACGGCGTACACCGGGCGGTTCCAGCGGTAGATCGTGCCGTTGTGCAGGGTGAGTTCACCGAGCTCGGGGACGTCACCCCGGTCCAGGGTCTCGGCCGGGTCCTGCTCGTCGCACAGCGGGAGGAGGGCCGGGAAGTAGCGCAGGTTCTCCTCGAACAGGTCGAAGACGCTGTTGATCCACCGCTCCCCGAACCACACCCGGGGCCGTACGCCCTGCACCTTGATCTCCTCCGGGCGGGTGTCCGTGGCCTGCTCGAACAGCGGGATACGGGTCTCGTGCCACAGCTCCTTGCCGAACAGGAAGGGGGAGTTGGCCGCGAGCGCCACCTGCACGCCGGCGATCGCCTGCGCCGCGTTCCAGTAGGCGGCGAACTCCTCCGGGGAGACCTGGAGATGGAACTGGGTGCTGGTGCAGGCCGCCTCCGGGGTGATCGTGTCCGCGTAGGTCCGCAGCCGGTCGGCGCCGTCCACCTCGATGCGCAGGTCCTCGCCCCGGGCCGCGAAGATCTGGTCGTTGAGCAGGCGGTAGCGGGGGTTCTCCGACAGGGCGCCCTCGCCGATGTCCTCCTGGCGCAGCGTGGGCAGGATCCCGATCATGATCAGCCGGGTGCCGACCGTGCGGGCGCGCTCGTCGGCGTGGTTCAGCGCGGCGCGGATCTCGGCCTCCCACGCGTCGGGGGCGCCCGCCGTCAGCCGCCGGGGCGGGACGTTGATCTCCAGGTTGAACCGGCCCAGTTCGGTGGACCAGGCGGGGTCGGAGACGGCCTGGAGCACATCGCTGTTGCGCATCGCCGGCTCGGCGTCGTCGCCCACCAGGTTCAGCTCTATCTCCAGGCCCACCTGGGGCCGCTCGGCCTCGAACCGCTGCTCGCGCAGCATCTGCGCCAGCGCGTCGAGGCACCCGTGCATCTTGATCCGGTACCGGCGGCGGTCCTCGCGGGTGAAGACGAGCGCCGGGACGTCACGTCCCATCGGCCCTCCAGGACTCCCCGGGGTCGGTCACCTCTCCACCCAGCGTCGCACCATCGGACGGCACCCACCAAGCGGGCGGACCCCCTACGACGGGCGGTGCTCACATGTGGCCGAGGCCCGGGGCCAGGCGGGCGCCGCCCGTCCCCCGGGTGCGGCCGGCCCGAGGTCCGTGCAGCCCGGCGTGCACCGTGCGTGGTCGCGGCGGACGCGTTCGGTGACCGGGGCGTTGCCGTTGGGCCAACGGGCAGGGCGAACAGTGCCGGCCGAAGTCGAACGCGGCCGTCCTCGGACCGAGCCCACACTGCACCAGCACTCCCGCCGTCTCGTCCACGACACCCGTCGGGCACCGGTCGCGCACGAAAGCGGCGCAGGTCTCCTCGCCTCGCGGCTCGGCCCTGCGCCGGACACGCCGTGCTCAGGCGTTCTTCCGGGCCACCGCGCCGTAGAAGCCGATCTCCTCGGAGCCGGCCGGCGGGGTGGTGTCCGGGCGCCAGAACGGGACCTGGGCCAGGCCGGGTTCGACCAGTTCGAGGCCGTCGAAGAACCGCTCGACCCGGTCGCGGGAGCGCAGGTTCATGGTGGCGGTGGCGCCGTTGTAGACGGCCTCGGCGTCGCTGCGGTCGTCGGCGAAGTCGCCCGTCGCGTGCGAGAGGACGAGGAAGCTGCCGGCCGGCAGCGCGTCGCGCAGGGTGGCCACGATCCGCTCGGGCTCGTCCGTGTCACGGATGAAGTGGAGCACGGCGACGAGGAACAGGGCGACCGGCCGGCCGAAGTCGATGATCCGGCGGACCTCCGGATGATCGATGACGGACTGCGGATCGCGCAGGTCGGCGAGCACGATGCCGGTCGTGCCGGCCCGGCTGAGCAGCGCGTCGGCGTGCGCCTTCACGATCGGGTCGTTGTCCACGTAGGCGACGCGCACGTCCGGCGCCAGCTCCTGGGCGACCTCGTGCACGTTCGGGGAGGTGGGCAGGCCGGTGCCGATGTCCAGGATCTGGCGGACACCGCTGTCGACGATGTAGCGCACCGCACGGTGCAGGAAGGCGCGGTTGGCGCGCACGGAGATCCACACCTCGGGCGCCGCCGCGGCGAGCTGGTCGCCCGCCTGCTGGTCCACCTCGTAGTTGTCCTTGCCGCCCAGGAGGTAGTCGTAGATGCGCGCGGGATGCGGCTTGCTGGTGTCGATCTGCACGGCCTGGCCGCCGTCCTGAGTCACAGTGGGCTCCTCTCCCCGACCGTCACGGCCTCGGTCCCGTGAACGATTGGCCAAAGCTTCCCATATCAACTACCTCGCTCGTGCCCACAGTTCCGCCTGCCGACGGCTGTGCCCGGGGCGGCGAACGGACGTGCTGATGGCCTTCCGGAGCCAGTCGTGCCACAGCCGAGGCCAGGGAATCCGGTGCGAATCCGGAACTGACGCGCAGCGGTGAGGGGGACGGGCGGGGCACACCATGCCACTGGGAGGGACCGGGCCGCCGGAAGAGCGGACGCGGAACGCTGCCGGGAAGGCGCCCCGGCCGGGCGAACCCGAGTCCGCATACCTGCTGGCACCTTCGCGCCGCCGGGCGCGGAGGACGTCCGTAGACCAGGCTCCGCGTACGAGCCCCGACAGCCGAGGCACATCCGTGTCCGCACCCTCCTCCGCCCGGCCGCCCTGCTGTTCGCCCCGGCCCTGCCGCTCACCGCCTGCGGCCGTGCCGGCAGCGCGGATGCCGACAGCGCCGGGGCCGCAGTCGGCTATCCGCACGATCGCCAACTGCGGTCACCGGGTCACCCTGAAGGCGCCGCCGAAGCGGGCCGTCTCCCGCAACCAGGGCACCACCGAGATCCTGCTCTCCCTGGGGCTCGCCGACCGCATGGCCGGCACCGCGACCTGGACCGACCCGGTGATGAAGGGACTGGAGAAGGCGGACGCCGAGGTGCCCCGGCTCGCCGACCGCGCCGGGCAGTCCTGGCACACCCTGTCCGGCGGTGAACGCCAGCACGCCCAGATCGCGCGCGCCCTGGCCCAGGAACCCCGCGAACCGCTTCTGGACGAGCCGACCGACCACCTCGACATCCAGCACCAGCTCGATCTGCCGGACCTCGTCGCGAGCCTGCCGGTCACCACGGTGATCGCCCTGCACGACCTCAACCTCGCCGCGATGTACTGCGACCGGCTGCTCGTGCTGCACGGCGGGCCGGGCGGTCGCCGGGGGCCCGCCCGGCGACGTCCTGACCAGCGGCCTGATCAAGCGGGTGTACGGCGTCGACGCCGCGGTCACCACCGCGGACGGGGACCCGGTGATCCGCTTCCTGCGGCGCGGTGGCTAGGGGGTGTCGTCACATTCCCGTCGTCCGCCCGAAGGGCGGGCCGCGCGGGGTCCGGTGCGTGCAGTTGCGAGGCGGAGGAGGGAGTCGACGCGTGGGGGAGTCGGCGACCGACGACAACGCCGCTGGGGGTGCCCCTCTGGGGGAGCGCGTGCCAGGCGTCGCACGGCAGGCGGATATGTGACGACAGGCCCTAGCGATCGGAGCTGCTCCGCGCGGGACCGCGGGTCGGCGGACGGCACGGGCGGGGTGGGAGAGGGCGGGGAACTACCCGAGCGCATGGATTGATCGCTCCCCGCCCCCCGGTGGGTCGGCCCGCCTCGGCACGTCGTCACGGACAGGGAGGGGCGACTCGGCGACCGGTCGGACGAGGCATCGACCCACCGATCTTGTTCAGACCCTCCGTCACCGGACGCGCGACGGCCAGCGGAGACGGGCCGCCCGGGTGACGAGGGCTGCCCGGCGGGTGGTGGTGCTCAGCGTGGGCCGGGGGACTCCGGGCGCTCCTCGCCGGCGGGCCGCTCGACGGGACGGCGCCCGGCGGGGGGCCGCCAGCCGCCGGAGACCTCCTTGACCGGCTTGTGCGGGAAGCGGCGCTCGGCGTACCGCTGGGCGTCGGAGCCCGGCAGGACGTAGAGGGTCTCCGCCTTGTCCTGGAGCGGGCGCAGAACGGTCTCCAGATAGGCCTTGCGGTCGTCGAGGTACGGGCCCAGCACGTCCTCGCCGGCGGGGCACACGGCCAGGCAGTAGCCGGACTTGTAGCTCGGCTTGAACGCGAGACTCTGCCACATCGAGGCGTTCTCCGGGTCGGTCACCCGCGAGCGGAAGTCGGCCGCGTCCGCGCTGTCGGCCACGGTCTGCACCCAGTCGGTGAAGCCGCTCATGAACTCCCGGTAGTTGTGGGTCGTGCAGGCCAGGGCGTCGAACGAGCCGTCCTTGCCGATGGCGCCGATCGGACAGGCCGCGACGCACAACTTGCAGTCCACGCAGGGGCTGTAGTCCAGCGGCCGGCCGTACGCGCTGACCGGGGCGTCCACGAGCACGGTCGCGAGCAGCACGAAGTTGCCGAACCGGGGGTGGATGACATTGCGGTGCAGACCCATGACGCCCAGGCCCGCGGCCACGGCGACCGTCTTGTGCGCGACGACCCAGATACGGCCGGGGAAGCGCTCCATCTCCTGCGGGAACCCGGCGGACGGATTGAGCGCGCGGTGGCCGGCGTCCTCCAGGGCCCGGACCACCCTGCGGGCGGCGGCGTTGACCTGTTCGTCGGTCTGGTGGAACTCCTGGTTGGCGACGCTGCGCGCGGGCGAGCGGGTGTTGTCACGGTTCATCCGGACCATGAGCGAGACCAGCGCGCGCGTGCCCGGCAGAGCGGCCAGGACATGGTCCCGCTCCCCGGCGAGGTCGGGGTGGTCCAGGCTCACCGCCGCGGCGTCGTCCGCACCGGCCTCCAGGCAGAGCGCGCGCAGCCAGTCCGCGTCGATCACCGGCGGAGGCGGTGCCGGAGCGGTGTTCGCGCGGGATGCCAGTACGGCCCGTACGGACGGGTGGGCGGCGAGGCGGGCGGGCAGCTTCCGGCTCCCCGCTCCCTCTGCCCTGCGCTGCTCGCTCATGCGGCCTCCTCCTACTGGGTTGGAAAATCAAACTCTCTGGAAGAGTAGTGGACGGGGTGCGAGGGAGTGGTCTCGGTGCGCACTTGAAGTTGGAAACCGATCGGTTTACGGTGGGAGCGACCGATGGAAACCGATCGGTTTCCACGTGTGACTTCCTCTGGAGACGACATGACCGCGATCAAGAACTCCGTCGCCCTGGTCACCGGCGGCAGCCGGGGCCTGGGCAAGGCGCTGGTGGAGGAGCTGTACGCGCGCGGAGCCGCCAAGGTGTACGCCACGGCCCGGGACCCGCGCACCGTGACCCACCCGGACGCCGTTCCGCTCGCCCTGGAGGTCACCGACCCGGCCTCCGTCGCTGCGGCCGCCGCGCAGGCGCAGGACGTCTCGGTCCTGATCAACAACGCGGGTGTCTCGTTCGGCGCGCACTCCTTCCTGGACGCCGAAATCGATGTCGTGCGGCGGGAGTTCGAGACCAACTTCTACGGCCCGCTGCTGGTCACCCGGGCCTTCGTCCCGGTCCTGGAGCGCAATGGCGGCGGACACCTCCTCAACGTGCACTCCGTGCTCTCCTGGCTCGGGCTCGCCGGCTCCTACAGCGCCACCAAGGCCGCCTTCTGGTCCCAGACCAACTCCCTGCGCCTGGAGCTGAGTTCGCGTGGCATCGGGGTGACGGGGCTGCACGTCGGCTACATCGACACCGACATGGCCGCGGCCGTGGACGCCCCCAAGTCCACACCGCACGACGTCGCCTCCCTCGCGCTCGACGGCGTCGAGACCGGGGCGTACGAAGTGCTGGCCGACGAGCTCACCCGGAACGTGAAGGCGGGCCTCGCCGGCGACCTGGCGGCGCTGTACCCGCAGTTGGCCGGCTGACGGCACGCCGTCGGCACACCCTCGGTCCGGGCGGCGTCCGGAGTGCGGTCGGGGGCGTTCGAGTCCGCCGGGCCGGTCGCCGTACGCCCCTCGGGTCGCCGTACGCCCCTCGGTACGATCACGCTCGTACCGATGGAGCAGGCCCGCCCCGTCCCCGGACGCGCGCCGGGGTGCGGTGGCGGGACCGGCATCGACGAGGGGAACCGAACATGGAGTACGCAAAGCTCGGCGCGAGCGGCCTGGAGGTCTCGCGGCTGGCGCTCGGATGCATGAGCTACGGCGTTCCCGACCGGGGTCCGCACCCGTGGACGCTGGCCGAGGACGTCGCCCGCCCGTTCATCCGCCAGGCCCTGGACGCGGGGATCACCTTCTTCGACACCGCCAACAGCTACTCGGCCGGCACCAGCGAGGAGATCGTCGGCCGGGCACTCGGCGAGATGGCGCGGCGCGAGGACGTCGTGATCGCCACCAAGGTGTTCTTCGCGGTGGAGAACGGCGCGGCGCGCAGCGAGCGGCCCAACCGGTCCGGGCTGTCCCGCAAGGCGATCATGGCCGAGATCGACCACAGCCTGCGGCGGCTCGGCACCGACTACGTGGACCTCTACCAGATCCACCGCTTCGACCCCCGCACCCCGGTCGAGGAGACCATGGAGGCCCTGCACGACGTGGTCAGGGCGGGCAAGGCCCGCTACATCGGGGCGAGTTCGATGTACGCCTGGCAGTTCGCCAAGCTCCAGCACACCGCCGAGCTGCACGGCTGGACGAAGTTCGTCAGCATGCAGAACCACTACAACCTCCTCTACCGCGAGGAGGAGCGCGAGATGCTGCCGCTCTGCGCGGACCAGGGCGTCGGGGTGATCCCGTGGAGCCCGCTCGCCCGCGGACGGCTCACCCGGGACTGGGACGCCGGCAGTGCCCGCAGCGAGTCGGACGCCATCCTGCGCAACCTCTACCAGCCCGACGACAAGCGCATCGTCGACGCCGTCGCGGCGATCGCCGAGAGCCGCGGTGTCCCGCGGGCCCAGGTGGCCCTGGCCTGGGTCGCCTCCCGCCCGGGCGTCACCGCCCCCATCGTCGGCGCCACCAAGGCCCACCACCTCGAAGACGCCGTCGCGGCCCTCGACCTGAGGCTCACCGACGAAGAGGTGCGGCGGCTGGAGGAGCCGTACACGCCGCGCGGGATCAGCGGCCACTGAGCCCGCGCCCTCGTGGGGCGCGCCCGTACGAACCCGTCCTGCGGCGCGCATTTGGAATTCATGTACAGTATTGGAAAATCATTCCAAGTGCAGGGCTGGTGAGTGAGGTGGCGGCGGAGTCCGAGGAGCACCTCGTCCGGGAGGTCGAGAAGATCGCCGTGGCGCTCGGGCGGATGTTTCCGGGCCTGTGCGAGGTGGTGCTGCACGACCTGCGGGACCCGCGGCACGCCATCCGGGTGATCGAAAACGACCTGTCGGGACGTCAGGCAGGCGACTCCGCCACCGAGTTGGGACTCGCGCGCATCGCCGACCCGGACTTCCCGAGCGTCGTCCAGAACTACCCCAACCGCTTCCCGGACGGCCGCCCCGCGAAGAGCACGTCCATCGGCATCAAGAACGCCGAGGGGGAGTACGTCGCCGCGCTCTGCCTCAACCTCGACATCTCCGTCCTGTCGCCCGTCACACTCGCCCTCTCGAACCTCGTCGCCACGGACACCGCGCACGGCGACCGCCCGCTGGAGACCCTGCGCGACCGCACCGCCCGCGAACTGCGCCGCACCGTCGAGGAGTTGTCCGCCCAACGCGGCGCCACGCCCCGGTCGCTGGGCCGGGAGGACAAGAAGACGCTCGTACGACAGCTGTACCAGGACGGGTACTTCGACTCGCGCGACGCCGCGCAGACCATCGCGGACCTGCTCGGCGTCTCCCGGGCCACCGTCTACAACTACGCGAAATGACGCACCGGGAGAGGATCTCGCCATGGCCGCCGCTTCACCCGTCACGTTCGACGACGTCCGTGCCGCCGCCGCACGCCTCGCGGGCGTCGCCCACCGCACCCCCGTCCTCACCTCGCGCACCCTGAACTCCCTCGTCGGCGCGGAGGTGTTCATCAAGTGCGAGAACTTCCAGCGGGTCGGCGCCTTCAAGTTCCGCGGCGCCTACAACGCGATCGCCCAGCTCCCGCCGGAGCAGCTCGCCAAGGGCGTCGCCGCGTACTCCTCCGGCAACCACGCCCAGGCCACCGCCCTCGCCGCCCGCGAACTGGGCACCACCGCCGTCGTCCTGATGCCCGAGGACGCCCCCCGCGCCAAGCGCGAGGCCACCGCCGGGTACGGGGCCGAGATCGTCACCTACGACCGCTACACCCAGGACCGCACCGCGCTCGGCCACGCTCTCGCCGAGGAGCGGGGTCTCGCCCTCATCCCGCCCTACGACCATCCGCAGGTCATCGCCGGCCAGGGCACCGCGACCCTCGAACTCCTGGAGGAGACCGGCCCGTTGGACGCCCTCCTCGTGCCCGTCGGGGGCGGCGGACTCATCGCCGGCAGCGCCACGGCGGCCAAGGCGCTGCACCCCGCGATCCGGGTCCTCGGCGTGGAGCCGGAGGCGGGGGACGACACCAAGCGGTCGCTGGAGAGAGGTGTCCGCGTCACCCGGCCCGTCCCCCGGACCATCGCCGACGGCCAGGCGCTGCCGACGCCCGGCGAGCTCACCTTCCCGATCAACCAGCGCCTGGTCGACGGTATTGCGCTGGTCAGCGACACGGAGATCATCACCGCCATGCGGTTCGCCTTCGAACGCCTCAAGATCGTCCTCGAACCCAGCGGCGCCACCGGCCTGGCCGCACTCCTGGCGGGCCGCGTCGACAGCCTCCCGCCGCGCGTCGGCGTCATCGCCTCCGGCGGCAACATCGACATCGAGCGGTTCGTCGAACTCCTCGGCTCCTGACGGCCGTACCGCCGCGCGGCGGGCCGCATCGCCGGAGTCGGCGGCACGGTGCGGCCTCCCGCATTCAGAAGTGGGTGCCGCCGTCGACGCGGATCTCGGTGCCGGTGATGAACCCGCCGTCCTGCGAGGCGAGCATCGCGACGACGGAGGCGACCGTCTCGGGACCGGCGAAGCCCTGTCCGAGTGCCGGGGAGAGCTTGGCGAACAGGGACATGTCGGCGTCCGCGGGCAGCCCCGGACCGACGCTCTGTCCGCTGGCGCCGCTGCCGTCGGTCATGCCGGACGAGATGGAACCGGGCTGGACGGCGGTGAAGCGGATGCCCCGCTTCGCGTACTCGGCGGCGAGGGCGTGGGTCATGGACTGGATCCCGCCCTTGCTCGCCGCGTACGCCGCCATGTAGGGGTGAGCGAACGTCGCCGAGGTGGAGCTGAAGTTGACCACCGCCGCGTCGCGGCCCCCCAGCAGTGCCGGTACGGCCTCGCGGATGACGAGGAAGGTGCCGACGAGGTTGACCTGGAGGATGCGGGTGAAGTCCTGAAGGGTCGTCTCGTGGGTGTGCGAGGAGCGCAGGATCCCCGCCGCGTTGACCAGCACGTCCAGCCCGCCGAGCGCGGCGACCGCGGCGGCGACGCCCTCGCGTACGGAGGTCTCGTCGGCGACGTCCACGACGAGCGTGGTGAGGCGGTCCGCGTGCGCTCCCGCCTTGGCCAGTGTGTCCTTCAGGCCCCGCTCGCTCACATCGGCGGCCACGACGGTGCCGCCCTCGGCGAGCAGGCGCAGCACGGTGGCCTGGCCGATGCCCGAGCCACCGCCGGTGATCAGTGCGCGGCGGCCTTCGTAGCGGTTCATGTCTTCTCCTGACCGCCCCGTCGCTGTACGGCGGGGCCTTCGCGACGCCGGATCTCCTGCCCGCCGGCGTCCCCATGCGTTTCACGTTACGCCTTGGTGGCACGTTTTGCCACTTCGTCATTGTGTGCCATGGCGTGCTGTCGGGCCGTACCCTTCTGGGGTGAGCACCAAGCCGTCCGGGGCGAGCAGCACGCCGCCCACCTCCCTGACCGAGCGCCGCAAGGCCGCCACCCAACTCGAGATCGCACACGCCGCGGCCGAGCTCTTCGCCGCCCAGGGCCCGCACGCGACGACGGCCGAGGAGATCGCCCGGCACGCGGGGGTCGCGCTGCGGACCTTCTACCGGTACTTCCGCTCCAAGCAGGACGCGGTGAGCCCGCTGCTCGCCGCCGGTGCGGACCGGTGGCGAGCGCTGCTGGAGTCGGCCGAACCGGGCACCGGGCTGTCCCGGGCACTTGAGGCCGCCGTGGAGGAATCGCTGGCGGCACCGGACGAGGATGCCGCCCGGGCGCTGCTGCGGACCCGGGGGCTGCTGCGTGCCGCCGCCGACGATCCCGCGCTGCGCGCGGTCTGGTACCGCGTCAACCAGGAGTCCGAGGAGCGTCTCGTACCGGTCGTCGCCCGCCTCGCGGACGGCCACCTGGAGGCGGTACAGGTGCGCCTGGTCGCAGCGGCGGCCACGGACGCGATCCGCATCGCCCTGGAGACCTGGGCCGACACGGAGGCGGGCGTCACGGGCAGGGGCTCCCCGGCCGCCCTCGCACTCCACTGCCTGCGCCAACTGATGGGCGGGATGGGCGCGTTGTCGTCGGACGGGACGGCCCAGACCTAGGCACCGGACCGTTGTCAGTGGTGGCCTCTACGGTTGTGACCAGTGAGGACCTGCGGGAACGGCCGCGGGTCCATCCTGGGGAGGGGTCTGCCATGTCCACGGCGTCCGCGGTGTCGACGACGTATCTGGAGCTGTCGCAGGAGGGCGGCGGCGCCCACAAGTTCTACGAAGTCACTGTCGACGGCCTGGTGGTGACGGTGCGGTACGGCAGGATCGGTGCCGCCGGGCAGAGCCAGACGACGACGTTCCCGACCGTGGAGAAGGCCAAGGCGGCCGCCGCGAAGAAGGTGGGGGAGAAGGTCCGCAAGGGATACGCACCGGCCGTACAGGGGCAGCGCGCCCCGCGCGCGGTGACCCGGCGTCAGGTCAGTTCCGCCCCGTCGACCGCCCGCGCCGTGGCCCCGGTGCTGTGGCGCTTTCGCACCGGCTCGTCCGCGTTCGGCATCCATGTCGACGACGACCGCTGCTGGGTGGGCAACCAGGCGGGTGACGTCTACACCCTGGACCACGAGGGCGTCGTGCTCGCCCGGTTCGGCCTGCCGGACGGCGTGAAGTGCCTGGTCGCCGACGACTTCTGGATCTACGCCGGCTGTGACGACGGCAAGGTCTACGACCTGTCCTCCAAGCTCCCGTTCGCCGCGTACGACATCGCCGCCGACGTCGACATCTTCTGGCTCGACATCCACGAGGGCGTGCTGAACGTCTCGGACCGCGCGGGCCGGCTCACCGTCATCGACCACGAGGACGAACACCAGTGGTCCCGCCGCAGCCAGGGCGAGCACGCCTGGATGGTCCGCGCCGACGACCGCGCCGTCTACCACGGCCACCACCGGGGCGTCACCGCCTACGCGCCGGACGGCGGCGGCGAGTTGTGGCACACGGCCACCCGGGGCAGCGTGCTGTTCGGCTGGCAGGAGGACGGCGCCGTCTACGCGGGCACCGGGCACCACGTGGTCCAGCGGCTGTCGAAGGCCGCGGGCCGGATCGAGGCGACGTACGCTTGTGACGGCGCCGTCTACTCCTGTGCCACCTCCCCGGGCGGCCGGTTCGTCTTCGCCGGGGACGCCGCCTCGTCCGTCTACTGCTTCGACCAGGACGGCACCCGGCTGTGGAAGCTCGGCACGGGCAGCGGCTCGGCGCTGTCGATGCAGTACCGCGACGGACGCCTGTACCTGGTGACCACCGACGGCTCGCTGGTGTGCGTCGACGCGAGCGAGGCGGCGATCTCGGCGGCCCAGCGGGGCACGGTGCCGGTGGCGCGGGACGTCAAGCTCGTCGCGGCCCTGCCGACCTACCAGCCCGCCACCGCCGTGGCCGCGGTGTCCGCCGTCGACCGGGCTCCCGTCGGATCGGTCGTGGTCGAGTGCATCCAGGAGGGCGGCCGGATGCGGGTGCACGTGGTGTCCGAGGGCTACGACACCTCCTGGAACGTCCAGTTCCCGCGCGCGATACGGGAACCGGGCGCCCGCTATGTCGTGGACGCCCTGCACCCGGCGGCCGGCGGCTTCTACCGCGTCCGCGGCGACATCCGCCGCCTGCTGTGACCCGCCCTGCGACGCCCTGCCACCGACCGGCGGTCCAGGGTACGGCCGCCCTCCGTATCGGCACCGCCCGGGTCACCGCCAGCGCGTCGGCGCCGCCACCCGCGCCCCGCTCCAGATCCGTCCCGAGCGGGCCGAAGGGTCAGGACCGTACGGCCGCCGCCTCCGCCAGCACCTCACGTGCCACGCCGAGCGCCTCGGCGCGGTCCTCCGGGACCAGGCCGATGCGGGTGCGCCGGTCCAGCAGGTCGGACTCGTCCAGCGCGCCCTCGTGCCGGGTCGCCCACACCAGTTCGGCCCGGGTGACCGGGTGGCCCGGCAGCACCGGCTCGGCCAGTGCGGGGTCCTGGGACGTGAGGGCCTGGACGGCGTCGGCCTCGGTGCCGTAGCGGCGGACCAGGCGCGGCGGTGCGGGCAGGGCGCGCAGCCGCGCGGGCGAGGCGGCGCCGACCAGGGGTAGCGCGGCGGTGCGGGAGGGGGCGGCGGGCAGATGCCGGGCGGCGGTCGCGGCGTCCACGGCGTCCTGCGCCATCCGCCGGTAGGTGGTGAGCTTGCCGCCGACGATCGTCGTGACGCCGTCGGGGGACGTCAGCACCGCGTGCCGACGGGAGATGTCGGAGGTGCGGGCCGCCTCCCCGTCCCGGCCGCCGTGGCCGGAGGTGTCCAGCAGGGGGCGCAGCCCGGCGAAGGCGCCGACGACCTCGTCCCGGGTCACCGGCGCGTCCAGGGCGGAGCCGAGGACGTCCAGCAGGAAACCGATGTCGGTCTCGGGCACCTCGGGCACGTCCGGGATGTCGCCCTCGACCGGCTCGTCGGTGAGGCCGACGTACACCCGGCCGTCGCCCTGCGGCAGGACCAGCACGAAGCGGTTGGTCTCGCCGGGGATCGGGATGTGCAGGCCGGCCGGCAGCGAGCCGAGCCGCTCCGAGCGCAGGACGAGGTGGGTGCCGCGGGAGGGGCGGATCCGGATGCCCTCGACGAGGTCGCCCGCCCACACCCCGCTCGCGTTGATGACGGCGCGGGCCCTGATCTCGCCCTCCTCGCCGGTCAGTTCGTCGCGGATCCGGGCGCCCGTGCCGGTCAGCTCCAGTGCCCGGACCCGGGTCAGCACCCGGGCTCCCTGCGCGGCGGCCGTCCGCGCGAGCGCGGTGACCAGCCGGGCGTCGTCGGTCACCTTGCCGTCCCAGGACAGCAGCCCGCCGCGCAGCCCGGCCGGGCGGACCGAGGGCGCGAGATGCCGGGCCTCCGTCCCGGTGAGCCTGCGCGGGGCGGGCAGGACCTGGCGCGGGGTCCGGGCGGCGAGGCGCAGCACGTCCCCGGCGCGCAGCCCGGCCCATGCCAGCGAGGCCTGGGCGCGGGAGACCAGCGGGGTCAGCGGCAGGACGAACGGCTGGGCCGACACCAGGTGCGGGGCCGTACGCGTCATCAGCACCCCGCGCTCGACGGCGCTCTCGTGGGCGACGTCGAACTGCGCGGAGGCCAGGTAGCGCAGCCCGCCGTGGATGAGCTTCGAGCTCCACCGGGAGGTTCCGAAGGCCAGGTCGTGGGCGTCCACCGCGACCACGTCCAGTCCGCGCGCCGCCGCGTCCAGCGCGACCCCGGCACCGGTGGCGCCGAGCCCGACGACCAGGACGTCCACCACCCTGCCGTCCGCGGCCTCGCTCAGTTCCCGGGCCCGTCGCGATGCGTCGAGCGACGAGCCGGCGTCGATCCTGGTGTGGCTCATGGCGTGAGGATCCTCTCCAGGAGGGTGCGCAACTCGCCGAGGAAAGCGGCGGAGTCCAGCTCCGGATCGTCCTCGTCGGTCATCGTGCGCAGGGACAGGGTGAAGGACTGCACGGTCAACAGCAGCGCGCGGGACTGCCGTTCGACATGGCCGGAGCGCACGGAGCCGTCCGTGTGGCCCTCGCGCAGCGCGTCGGCCAGCAGCGCGAGCAGCGCCTCCTGGCTCGCTCCGCGCCGGTCGAGCACGTACGGCAGCAGCAGCTCGGGATCGACGTCGACGATCTTGCGGAACAGCGGATGCGCCCGGAACGCCTCGACGCCCGCCACCAGCCCGTCCACGATCCGGGTGCGGGTGTCCGTGCCGTCAGAGACCTCGGGGATGGCCCGGGTGGCGACGTCGATCCACTCCCGGGTCATCAGATCGCCCACCAGGGTCCGCAGGTCCGGCCAGCGCCGGTACAGCGTCATCCGGGAGACCCCGGCGCGGCGGGCCACGTCGGCGAGGGTGGTGCGGCGGACTCCGACGGCCAGCACGCAGTCGCGTACCGCGTCGAGCACATGATCGTTGTCCGAACCGTTGTGACGAATAGGCGTCATGTGTCACAGTGTAACGCCCCGAGGGTCCGGCAGGAGAAGACCCTCCCCGACAACGGCCGCCGGGGCCGTAGCGCGAATGAGCACACCGAGCACCGAACCGAGCACACCGACCTGTGAGGACGACCGTTCAATGGACATGCTGTGGAACGGCTGGGGCGACCCGGCCAAGGCGGCGCCCCTGCCCGACTCGGTGACCGGCCTGCTGCGCGACCTCCTCGGCGTCAAGCCCCGCACCACCCCCGCCCTCTCGCTCGACGACATCCAGGTGCCCGCCACCACGGCCTCGCCCGTCGCGATCAAGGCGCTCGCCGAGGCCGTCGGCGGCGCGGAGCACGTCCGCACCGACGGCGAGAGCCGCATCCGGCACACCCGCGGCAAGTCCACGCCCGACCTGCTGCGCATGCGCGCCGCGGACGTCACGGACGTCCCGCAGGCCGTCGTCCTGCCCGGCTCGCACGACGAGGTCCTCGCCGTGCTGCGCGCCTGCGCCGCGCACGGCCTCGCCGTCGTCCCCTTCGGCGGCGGCACCTCGGTCGTCGGCGGACTCGCCCCGCAGCGCAGCGCGTTCATCGCCCTGGACCTGCGCCGCATGGACGCCCTGCTCGACCTCGACCCCGTCTCGCGCACCGCCGTCCTCCAGCCCGGTCTGCGCGCCCCCGAGGCCGAGGCACTCCTCGCCGAACAGGGCTTCACCCTCGGTCACTTCCCGCAGTCCTTCGAGTGGGCCACCATCGGCGGCTTCGCCGCGGCCCGCTCCAGCGGCCAGGCCTCCGCCGGGTACGGCCGCTTCGACGAGATGGTCCTCGGCCTGACCCTCGCCACCCCCGAGGGCACCATCGAGACCGGCCGCGCCCCGCGCTCCGCCGCCGGACCCGACCTGCGCCAGCTCATCCTCGGCTCCGAGGGCGCCTTCGGCGTCATCACCTCCGTCACCGTCCGCATCCGCCCCCGCCCCGAGGCGTGCGTCTACGAGGGCTGGCGGTTCGCCTCCTTCGCGGAGGGCGCCGCCGCGCTGCGCACGCTCGCCCAGGACGGACCCCGGCCGACCGTGCTGCGCCTGTCCGACGAGACCGAGACCTTCATCGGCCTGGCCCAACCCGACTCCATCGGCGGCGACCTGAGCCAGAGCACGGCCGGCTGCCTCGCCATCGCGGGTTACGAGGGCACGCCCGAGGACACCGCGCTCCGCCGGGAGCAGGCCGCCGCCGTCCTCACCGCCTGCGGCGGCACACCGGCCGGCGCGGAACCCGGCGAGCGTTGGGCCCACGGCCGCTTCTCGGCGCCGTACCTGCGCGACGCGCTGCTCGACGTCGGCGCGTTCGCGGAGACCCTGGAGACCGCGGCCTTCTGGTCCCGCATCCCCGACCTCTACACCGCCGTGCGCACCGCGCTCACCGACGCCCTCACCGAGGCCGGCACCCCGCCCCTGGTGATGTGCCACATCTCCCACGTGTACGAGAACGGCGCCTCGCTGTACTTCACGGTCGTCAGCGCCCAGGGCGAGGACCCGGTCGCCCACTGGGCGCCCGCCAAGCACGCGGCCAACGAGGCCGTGCTCGCCGCCGGCGGTACGATCTCCCACCACCACGGCGTCGGCACCGACCACCGCGACTGGTACGTCCGCGAGGCCGGACCGCTCGGCATCTCTGCCCTGAGCGCGGTCAAGCGCCGCCTCGACCCCGAGGGCCTGCTCAACCCCGGCGTCCTGCTGCCCGACCACGGCCTGACCGACTGACCCGGCCCGCCGGCCACCCCACCGTCCCCTCAGCGCGACCCGTCACCGCCCCGGAGGCACACCGATGCGACAGTTCACCGCCGTCGTCAACCCCACCGCGGGCGGCTCCACCGGGGCGGCGACCCTGCTGCCCCTGGCCCGGCTGCTGCGCGAGGCCGGCGCCGAACTGGAGACGGAGTACAGCCACAGCCTCGCCCACGCCCAGGACCTCGCACGCCGGGCCGGCGAGCGCGGCCGGATCGTCCTGGCCGTCGGCGGCGACGGCATCGCCGGCGGCATCGGCGGCGCGCTGAGCGGCACCGGAGCCGTCCTCGGCCTGGTGCCCGCGGGCCGCGGCAACGACTTCGCCCGCGCCCTGAACCTGCCCTCCGACCCCGCCGCGCTCGCCGGCATCCTGCTGCGCGCCGAGCCCCGCCCGGTCGACACCGTCGAGGTGGAGTCGGCCCTCCACGCGCGCACCGTCGTCCTCGGCAGCGTGTACGCCGGGGTCGACGCCGTGGCCAACCGGCACGCCAACCACGCCCGGCTGCTGCGCGGCTCCGCCTCCTACTACGCGGGCGGCCTGCGCGCCGTCACCGGCTGGCGCGCGGCCGACTACCGCGTCACCGTCGACGGCGAGGAGCACACCCACCGCGGTTACACCGTCGTCGCGGCCAACTCGCCCTACTACGGCTCCGGACGGCTCATCGCCCCCGGCGCCCGGGTCGACGACGGGCTGCTGGACATCGTGATGATCCGCGAGGCGCCCCGCCGGCTGTTCTTCGCCCTCATGAACGAGCTGAAGACCGGCGGCCACGTCGGCCGCCCCGAGGTACGCGTCCTGCGCGGCCGCGAACTGCGCATCGAGGCGAACCGGCCCGTCTACTACGGCGCCGACGGCGAGGTCGAGGCCACCTTGCCGGTGACGGTGCGGGTACGGCCCGGGGACCTGCCGGTGCTGTACTGACCGGCGCGGCGTGCGTGTGCCCGGCCCTGGGTAGGGGGAGGAGAACCCGGCCGAGCGCGCCGGGGGAGGGGTTGGTCGGTCATGACGCTGGAGCCCGCCGAAGGCGTGGTGCAGGCCGTCGTCCTGTACGACGGACGGCTGCTGCTGGCGGAGCGGGGCGAGGGTTGGAGACTGCCGTCCGGCGCTCCCGAACAGGCCGAGCCGGCCGAGGCCACCGCGGCGCGCGTCGTCTACGAACTCACCGGCTACCTCGTCGACGGCACCGAGAGCCTGACCCCGCAGGACGGGGCCACGGCGGTCGTGTGCCAGTTGCTGAGCGAGTCCCCGTCCGACGGCGCCCGTCTCGCGCCGGACCGACTGCGCTGGGCCTCGCTCGCCGAGACCGTCGACGCCGACCTCCCGGCGGTCGTACGGACGTACTTGGAAGGGCACACACCGGTGTGAGGCGTGCAGGTCAGCGCTCCGCCGCCGGGTCCGGTGCCTGCGCGAGGAAGCGCTGCCGGTCCACGACCGCCCGGTCGATCTCGCCCGTCGCGACCAGCAGGCCCGCGCCGTCGACGGCCCGCACCAGGAAGGTCAGCCGCCGGTCCGTCGTGGAGGGCAGCGGCCGGGCGCTCACCTCCACCCGGCCGCCCACCCGGGTGGCCCGCACATGCCGAACCCGCACCTCGGTGCCGACAGTGGTCTGACCGGTCGTAGTGAGGGGCGCGGCGGCCCGCACGGTGGCCGCCTCCAGCCAGGCGATCAGCCGGGGCGTGGCCAGCACGGGCACGTCACCACTGCCCACCACGGCCGCGGTGTCGGCCTCGGTCACCTCGTGACGCATGCCCCCACGCTAGTGCCGCCGAGCGCGGGCCGCCGTACGGCACGGAGCTGTCGTACGACGCGGATCCGCCGGTCGGCACCGGGACGTCAGCGGTTCAGCGGCCGGGCAGTTCCAGCACGTCCACGGTGGTGCCGGCCGCGACACCGCCCGGTGGGACCACCGCGAGGGCGTCCGCCAGGGCGAGGCCGCGGAGCATCGCCGGGCCGTCGAAGGGCAGCGGTGTCGCCTCCTGGCCGGACGTGAACACCGGCAGCAGCCGCGTGTCGCGCGGATGGCCCGGCAGGGCGGCGGTCGTCGTCAGCCGGACCGGACCGGCCTCGCGATGGCCGCCGAGCCGGCGCAGCAGCGGTTCGGCGAGCGTGACCAGGCCGGCCACCGCGGCCAGCGGGTTGCCGGGCAGCCCGACCAGCCGGCGCGCCCGGCCGTCCGTGGTCGCGGGCAGCTCGGCGAGCAGCATCGGATGGCCCGGTCGCACCGCCACGGAGTCGACCAGCAGCCGGGCGCCCACCGACCGCAGCGTGTCGTGCAGGAAGTCCACGGGGCCCGCCGCGGTGCTCCCGGTGGTGACGACGACGTCGGCGGGTGAGCTGCGCACGGCCTCACGGAGCGGGCCGGGGTCGTCCGCGACCCGGCGATGGCCGATCAGCTCGGCGCCGCGGCCCCGCAGCCAGGGCGGCAGCAGCGGGCCGAGCGCGTCCCGGACCCGCCCGCCGCGCGGCACACCCTGGTCGAGCAACTCGTCGCCGAGGACGAGGAGTTCCACGCTCGGGCGGCGATGCACGGTCAGCCGGTCGTACCCGGCCGCCGCCGCGAGGCCCAGCACGCGTTCGGTCACGGTGGTGCCGGCCGGCAGCAGCGGCTCACCGGAGCGGCACTCCTGGCCGCGCGCCCGGATGTCCTGCCCCTCGCACACCGGCCCGGGGGAGCGGTCGTACAGCAGGTCATGCGCGGGGTCCGCCTCGCCGTGCTCGCGGCGCAGCACGGCGGTGGCGCCGGGCGGCACCGGGGCGCCGGTCGCGATGGGGACGGCCGTGTCCCGGCCGAGCGGACCGGGCTCCGCGCCGGCGAGGACTCCGGCGCCGCGCAGCCGCCACGGGCCCGGTCCGGCCACGGCCCAGCCGTCCATGGCGGCGGTGTCGAACGACGGCAGATCGGTGAGTGCGAGGAGCGGGTCGGCGAGCGCGTGGCCGAGGGCGTCGGCGAGGGAGCGCGGGCCTGCGGGCAGCGACCGCCCGGCACAGGACCGGGCGATCGAGCGGGCCCGCTCCCAGTCCCGGCCGGCCCGCAGCGCGTCCGAGGCTGCGTGCGGTGCGGTGGCGCGCGATGCCGCTCCGTGCGGTGCCGTGCCGTCGGCCGTGTCCGTCCCGGATGCCCTCATGCCGGTCATCGTTGATCAGGCATCCGGCGAAGTCAAAGAGGGGCCGTTTGTCGGCCGATAGATGCCGCCTATGTCATAACCGCCGCTTATCGGCTCATCGAGAACACCTCTTTGACTTCTCCGCGTGACGAGGCGGATGCTGCCGGATCATGAGCGGCATCGAGGACCCCGTAGACGACCTGTCGGTCACCCCGCCCAAGCGCTGGGCCACCGGCGTCCCGGCGGTGGCGCACGCGCTGACGTACTCCCTGGAACAGACCTCCGTACGCCGCACCGCGCTGACCCTGCTGAACATCAACCAGGCCAAGGGAACCGACTGCCCGGGCTGCGCCTGGCCCGAGCCCGCGGCGGGCAAGCGGCACCTCAACGAGTACTGCGAGAACGGCGCCAAGCACATCAACGACGAGGCCACCACGCGCCGCGTCACCGCCGACTTCTTCCGCGAGCACTCGATCGCCGAACTGGGCGCCAGGTCCGACTACTGGCTCAACCAGCAGGGCCGGCTCACCGAGCCCATGATCAGACGGTCCGGTGCCGAGCACTACGAACCCGTCGGCTGGGACGAGGCGTTGGAGGTGCTCGCAGCGGAACTGCGCCGGCTGGACTCCCCGGACGAGGCCCTCTTCTACACCTCGGGCCGGGTGGGCAACGAGGCGGCCTTCCTGCTCCAGCTGTTCGCCCGCGCCTACGGCACCAACAACCTGCCGGACTGCTCCAACATGTGCCACGAGTCGAGCGGATCCGCGCTGATGGAGACGCTCGGCATCGGCAAGGGCAGCGTCTCGCTGGACGACATCCACACCGCCGACCTGGTGTTCGTCGTCGGACAGAACCCGGGCACCAACCATCCGCGCATGCTGTCCGCGCTGGAGGAGACCAAGCGCAATGGCGGCAAGGTCATCGCGGTCAACCCGCTGCCCGAGGCGGGACTGCTCCGCTTCAAGCACCCCCAGAAGGCCCGCGGGGTCGTCGGCCGGGGCACCGCGATCGCCGACCAGTTCCTCCAGATCCGCCCCGGCGGCGACCTCGCCCTGTTCCAGGCGCTGGGCCGGCTGCTGCTGGAGGCCGAGGACGAGCGCCCGGGAACCGTCCTCGACCACGCCTTCATCAGCGCCCACACCACCGGCTTCAGCGACTTCGCCGACCACGCCCGGAAGATCGCGTGGGAGGACGTCCTCGCCGCGACAGGGCTGAGCCGCGAGGAGATCGAGGCCGTCCACGAACAGGTGCTGCGCAGCGGAAAGATCATCGTCTGCTGGGCGATGGGACTCACCCAGCACAAGCACGGCGTCCCGACCATCCGCGAGGTCGTCAACTTCCTTCTGCTGCGCGGCAATGTCGGACGGCCGGGCGCGGGTGTGTGCCCCGTGCGCGGGCACAGCAACGTCCAGGGCGACCGCACCATGGGCATCTGGGAGCGGATGCCCCAGCCGTTCCTCGACGCCCTGGAGCGCGAGTTCGGCTTCACCCCGCCCACCAAGCACGGACTGGACTCGGTCGACAGCATCCGGGCCATGCGCGACGGCACCGCCAAGGTGTTCCTCGGCGTCGCCGGCAACTTCGTCCGGGCCACCCCGGACAGCGACGTCACCGAGGAGGCGATGCGCGGCTGCCGGCTCACCGCGCACATCTCCACCAAGCCCAACCGCTCCCACGCGGTCTGCGGCGACATCGCCCTCATCCTGCCCACCCTCGGCCGCAGCGACCGGGACGTCCAGGCGGCGGGCGAGCAGTTCGTCACCGTCGAGGACTCCATGAGCGAGGTGCACGCCTCCCGCGGCAAGCTGCCCCCGGCCTCCCCGCACCTGCTCAGCGAGGTCGCGATCATCAGCCGGCTGGCCCGCAGGACCCTCGGCGACACCCCGGCCATCCCCTGGGAAGACTTCGAGGCGGACTACGGCACCGTCCGCGACCGCATCTCCCGCGTCGTCCCCGGCTTCCAGGACTTCAACGCCCGCGTGGCCGAGCCCGGCGGCTTCCGGCTGCCCAACCCGGTCAACGAGCGCGTCTTCCGCACCCCGAGCGGCAAGGCCGTCTTCACCCGCAACGACTTCACGATGCCCGACATCCCCGAGGGGCACCTGCTGCTCCAGACGCTGCGCTCGCACGACCAGTGGAACACCGTCCCGTACGCGATGAACGACCGCTACCGGGGCATCCACAACGCCCGCCGCGTCGTCCTCGTCAACCCCGACGACCTCCAGGACCTCGGGTTCGCCGACCGTGACCTGGTGGACCTGGTCGCGGTCTGGCACGACGGACGCGAGCGCCGGGCGCCGGACTTCCGGGTCGTCGCCTACCCCACCAGCCGTGGCTCGGCCGCCGCCTACTACCCCGAGACCAACGTCCTGGTGCCGCTGGACAGCGTCGCGGACATCAGCAACACGCCCACGTCCAAAGGGGTGTTGGTCCGTCTGGAGCCCGCGCGCGGAGCGGCGTCATGGGACGGGTGACCGTACGGCGGCGGGTGCTGCGCATCCGGGACGGCGTGCCCGCGCACCGGCCCGACACCCTGGCCGCCGAAGAACCGATGGAGATCCGGGTAGGCGGCCGGCCGCTCACGGTGACCATGCGCACCCCGGGCGACGACTTCGACCTCGCGGCCGGATTCCTGGCCGGTGAGGGTGTGGTCCACGCCGCCGACGACGTGACCGGGATCCGCTACTGCGCGGGCGCCACGGCGGACGGCGGCAACACCTACAACGTGGTCGACATCGCCCTCGCCCCCGGGGTGGCGCTGCCCGCCGCGTCGCTGGAGCGGAACTTCTACACCACCTCCTCGTGCGGGCTGTGCGGCAAGGCGAGCCTGGACGCGGTGCGCATGGTGCGCCGCTGGTCCGTGGCCGAGGACCCGCTGAGCGTGGGTCCGGAGCTGCTCGCTGCGCTGCCCGAGCGGCTGCGGGCGGCCCAGCGGGTGTTCGACAGCACCGGCGGACTGCACGCGGCGGGCCTGTTCACGGCCGACGGCGAGCTGCTGTGCCTGCGCGAGGACGTGGGCCGGCACAACGCCGTGGACAAGGTCGTCGGACACGCCCTGCGCTCCGGTCTGCTGCCGCTGCGGGAAACCCTGCTCATGGTCAGCGGGCGCGCCTCCTTCGAGCTGGTGCAGAAGGCCGTACTGGCCGGGATCCCGCTGCTCGCCGCCGTCTCCGCGCCGTCCTCGCTGGCCGTGGACCTGGCCGCCGAGAGCGGGCTGACCCTGGTCGGGTTCCTGCGCGGCACCTCGATGAACGTCTACACCGGCGCCGAGCGCCTCGCGTCCGAGCCGGTCGGCTGACCCCCACGGAGCGATCAGCGGCCCGGATCCCCGGGGACGCGCTCCAGGGCCGTGGCCACGTCGGTCGTGCGGGCGATGTCCGTCAGGGACCGGGCCATGACCGACCCCGGCTCCCGGGCGGCGACCACCAGCCCCACGGGCACCGAGGCGGCCGGCTCGACCAGCGGCACCGCCCGCATGCCGGGCGGCACACCGAACACGTGCAGCCAAGCCTGCGCCACGATGCTCGCCCACCGCCCCGTCCTGACATGCGCGAACAGAGCCGCCACGGAATCGGTCTCCAGCCGGGGCGAGGCCTGCGTCCCGGCCCGCGCGAACAACTCGTCCAGCACCCGGCGCCCCTGCATGCCCTGGTTCAGCAGACACAGCGGCAACCGCGCCGCCTGCGCCCACGTGGCCGTCGTACGCCGGGCCAGGTCGTCGTCGGCCGAGAGCAGCAGCACGTGGCGCTCCCGGTACAGCGGCACCGTGTGGAAGAACTGCTCCGACACGTCCTCGCGCAGATAGGTGACGGCCGCGTCGAGCTCGAAGTTCTGCAACTGCCGCAGGATGTCCACCGACTGCATGTCCGCGCTGACCTGCACCGTGACCAGCGGGTGCGCCGCGCAGAACGGGCCGGTCAGATGGGCGACGGCGGCGGACGCGGTCGGCACCGAACCGATCCGTATCCGGCCGGTCAGGCCACCGCGCAGCGCGTCGACCTCGTCCTTGAGGGCGTCGCGGTCGGCCAGGATCCGCTGCGCCCATACGACGATGCGCTCGCCCTCAGGAGTGAGGCCCTCGTACTTGCGGCCGCGCCGCACCAGCGGCACGTCGAGCTCCTCCTCCAGCTTGCGCAGTGCCTCCGACAGGGCCGGCTGGGACACGTAGCAGGCCTGGGCGGCGCGGGCGAAATGCCGCTCGCGGGAGAGCGCGACGAGGTATTCGAGCTGACGAAAGAGCACGGGACGGGTGTACCCGACGGCTGACCGGAACGCCAATCCCGTCCGGCTGCCGAACTGCCGAGCCGGGCGGGCGGCGCCATGCTGGTGCGAAGGAGCCGGCCGCGATACCACGGTGCACGAGGGGTGCGGTGAGCGGTTCGTCGCGCAGGATCCGCCGAGGAGGCAGACGTCCGTGGTCGAGTCGCAGCCCGTCATCGTCACGCCGGCCAGGGCCGCCGTCCTCCTCGTCGTCACCCTCGTGCCCGGCGGCGAGGGCACCGTCCGTGACCTGCTGGAGGACGTGTCGGGCCTGCGTCGCTCGGTGGCGTTCCGCGCGCCCGCCGAGCGGCTCAGCTGTGTCGTCGGCATCGGCTCGCACGCCTGGGACCGGCTCTTCGACGGGCCCCGGCCACGCGAGCTGCACCCCTTCGTGGACCTGGTCGGGCCGCGCCACCGGGCCCTCGGCACCCCCGGTGACCTCCTCTTCCACGTCCGCTCCCAGCGGATGGACCTGTGCTTCGAACTGGCCCGGCTGCTCGGGGAGCGCCTTCAGGGTGCGGCCACCGTGGTGGACGAGGTGCACGGCTTCAGGTTCTTCGACGAACGTGATCTGCTCGGCTTCGT
Organism: Streptomyces sp. NPDC025793; assembly: GCF_055558375.1. Lineage (NCBI taxonomy): Bacteria > Bacillati > Actinomycetota > Actinomycetes > Kitasatosporales > Streptomycetaceae > Streptomyces > Streptomyces sp. NPDC025793. The sequence continues at coordinate 232,893 of NZ_JBVHMR010000009.1, read as the reverse complement.
CGACGGCAGCGAGAACCCCGAGGGGACGGTCGCGGACGGCGCCGTGTTCATCGGCGACGAGGACCCGGAATTCACCGGTGGCAGCTATGTGATCGTGCAGAAGTACCTGCACGACATGACGGCCTGGAACGCCCTGTCGGCCGAGGAGCAGGACCTGGTGATCGGGCGCACCAAGCTGGCGAACGTGGAACTCCCCGACGACGTGAAGCCCGCCGACTCCCATGTCGCCCTCAACACCATCACCGACGAGAACGGCGACGAACGCAAGATCGTGCGCGAGAACATGCCCTTCGGCACCATCGGGACCGGCGAGTTCGGCACCTATTTCATCGGCTATTCCCGCACCCCGGACGTGACCGAGGAAATGCTGCGGAACATGTTCCTCGGCCGCGAGCCGGGACAGCACGACCGGATCCTCGACTTCTCCGTGCCGGTCACGGGCTGCCTCTTCCATGTGCCGAGCATCGGCTTCCTCGACGACCTCCCGGCCGCTCCGGGCGGTGCGGCGACGGCAGGACCCTGACGTCCGCGGCCGACCCGCTCCGTGTCGGCCGCTCCGTTTGCGGTGCCGTGTGCGGAGGGGTTCAGTGAGTACTGACCCCGGATCGCGTACGACCCCCCCGCGGATCACTGTTTCGCCGCGCTCAGGAGATGTCATGTCGATGTCGTTCGGTGCTCCTTTCGGTTCGTCGGATCCGTTCAGCGAGTTGTTCAACCGGTTCTTCGGGATGTCGCCGGCGTCATCACCGCCCGCGGTGCAGCGCGTGCCCATCGGACGGCTGCTGACGGAGGCCTCCCAGGAACTGCTCAACCTGGCCGCGGGGCGGGCCGTCGAGGACGGCACCACCGACCTCGACACCGAACACCTGCTCTGGGCCGCCACGAAGGTCGACTCGTCCCGGCGGCTGCTGTCCCAGCTGGGCGTCGATCCCGACACGCTCGCGGCCGAGATCGCCAAGATCCTGCCGCGCGAGTCCGGTGAGCCGTCCGCGCAGCCGGGACTCACCCCCGCGGCCAAGCGCACCCTCGGTGCCGCCTACGCCCAGTCACAGGCGGCCGGTGTGTCGTACATCGGTCCGGAGCACATCCTCAGCGCCCTGCTGGGGGACAGTGACAGCGGTGCCGCCAAGCTGCTGCGCGCCGAGGGCATGGACACGGAGAAGCTGTCGGGCATCGCCGAGCAGGCCGCCCGGGCCGACTCACTGCCCGCCGAGCGCAAGCAGCCGGCCACGACGCTGGACGAGTACGGCCGGGACCTCACCGAAGAGGCCAGGGCGGGCAGGCTCGATCCGGTGGTGGGACGCGCCGAGGAGATCGAGCAGACCGTGGAGATCCTCTCCCGGCGCTCCAAGAACAACCCCGTCCTCATCGGCGAACCCGGCGTCGGCAAGACCGCCATCGTGGAGGGGCTGGCGCAGCGCATCGTGGCGGGCGAGGTCCCGGACACCCTGAAGGACAAGAGGGTCGTCTCCCTCGACCTGTCGGGCATGGTCGCGGGAGCGCAGTACCGGGGACAGTTCGAGGAGCGGCTGAAGAAGGTCATCGAGGACGTACAGGCCGCCAAGGGCCAGATCATCCTGTTCATCGACGAACTCCACACGGTCGTCGGCGCCGGCGCCACCGGCGAGGGATCCATGGACGCGGGCAACATGCTCAAGCCCGCACTCGCGCGCGGCGAACTGCGCGTGGTGGGCGCCACGACCATCGACGAGTACCGCAAGTACGTCGAGAAGGACGCGGCGTTGGAGCGCCGGTTCCAGCCCGTGCTGGTGCCCGAGCCCAGTGTCGAGGAGACCGTGCAGATCCTCGAAGGGCTGCGCGATTCCTACGAGGCCCACCACCAGGTCCGCTTCGACGACGCGGCGCTGGCGGCCGCCGCCGAGATGTCCGACCGCTACATCACCGACCGCTTCCTGCCCGACAAGGCCATCGACGTCATGGACCAGGCCGGCGCCCGGGTACGGCTGCGCAGCGTGGGCCGCTCGACCGAGGTGGTCAGTCGCGAGGACCGTATCGCCAGGCTGCGCCGGGAGCTCGAACAGGCCGTCGCCGCCGAGGACTTCGAGAAGGCCTCCGAGCTGAAGCGGGAGATCTCCGGGGTGGAGGGCGAACTCGCCGGGATCGAGGAGCGCCGCGAGGGCGTCGTGTCCGTCACGGCCGCCGACATCGCCGACGTCGTCTCCCGCCGCACCGGCATTCCGGTCGCCCAGCTCACCGCCAGCGAGAAGGAGAAACTCCTCAGGCTGGAGGAGGAGATGCACGCCCGGATCGTCGGCCAGGACGAGGCGGTCACCGCCGTCTCGCAGGCCGTGCGCCGCAACCGCGCGGGCATGGGCGACCCGAACCGGCCCGTGGGCTCCTTCCTCTTCCTCGGCCCCACCGGCGTCGGCAAGACCGAACTCGCCAAGACCCTCGCGGCGTTGCTGTTCGGCGAAGAGGACCGCATGATCCGCTTCGACATGAGCGAGTTCCAGGAGAAGCACACCGTCGCCCGGCTGGTCGGCGCCCCGCCCGGATACGTCGGCTACGAGGAAGCGGGCCAGCTGACCGAGAAGGTGCGCCGCCAGCCGTACAGCGTCGTGCTGTTCGACGAGGTGGAAAAGGCACACCCCGACGTGTTCAACACCCTGCTGCAGATCCTCGACGACGGCCGGCTCACCGACGGCCAGGGCCGTACCGTCGACTTCCGGCACTGCGTCGTCATCATGACGTCCAACATCGGCGCGCACCGCATCCTCGACCACAAGGGTGATGTGTCCGACCTGAAGGACGACTTGATGGACGACCTGCGGACCAGGTTCCTGCCGGAGTTCCTCAACCGCATCGACGACATCATCATCTTCCACGGCCTGACCGAGGACGACCTGAGCCGGATCGTGGACCATCTGCTGGACCAGAGCAAGCGCCGGGTGCACGCGCAGGGCATCGAACTGGAGGTCACGGAGGCCGCGAAGAAGCTCCTCATCGCGCACGGCCACCAGCCGGAGTTCGGCGCCCGCCCGCTGCGTCGCACCATCCAGGCGGAACTCGACAACCGCATCGCCACCCTGCTGCTGAGCGGCGAGGCCGAGCCCGGGAACACGATCGTCGCCGACGTGGTGGACGACTCGCTGCACTGCTCGGTGCGGAAGAACGGCGACTCCGGCGAGCGGGCCGGGACCGCCGGGGCAGCCGGGCCCGCCGGGCCCGCCGAGGCCGGCTCCGCGGCGACGGAGAAGTGACGGAGGAGAACTCATGGCGCACCATCACCACAAGTCCAACAAGCGGGTCGAGGGCGAGCCGGACACCGGTCACGGCCGGGGCCTGCCCCGCCGGCCGGACGAGCCTGAACTCGCCGAGCGCACCAGGGAGGACCGGCGGGAAGCGGGTCTGCGCGGCGGGCGCCGGGAGGACCCCGGGGCGGCGTACGAGCAGGCACACGCCGAGGTCGACCGCGAGGTGCGCGAGGGCCGCATGAAGTCCGGCGAGAGCCGGCGCAAGGACCGCAGGGAATAGCTCCCTGAACATGTCCGAAACATTCGGACGAAGGATGTTTCTCGTATCGACAGGAGGTTGCCATGTCCTCGAAGCGACGCAGGAAGAAGAAGGCACGGCGCAACCACGCCGCCAACCACGGCAAGCGGCCCCAGTCCTGAGGGAGAGTCGTGAGCACCTCCCGTCACTCCAGTGACGATCAGCCGCGGCGGCCGGCGCAGGGGGCGGAAGAGCGGGAGCTCCACGTGGGCCCCGCTCCCGGCGGGGAACCGTCCTTCCGCCCCTACCGCCACCCCGCCGCCGGCTGGGGTGCCGCGAGGAGCGTCAGCGGATTCCTGCTGCGCGAGGGCGCGCTGGTGGACGGACCGCGTGCGATCGTGAAGATGAACCACGAGAACGGCGGCTTCGACTGCCCCGGGTGCGCCTGGCCGGACGACACCAAGGGCCTGCGCCTGGACATCTGCGAGAACGGGATCAAGCACGTCACCTGGGAGATGACCCGCAAGCGGGTCGACCGCGCGTTCTTCGCGCGGCACTCGGTGAGTGACCTGTCCGAGTGGAGCGACTTCGCGCTGGAGGACCAGGGTCGGCTGACCGAGCCCATGGTCTACGATCCCGACTCCGACCACTACGTCCCGATCAGCTGGCGCGACGCCTTCGAACTGGTGGGGCGGACCCTGCGCGAGCTGGACGACCCGAACCAGGCCGCCTTCTACACCTCCGGCCGGCTCGGCAACGAGGCCACGTTCCTGTACCAGTTGATGGCCCGGGAGCTGGGCACGAACAATCTGCCCGACTGCTCCAACATGTGCCACGAGGCCAGCGGACGCGCCCTGGAGGCCTCGCTCGGCACCGGCAAGGGCACGGTCGACCTGAAGGACTGGGAGACTACGGACGCCCTGTTCATCATGGGCGTGAACGCCGCCTCCAACGCGCCCCGGATGCTCACCGCCCTCGCCGAGGCCTATCGCCGCGGCGCCCGGATCGTGCACGTCAACCCGCTGATCGAGGCGGCCGCACGGCGCACGATCATCCCGCACGACATCACCGGCATGGCCACCTTCCACTCCACCCGCACCAGCAACCTGAACCTCCAGGTGCGTGTCGGCGGCGACATGGCCCTGCTGCGCGGCATGGCGAAGGCCTTGCTGGAGCAGGCCGGCAGCGATCCCAAGGCACTCGACCAGGAGTTCATCGACCGCCACACCGCCGGCTTCGACGACTACCGGAAACAGTGCCAGGCCACGCCCTGGGCGGAGATCGAGCGCCAGTCGGGCCTCGACCGCGCCGACATCCTCAGGGCGGCCCGCGTCTACCGTGACGCCGATCGCAGCATCGTCAGCTGGTGCCTGGGCGTGAGCCAGCACGAACACGGCGTCGACACGGTCCGCGAGATCGTCAACCTCCTTCTGCTGCGCGGCAATCTGGGCCGCGAGGGCGCCGGACCGTCGCCGGTGCGCGGGCACAGCAACGTCCAGGGCAACCGCACCTGCGGCATCGACCACCGCCCGACCGCCGAGTTCCTCGACCGGCTCGCCCAGGTGTGCGGGTTCGACCCGCCCCGCGCCCACGGCCTGGACACCGTCGGCACCATCGCGGCCATGCGGCGGGGCGACGTCAGAGTGTTCGTCGGCATGGGCGGCAACTTCGCGCTCGCCGCGCCCGACACCCCGCTCACCCACGAGGCGCTGCGCTCCTGTGACCTCACCGTCCAGGTCAGCACGAAACTGAACCGCAGCCACCTCGTCCACGGCCGCCGGGCGCTCATCCTGCCGTGCCTCGGCCGCACCGAGAAGGACCAGCAGCGCACCGGCCCGCAGAGCACCTCGGTCGAGGACTCGATGAGCATGGTGCACCTGTCCGTCGGCATGAAGCGTCCCGCCTCCCGGCACCTGCTCTCCGAGCCCGCCATCATCGCCGGCCTGGCCCGCGCCGCCCTGCCGGACAGCCCGACGCCCTGGCAGTGGTACGTCGAGGACTACGACCGGATCCGCGACACCATGGCCCAAGTCCTCGACGGATTCGAGGACTTCAACCGACGGGTGCGACTGCCGCTGGGCTTCCGCATCAAGCAGCCCGCCCGTGAGCTGGTCTTCCGCACACCATCCGGAAAGGCGGAGTTCTCCGCCGCCCCGCTGCCCGACGTCGTCCCCGCCCCGGGCACCCTGGCCCTCGGCACCATGCGCTCCCACGACCAGTGGAACACGACCGTCTACTCCGACAACGACCGCTACCGCGGCATCAGGAACCTGCGCACCCTCGTCTTCATGAACGACGACGACATGCGCGAACGAGGCATCGGCGAGTGCGACCCCGTGGACATCGTCAGCACGGCCAAGGACGGCACCACCCGCACCCTCGACGGCTTCCTCGCGATCCCGTACGACATGCCCCGCGGCTGCGCGGCCGGGTACATGCCGGAGATGAACGTGCTCGTCGCCCTGTGCGACCACAGCGAGCAGAGCGACCAGCCCCTCATGAAACACCTGCGGGTTACGATCACCCCGGCCACGTGATTCCCGACCGGCATCCGACCGATATCCGACCGATTTCACGACCGATTTCCGACACGGGACACCTCGGGGGTGCGGCATGACGTCCGCGGTCGTCGTCGGCGCCGGGCCCAACGGGCTCGCCGCCGCGGCCTTTCTCGCCAGGGCGGGGCTCGCCGTGACCGTCCTGGAAGCCGCCGACGAGATCGGCGGGGGCACCCGCAGCTCCGAGGCACTTGTGCCCGGCCTCCTCCACGACCACTGCTCGGCCGTCCACCCCACCGCCGCCGGCTCCCCGGCGCTGCGCGCGCTCGGCCTCGAACAGCACGGGCTGCGCTGGCGGACGGCGGACGTCGACTGCGTCCACCCGCTGGACGACGGCAGCGGCGGGGCCCTGCTGCGCTCCGTGCCGGACACCGCCCGTCTCCTCGGACCCGACGGCGACCGCTACCGCGCCCTGTTCGCCACCCCGGTGCGGCACTGGAACGTTCTGGCGCATGACGTCCTGGGCCCGCTGCCGCACCTGCCCGCGCACCCGCTGCTGCTCGCCCGCTTCGGCATCCCGACCACCCTGCCCGCCACCGCCCTCGCCCGCCTCTTCCGCACCCCGCAGGCGCGGGCCCTGTGGGCGGGAGTCGCGGCACACGCCCTGCGCCCGCTGTCCCGCCCGTTCACCTCGGCCATCGCGCTCGGCATCCTCACCGCGGGCCACGACGCGGGCTGGGCCGTGGCCGAGGGCGGCTCACAGTCCATCGCGTACAGCATGGAACGTGTGCTGCGCCGGTACGGCGGTACCGTCCACACCGGCGTCCGTGTCACCGACCACCGTCAACTCCCGCCTGCCGACGTCACCCTCCTCGACCTCGACCCGAGCCAGGCCGCAGCCCTCTACGGCGACCGGCTGCCGCCCCGGACGCGCGCCGCGTACGGCCGCTTCCTTCGCGCGCCCGCCGTCTTCAAGCTCGATCTGGCCGTCGAGGGCGGCGTGCCCTGGACGAACGAGCATGCGCGCCGGGCCACCACCGTGCACCTCGGCGGCCCGCTCGCCGAGGTGGCGCGGACGCTCCAGGACGTCGTGGCCGGACGCATGCCCGAGCGGCCCTTCGTCCTGGTCGCCCAGCAGTACCTGGCCGACCCCACCCGGTCGGTCGGTGACGTGCATCCCGTGTACACCTACGCCCATGTCCCGTACGACTACGACGGCGACGCCACCGACGCGATCCTGAGGCAGCTGGAGCGGTTCGCCCCCGGTGTCCGTGACCGCGTCGTGGCCCGACAGGCCGTCCGGCCCGCCCGGTTCGCTGCCGCCAACCCCAACTTCACCGGCGGCGACATCATCACCGGAGCCAAGACGACCTCTCAGCTCCTCCTCGGCCCCCGCCCGGCCCTCGACCCGTACGCCACCGGCCTGCCCGGGGTGTTCCTCTGCTCGGCCGCCACCCCGCCGGGCCCCGGCGCCCATGGCATGTGCGGCGCCGGAGCCGCCGCGGCGGCACTGCGCCACCTGGGAGTGCGGACCTCAGGGCTGTTCGACGGCGGCTGACGCCGAAGAGCACCCTCCCGGACCGGCGATGCCAGCGGCCCCGCAGCAGGTACGGGCACTCCACGGCTCGGGCAGCCTCCCGCGCATGCCGAAGCGGTGCTCCGTCCCGGACCGGCTGCCCGGGACGGAGACGGGCGGGCGCGCATGGCATGGGGCTCCTAGGGCCACGGAGGTGAGAGACATGTCGGCGTAGCGCTCGCCCGCCACCTGGCCCGCGATCGGCTCCAGCAGCGCCAGTTCGTCGGCGCCGCGCGTGATCCGGGTGGCACCGGCGTGCTCCAGCAGACGGCTGCGCCTGCGGGTGCCGGGGATCGGCACCGCGGTGAGACCGTGCACCTGCGCCCGCTGCTGCACCCAGGCCAGGACGATCTGCGCGACCGTCGCCCCCGCGGCCGCGATCGTGTGCAGCGGCGCGAGCAGCGCGGGCGTTCGCCTTCGCGTCGTCGACGTTGAACCGGGGCATCAGCTGCCGGACGTCCCCGCCGGACAACTCCTTGCCCGCGTCCGAGAAGGACCCGGTGAGAAAGCCCCACTCGACCTGCCGCATCAGCCCGATCTGCTCGTACCAGCGCAGCGTGTGCGCACGAAGCCCGGTGAACGCGGCGACCTCACTGATCGTGTACAGCCCCTGGCCGTCGGGCCGGGGCCGCACCGAGGCGATCGCGGAACAGGCGCCCACGGCCGGGGACTTCACGGGGCTGCTGTCGACCACCGTCATGACGAACACGCCAGATCCTTCAAGTGCGCTTCAGGCAAGTGCGTCCCACGACCGCCGTCGCCTCCGCGCGGTGCTCACCGGGTGTAGCGGTGCTCACCGGGTGTAGGGGGAGAGCACGTCACCAGACGCACGGAAGCGCCACCACGATCACGGTCGGGCCGCCGGGCGGGCTGGACACGGTCGGTTCGCCGTCGAGGGCGGTCACCCGGCGGCGGACGCCGAGCAGTCCCGTCCCGCTCTGCTCGTCGGCGCCGCCGTGACCGTCGTCGCCGATCACCGCCCGCACCCCGGCGCGCAGTCGCTCCAGCCGTACGTCCGCCCGCCGGCCGCCCCCGTGCCTGACCGCGCTGGTCAGCGCCTCGGCCACGCGAAGTACGCGGCGGCCTCGCTCGCCGCCGGGGGCCGCGGTCCTTCCGGTCACGTCGTTCCTGCCCGCATGGCCGGTGCTGTGGTTCCTCTTCCTTTTCAACGGTGCCGTCGCCGCATTCTGCGCGGTAGCGGTGGACGGCGCACAGGGAGTCATGGCCGCGGTGGGCATGGGCCTCGTCTCGCTGGGGGCGGGGTTCGGCCTGCTCACCTGCAGGCGCGGCAAGGCACAGCCCGAGCGCGCCTGAGACGTCGGCCGGTGGCTGCGGCATCCGTGCCCGGCGCGCCCCACCCGCTCATGCCGCGTAGCCGCCGTCCACCGACAGCTCCGTGCCCGTCATGTACATCGCCTCCGGTCGCGCGAGGTAGGCGATCGCGGACGCCACCTCTTCGGCCGTGCCGTAGCGGCCGAGTGCGGTCATGGCCGCCTGGCCGGACGCGGAGGGACCGTCGGCGGGGTTCATGTCGGTGTCGATCGGACCCGGGTGGACGATGTGTGCGGTGATCCCGCGCCCGCTCAGCTCCCGGGCCAGCGCCTTCGTCAGCCCGACGACGGCCGACTTGCTCATCGCGTACAGGGTGGCCCCGGGGCCGGGCACGCGAGCGGTGATACAACTGCCGACGGTGATGATCCGCCCGCCGGGCGCCATGAGCGCGGCAGCGGCCTGGGAGGCGAGGAACACCCCGCGGATGTTGACGGCGATGAGCCGGTCCACGTCGTCGAGCGACATGTCCTCCAGCGGCTGCATCAGCCCGAGGGCGGCGTTGTTCACCAGCACGTCCAGACCGTCGAGCGCCTCCGCCGCACGGTGTACCGCTCCCGCCGCCTCCTGCGCGTCCGCGGCATCCGCGCGCAGCGCGACCGCCCGCCGCCCGTGTGCCTCGACGGCCCGTACCACCTCCTCAGCCGCCTCTTTCCCGTGGACATAGGTCACGGCCACGTCCGCGCCCTCCCGCCCCAGTCGCCGTGCCGCCGCCGCGCCGATGCCCCGGCTGCCGCCGGTGACGAGTACCTTCTTGCCGTTCAGGGGTGCTTGTGAAGTCATGTGTCCATTGCACGGGTGCGGCGCGGGGCACGCTGGCGGTGAACGGACCTCGACCTGACGGGGGCGCGGACACACACCGTGGCGGTGGGCGACCCGCGGACTCGGAACGGTCAGAAGACATAGGGCACCAGACGCTTCGTCCTCTCGCGATAGTCCGCATACGCCGGGCCGAAGGTCGCTGTCAGCAGCCGTTCCTCCGTGCTGATGCGCCACAGGTAGGCCGCCGTCAGCAGCGCTGCCACGATCAGGGCCGCAGCCCAGCTGCCGAGGCTCAGCGAGTAGCCGATCCACACCAGCAGGCTGCCGCAATACCCGGGGTGGCGTATGAGCCGGTACGGGCCCTCCTGGACCACCCGTTGACCGTCGACCGTGCGCAGGGTCCGGGTGTAGTACTGGGACAGCGTGCGCATGCCCCAGGCCCGCAGGGCCAGCCCTCCGGCCAGGACCGCTATGCCGAACCAGCGCAGCGGTGTGGGCAGTTGGGCCGTCGCCGTGCTGTTGAACACCGTGTTGATCACACCCGTGGCCACGAAGCAGACGATCAGCAGCAGGGTCGAACCCCGGTCGCGGTCGTCGGCCTGCCACGTCCCCGCAGCAGTGAACTCCCGGCGGCGCAGCAGCACCTCGTACCCGATCCAGCACACGATGCCCAGCAGGGCGAAGTCACTAGAGAGAGTCATCCCGCACGCTCCTCACCTTTGGCGATGTCACCGTCCACGATCGCCCACCCGGCACGCCCGACGCACGCATCCACGGGTGGATCGAGGGTGGAAACGGTCTCCACCCCACGGGTGAGCGCTGCCAGGCACCAGCCAGGTGCGAGTGCGGAGAGGGGAATAGTCGTCCAGTATGAAATGTGGTCGAGGAATCATTTCTTCATGGCGGTGACCCTTAATGTGGACGGGTGAGGGAAAAGCACCGGAGAATCGAACTCCCTGAATTCGGCATCGGTCTCAACGGACACGGTGCCACTGCCGAGTTCGCCTCGCCGCAGCGGTGACGAGGCAATCGGCTCCAAACGGCCGGCGGCGGTTTCTTGGGGGAGCGGACCGCCGCCGGCACACCGCCGCACCGGCCGTCCCAGGCGGTGTGCAGGGCGGAGGGCAGGGTCCGGGGCGCCAGGCCGATGGCCGCGCCCGCTGCCTGGGTGCCGCGCAGGGCGTCGAGCATCACGAAGTCGTGGACGATGCCCTGGAACCGGAGCGCCGTGACCTGTACCCCTTCGCCGCACGTAGCTTGTTGGCGTAGGCCTCGCCCTCGTCACGCAGCACGTCCGCCTCGGCGGTGACGACCGGCGCCGGGGGCAGCCCCGACAACTCCTCGGCGGTGGCGCGCAGCGGCGAGGCGGTGATCCGGGAGCGCTCGTCCGCGTCGGCCGTGGACTGGTCCCAGAACCACCGCATGGCGTCGCGGCGCCGATAGTAACCCGTGGCGAACTGGCCGTAGGACGGCGTGTCGAAGGACGCGTCGGTGACCGGGTGGAACAGCACCTGCTGGGTCACCGGGTAGTGGGCCTCGGGCGAAAGGCCGTACTCGGGGGAGTCGACCACGGCATCCGCCCCGACGGCCGGCTCGTGCACCGACCGGCGCCCTCGGCTCCGGCGCTTACGGCCTTCCGCGGGCGGCAACGCGAACAGGTACGGCAGATCGGCCGTCACCTTCGCGAACTCCGCGGCCGCGGGTTCCAGGACCGGCCGAACCGGCGCTACGGCAACGGACATCGCATCTCCTCGCGTGCACCGGGGGCCGAGTATCCGTCGGTCGTCCCGCACGTGCCCTCGTGTCCTGCGACACCAGGGAACACCACCGCGCATCCACCTCGCGCAGGGCGATGGACCGTGGGCGTGCCGCCCGTACCTCCACAGTGCACGGATCGCCCGGCTCCGCACGCGCTGCGCTCCGGGGAGCGGGCCGGTGCGTCCTCCCGCCGGACCGTTCCCCACTCGGCTCGCGTGGCCGGGTCGTCCCTGCCGGGGCTGATGGTGCGGCCGGGCGGCAGGGTGCCCGAACTCGCCGACGACCCGAGGCCGCGCGGGCGTGGGGGTGTGAGGGCGTACGACGCCGCTGTCGCGGTCGGTGAGGTCCCCCGTTACCGCACCGAGGCGGCGAGACGACCGACCTCATCGACGACCTGCCTCCGCCGCCGATCTGGTCGTAGCCGTCGCCGCGCAGACCCGCGCAGACCGAGGACACCCTGGCTGGGGCGGGCCGAGGCCGAGCGCCCCCACGCTCGTTCCCCTGCCCACGCTGATGCCCGCGCTCATGCTGATGCCCGCGCCTGTGCTTCCTTCCGCGTCCATGTTCCGGCGCGTGTCAGCATCCTGGTTCGTGTCCACGTCCGGGTTGCGGCCGTGGGTGCGTACACGTCATGTCTCGGTCGCGGCCAGGGCTCGGGCCGGGCCTGCCGTCGTGCGGTGAGCTTGCGTGCCGATGGCGGCCATGACCGGCCCCGAGCGGTGGAGACGTGCCCTCGTCGCCCGGTCGGCACGCTCGGCACGGCAGAGGTGTGGCCATGACCTATTCGGTGGTCTCCGGCTTGACCTCGGTCTTGTCCGCCGGCGCGGACTCCGCGGCGCGGGCGGCGGTGTAGAAGACGGACGTGCCCTGCTTGCTGCGCTGGGCGCTGTTGCGGGCGACCAGGTTCTCCAGCGTGGTGCGGATGACCTTGGTCTGGATCTCCCGGTCGGGATGCGCCTTGCCGAGGGCTTCGGTGACCTCCGCCGCGGAGCGGGGCTCCGTCTGGTCCGTCAGGTGGCGCCGGACCAGCTCGACGAGCGTGGGCTGAGCGGTCTGGGGGACCGTCTGCTTCGCCGCGGAGCTCTTCGTCGGCGTCGTCTTCGGCACAGATACCTTCGCCGGCGAGGCCTTCGCGGTGGCCTTCTTCGCCGCGGGCTTCTTGGCGGCCCGCTTCGTGGACTCGGGCTCCGCGACGCTCGCCTTCTTCGGCGTCCTGTCCACGACGGGTGCGGCGGGCGTGGCAGGTGCGGAGGTGGGCGTCTTGCGCGGGGCGGGCACCACGGCACCGTCGGTGCCGGCAGGCACGCCGGCCGAGGCGGTGATACCGAGCGCCTGCTGCATGCTCACCAGAACGCCGTGATCGTGCTGAAGGGCCGTCAACTGACTCTGCAGAGCGGAGATTTCCGCGGCGATGCGGTCCTGTTCCTTGACGTTGTTATCGAGGTCGTTGGACACCTGGCTGACGTATTGCGAGGTCAACTCGGTGACGGGTGAGGTGTTCTCAGACATCTGTTCCTCCGTGTCCGACGGTGAGGTGCCGCCCCGCTCGGCCGATGACGGCAGGCGGGGAGCGTGAGTTGCGCTTGGGTGCGCACAACACATGGATGATACGGGTGGGTCAGCCTGTTTTCTGCTGAGTGAAACATATGCGTTGCACCGAGTGAACCCGATGTTCCGCGCGTCAACAAGATGTGCTGCGACGGCCGTTCATGTGTTCAGTCATTTCCCGCCCGGGAAATGCGGTGGGCAGGGTCACGGCACGGCATATCCGATTGCCGGTGCGCGCGGTGGTCCGCACTATGTCAGCCATGGGATCCTTCATCTCGTACGACGGCACCGAGCTGGCCTACCGTGTCCGCGGCGAAGGCGAGCCCGTGGTGTGCCTGCCCGGCGGCCCCCAGCAGTCGACCTACCTCGGTGACCTGGGCGGACTGCCCGAGCACCGCACGCTGATCCGGCTGGATCTGCGGGGCACCGGCCGGTCCGCGACGCCCCGGGACCTCGCTTCCTGCCGGTGCGACCGCCTCGTCGCCGACGTGGAGGCCCTGCGCACGCACCTGGGCCTGGAGCGCATGGACCTGCTCGCGCACAGCGCCGGCGCGAACATCGCCGTGCAGTACCTGGGCCGCCACCCCGGACGCATCGGTCGTCTCGCCCTCGTCACCCCGAGCGTCCGGGCACTCGGCCTGCCGATCAGCGACGGGCTGCGGCGCGAGACCGTGCGATCCCGTCGGGCCGAACCCTGGTTCCCGGCGGCCTTCGCGGCCCTGGAGGCCATCGCAGCGGGCGCGGCCACGGCCGAGAACTTCCAGGCCATTGCCCCCTTTTCGTACGGCCGCTGGGACGAGACGGCCCGGGCGCACAGGGCCGCGGAGAACGAACAGCTCGACCGGGGGATCGTGGCGGCCTTCGGCGCCGAGGGTGCCTTCGACCCGGACACCACCCGCGCGGCACTCGCCCGCTGCGCGGCATCCGTGCTGCTCCTCGCCGGGGAGGTCGACCCCGGTGCCCCGCCGCCCGTGGTGGCCGAGTTCGCCGGGCTGTTCCCGCACGCCGAACTCGTCGTACAGCCCGGAGCCGGACACTTCCCGTGGCTGGACGATCCGGACCGGTTCCGCTCGGCCGTACTGACGTTCCTGGGCGGTCGGTAGCATCGCGCTCGTGGCTGACTGGGAGATACGGCAGGCGTCGGCGGCGGACGTCGAGGCCGTGGCCGAGCTGCGGGCCGTGGTGTTGAGGGCGGACCTAGAGCGACTCGGGCGCTACGACGAGCGGCGCGTGCGGCAGCGGCTGCGTGACGGGTTCACTCCGGCGCACACATGGGTGGTGGAGGCGGCCGGCGCCCTGGCCGGCTGCGTGGCGCTGCGGCCGGCTGCCGACGCACATTGGCTGGAGCACTTCTACCTGGACCCGGCCCTCCAGGGCAGAGGCATCGGTTCGGCCGTGCTGAGCATGCTGCTGGAGCGCTGCGACCGCGACGGTACTCCCGTCCGGCTGAACGTGCTGCGGGGCAGCCGGGCCCTGATGTTCTACGCGCGCCACGGCTTCACGGTCGAGTCCGAGGACCCGGTGGACGTGTTCATGATCCGCCGGCCGCAGCCGCAGCCGCAGCCGCAGCCGGTGCAGGGGCCGGTGGCCGTCGGCCACTGAAGCCCTGCCCGGTACCGCCGCGGCCTCAGGAGGTGGCAGCGTGTCGTCGGTGTGCCCGCACCGCGGCGGCGACCGCCATGTCATCGCCCCGACCGCGCGCCTCCAGCCCTGCTATGACGCCCTCGACGTTCTGCTCGGGCTGGTTCTGGCTGAGCTTGGCCTTGGCCTCGATCCGGCTGATGACCACTTCGACGCCGACGACCGCGCGCAACCGCCCCTCGACGTACTTCGCCGGAGCCTGGTCGAGGGACCAGGGCTCGGCCGAACCGGCCTCGTGCCGGTCGGTGAGGCGGCGCATCTGAGCCTCGACCCACGCCGGATCGTCGTGCACGACCAACTGCCCGTACACGTGGGCGACGACATAGTTCCAGGTGGGGACCACCCGATGGTGCTCGGCCTTCGTCGCGTACCACGTGGGCGAGACATAGGCGTGCGGCCCGTGGACTATCACCATGGCCTCCCCCTGCACCGGCTCGCGCCAGTGGCCGTTGGCCCGCGCCATGTGACCGATCAGCGAACCGAGTTCACCGGTGTTCCGGTCGTGCTCGAAGGGCAGCAGGGTGGCCTGGAGGCCCTGCGGGGTCATGGTGACGAGGTCGGCGGCGCCGAGGTCGGTCAGCAGATCGCGGACGTCGGCGTCCTCGGGCATGAAGGGCTTGGGCACGTACACGGGCGGGCCTCTCGGTCGGGTTGGAGCGCGGTCGGAGTGGGGCCGGGGCGCTGGCCGGCGAGGAGGCGGTGGCCGGTGTCGTACAGCGGGTTCTCGCGCAGCCAGGTCAGGACCTGCTCGGCGTGTTCGTTCGGAGGGAAGACCGGATAGAAGACGTGCTCGATCACACCGTCGCGGATGACGAGCGTGAGCCGCTTGAACAGCCGCGTGCCATCCGCCTCGAACGTGGGCAGGCCGAGGGTGTCGGCCAGCCCGAAAGAGGGGTCGGACAGCATGTCGAAGGGCAGCCCGAGGCGCTCCACGACCTCGTTCTGGTACGCGCTGTCCTGGCTGGACAGCCCGTACACCCGGCCGGCGCCGGCTTCCAGGAGGTCCTGGAAGTGATCGCGGAAGCCGCATGTCTCGGGCGTGCAACCGCGGGCTCCGGGAATGGAGTTCCAGCCCTCCGGCAGATCGGTGCCGGGGCGGCCGGTGAGCGGGTAGACATAGACGACCGCACGGCGAGGGCCGAGCGCGTCCAGTCGGATCGTCCTGCCCGCCGTGTCGCACAGGGCCGCCCCGGGCGCCGCCGTCCCGCACAGGTGGTCCGCGGCGCCGTCGTCCTCGGGGACGGGCAGGTCCGCCGGGAGCGTCAGATAGTCCTCGTCCCCGGTGCCGCTCGCCTCGGACGGTACGACGGTGCTGCCGCGGTGGGCGGCGGCGTTCAGGTTGGCGATCAGCGTCGTTCGGCGCGCGGTGAGTGCCTCGATGCGCTCGGTCAGCTCGTCGATCGCCTCGCGGTAGGTGGCCAGCGAGGCGGGGCAGTCGTCGGCGTACGCACGCCCGGCCGCCAGGCACTCCAGGAAGGGCCGGGTGCGCTCGACGGGGATTCCCAGCCGGTGCAGCGCCTTGATCTCCCGCACGAGGCGCACGTCGTCCTCGTCGTAGTCCCGGTAGCCGTTGGCGAGACGCCCGGGTGTGATCAACCCCAGCCATTCGTAGTACCGCACTGCCTTCGTCGTCACGCCTGACCGGCGCGCCAGTTCACTGATCTTCATGCCGCTCACCTCGCTCCACGCTAAACCTTGCCCCCGGGGGCAAGGTCAAGCGGCGAGAACCGCGAGGTGTCCTCCGGCTGTCGTCCGAGGTCAACGCCGGAGGGGCGGCCATGCCCTGAGCGGGTGGACCTGGGCGGGCGCGGGGGTGTTCGGACCGGGTCCGGGCGGATGTGGTTCCTAGGCTGCCGCCGTGAACATTCCTACCGAACCCATCGGCAGCCTCCCCCGTTCTCCCGAACTGCTCACCGCCATGGCCGACCACCAGGCCGGGCGGACGGACGAGGGTACCTTCAGGCTGGTTCAGGAGCGGGCCGTCCGCGATACGATCGAGCGGCTGGAGGAGGCCGGTTCGCCGGTCGTCACCGACGGCGAGCAGTCCAAGCCCGACTTCGTCACGTACCCCGTCGCGGGCACGCCCGGCCTGTCTCCCGAGGGTGTGGTGATCCCCTTCGCCGACGGTCACCAGCGGCAACTGCCCGTGCTGACCTCAGGTCCCTTCCGGTACAAGGTGTCCGCCGAGCAGTACCTGCGGGCGGCCCGGCAGTACACGAACACTCCGGTGAAGCAGGCCGTCGTCGCGCCGTCCGTGCTGAGCCTGTTCTATCCGCCGAGCGGGATCTCTGGATTCCCGCGCGAGGAGTTCCTCCATCAGCTGATGGGCGAGTCGGAGGCGGAGATCCGCGCGTGTCTCGACGCGGGCGCGCATGTCGTCCAGCTCGACTTCGACGAGGCCCGTCTCACCCTCAAGCTGGACCCCAGTGGAGGAGTGCTGAACGACCTCGTCGAGCTGAACAACCAGGTGCTGTCCCGCTTCACCGAGAGCGAGCAGGCCCGGATCGGCGTCTACTGCGGGCCCGGCGCCGACCAGGGCTCCACGCACAGCCTCGATGTCGACTACGCCGAGCTGCTGCCCCGGTTCCTCCGGCTCACGGCGGGCAACTTCTACCTCCAGATGGCCGGCGAGGCCGACCCCGACCGCGTCCTGCGTGTCATCGCCGACCAGCTCCGCCCGGGCGTCCGGGTCTTCGTCGGCGTGACCGATCCGATCGACCCGCGCGTCGAGACCCCCGAAGAAGTCCGTGACCGGGTGCTTGGGGCCGCCAGGTACATCCCCGTCGACCAGCTGGGTACCTGCGACGACGCCGGTTTCGCACCCTTCGCCGATGACACGTCGACATCACGCGAGACGGCCTTCGCCAAGATCCGCGCCCGCGTCGAGGGAACAGCCCAGGCGGCCGAACTCCTCGGAGGGTGAGGCCACACCCTCGCACCCTGCCCGGCCCCCTGTCCGCCTCGCGCCGACGGACGGGCGGGCTCACCTGTGCCGGGCCCGGCCCGGCAGTCCCCCTAAAAGAACCCGCGATGCGAGCACCCGCACCCGCCGCCGCACCTCGGCCGGCTCCTCGTCGCGGGTCATGACGGCAGCGGCACACTCATCTCTCGAAGCGTGATCTGCCCAGCGTCACCTGGTGGCCGACCATGCTGATCTCGACGCCGTCCGCGGTCGCGCGGGCCGCGGTGAAGCCGACGCCTTCCGGGAGGTCGACCCGCCAGACGGGCGCCGGCCGCTGGAGACCAGGAATGGTCAGGCTGAGCTCGTTGCCCTGGGCGAGCAGCGTGCCCGTGCCGTCCACGTGCTGTCCGCCGGCTGTGCCCATGATCCTGACCTTCGCCGCCTGCTCCGCCGAGCCGGGGGCCTGGGAGACGCGCAGGGGGCCGTCGCTGCCCGCCAATCGTGTCACCACGCCCGAGAGATCGTCGTAGGAGAGCTTCAGGGTGCCGGTGGCGAGGTTCGCCTCGGTGCTGCGGGCTGTCAGCGATGTCACCGTCACACCGCGCAGGTCGAGATCGAACTCCTTCACGTGCAGGTAGCCGCCCTGGGCGTTGCTCGTGGTGTCGACGGTGAACTGCCCGGCCGTGAGTCTGACATGGCCGAAGTTCTGGCCGAGCACCTGCGTCAGGAACGGGAAGCCCTCGATGGAGACGTCCACGTGGCCGTCGGTGGAGTTGGCGTAGCCGTACTTCTGCTTGACGAGGCGCGCGGCCTCCTTGTCCGCGTAGTGCACGGACACCCGGTCGGCGACCGTGAGCAGCACGGCCAGTACGACGACCGTGATCGCCAGAACTCTTACCCATCGACGTCGCATACCGACCCCACCCGTTGTCTCGGCCATGTGCCGCACACGATCAGCGCAGAAGCCGATCATGCACGACATGGCGGCTCGCACGACAGCCCTGTGGATAACTCGGCCGTCCCCCCCGCATCGGCGCGCGGAGTGCGCCCGTGGCACATCGCGCGCTTTTCGTGCACCAGGCGCAACCCCATTGATCATATGAAGAATTGCCGTCTGTTTTTCAGGTGGGCGCCATTGCGGAATTCCAAGGGCGGGAGCGGATATTCACCTCGGCCCCTCATCGGTCGCCAGGGGGAAGGAGCACAGTGGAGGTCCAAAACTTGCTGGCCGATTGTCTCCGGGACGCACGCGGTATTTCCCTGGGTACCGTGCCTGACGTCGGCGACGGTCCCGCCTACGCGGCGGCCCGCCGCACGTTTCTGACGGCCGGTCTGTCCGCGCTCCGCGCCGCCGTACCCGAGACGGGCTGGATCCAGGTCAATCTCGCACCCGGCCGCGCGGCATGGCGGCCGGCGTACCGCTGCGTCGCGGACACGGCCCGTGACCTCATCGCCTCGGGCACGGTGCGCTCCTTCTTCTTCATGCACAAGCCGCCCGGTCTGCGTGTCCGGTTCGAGGCCCGCGAACCGGAACACGGCCTGCTGCGCGCGGAGTTGTCACGCCGCTTCAAGGGCCTCTACGGGCAGACCGCGGCACCGGTCTGCGCGGTGTACGAGCCGGAGACGTACCTGTTCGGCGGCCCGTCGTCGATGCGGCTCGTGCACGAGCTGTTCACGGCGGACTCCCTCGCCTGGCTCGACCACCACACCGGCGACGGCACAGGGGAGCTCGCGGACTGGCGGTTGTCCCTGGCGCTGCTGGCCGAACTCCTCGACGGGCTCGGCGTCGTCGGCTGGGAGCACCGAGGAGTGTGGGAGGTGGTGCGCGACGACACCGGGCGCAGGCTGGGCACCGGCCTGGACGAGGACGCCCAGCGGGCCGCCGCCGGCATCCGCGACGCCTGGCAGGCCGGTCCCCGTACGCTGCTCGCCCCGTTGCCCGCGGCACGGCGGGCGGCCGTCGAGGCGCATGCGGAGGCCGTGCGCCGGGGTGCCGAGCGATGGCGCACGGGGTACTTCGAGTCGGGCGGCGCTGTCGTCGGCCCGCGCCGTGCCGCGGCCTACTACGTGATCTTCCACTGGAACCGCGGACGGCTGTCCCTCGCCCGGCAGAGCCTGCTGACCCACGCCCTCGTCGACGACGGGACGCGCTGAGATGGGCGACACCCCGATGCCGGGCGGCACGGCGCTGCTCCGAGCGGCCGGGATGCCGTTGGCGGCCTGGGCGGCGGCGGGCAGCCCGGACCTGTTCGCCCGGCTCACCGAGCACGCCCGTGACAGCACACGGCGCGCCGGTCGCGCCCGCGCACTGGCCGAAGAGGTGGGCGACACCGTCGTACCCCGTCCCGAGCTGATCGCCGCCGACCGGCGCGCGGTACTGGCCCTACGCCGCCGACTGCACTCCGGCGCCGCCCCTCGGCCGGCGGACTGCCGGCTCCTGGAGGGCCTGTCCGTCGCCGGTGACCTCGCGCAAGAGGCCGTCCGGCTGTGCCGCGACGCCGCGTCGGCGGACGAGGATCTGCGCGAGCTGGAGCGGGCGGTCGCGGCCGAGCGCGCGCGGGTCGGGGAGCTGGGCTGGTCCCTGGTGTGTGCCGCTCCGGTCATGCGGGCGTTCCTCGACGAAGCGGCGCCCGGCGTGTGCGCGGACGTCGTCCGGCGGCTGGCCGAGGGCGAGTCCTGGCACGGGCAGCGGCTGCGCAAACGCGGGGCGTATCTGTGGCGGGCCCTCGGGCGGGCGGCCGCGAAGACGACTCCGCGCGGATGGGCCGGCCAGGTCGTCCCGCTGCCGCTCGCCCCGACGACCGGGGACGCCGGGACCGGCGACGGCGGGGCGACGCCGCTGATTCCGCCCGGCACGGCGCTCGGTGCGCTGGCCGCCGAAGCCGTGGAGAACGTGCACCTGCTGCGCGGCAGGCTCGGCGGCCTGGACCTCAGGGCGGCCGACCCCGCGACCTTCCTCGCCCCCGCACCACTGCACTTCCTCGACCCGCCGGGCGACGTCGCGGACACCGGCACGGGGGTGCTGCGCTGCTGGGTGATCGACCCGGGCGGGCGCGACAGGATGCGGCAGGTCGTACTCCGGCGCACCCGGCCGTTGGACGCAGTGCTCGGCCAACTCGCCGACGGACCAAGGGAGTTAGGGGACATCGAGACGGCACTCCTCGGTACCGCGGCGATCCGGGCGGCCGACCCGGGCCCGGCCGTGCTGCGCGGCTTCCTCGCCCACCTGGTCGAACTCGGCGTCCTCCAGGTCTGCGCGGCCCCCCGCCGCCGCAGCACGGAATGGGTGTCCCCGGAGACGGTGCGCGCGCACGACACCCTGCCGCGCCCCGTACCGGCTCAGGCCGACGCGCACCATGTCCGACCGCCCGCCCCCGGTGCCGTACCGGCCGGCGACGGCCCGCCCGCCGGATCCCCGTCCGCGTCGGCACAGGCGCCCGAGCCGGGGGAGCACGGCCCGCCGGCCCGGCCCGCAAGGGACGCCGGCCCCGCGTCGGGTGCGCGCGCCGGTGACGCCGAGACCTGGTTCATCGACTCGTACCGCACCGTCTCGGCCGCCGTGCCCCGGGAGGCCGCGGAGCGGGTGCAGCGGGGGCTGGGGATCGCCGCCCGCGTGGCCTGGCTGCGCGACGCGGACCGGCTCCCGTCACCGCGGGAGCGCGTCCGGCTCCCCGAGACGGCGGCGCTCGACGAACGGCCGCGCCCCCTCGGCGAGATCCTCGCCCGCACCCTGCCGGACGGCACCGCCCCGCCGTCCCCGCCCCGGACCGCGCACCGGTACGCCGGCTGGCACCCCGCCCGAACCGCCGGTTCCGGCTACGCCCGGCTGCTGGCCCACCTGGCCGCCCACACCGGCGCGGAGCAGGTCGACCTGGACGACACCCTGCTGGACGCCCTCGGCGCACCACCGGCGCGGACCGCGCTGCCGGCCTGGCCCCTGGACTGCCTGCTGCGTCCCCTGCCCGGCCCCGGACCGGTCGCGGTACTGGAGACGGCCTC
This sequence comes from Streptomyces sp. NPDC025793, assembly GCF_055558375.1. Taxonomy (NCBI): domain Bacteria; kingdom Bacillati; phylum Actinomycetota; class Actinomycetes; order Kitasatosporales; family Streptomycetaceae; genus Streptomyces; species Streptomyces sp. NPDC025793. Next base: position 211,427 of record NZ_JBVHMR010000009.1, on the reverse strand, counting down.
GCCCGCGGGCATGCTGGACGCCCGGTTCGCCGCCGCCCTGCACAGCCTGTACGGCAGCTACGACGGCCCGGACGGCTACCGGGCCTTTCTCACCGGCGTGGAACGGCTGACGGGCGCGCGCTTCGTCGAACTCCTGGTGCCCCCGCTCGCCGAGCGCGCCGCCAACGCCGTACGGCGCCCCGTCGTCACCGACCGGTGGACCGGCGATCCCGACCCGGCGCCCTACCAGGGGCCGGCCGGTTCGGCCGCCCGCTATCTGCCGCTGGACCGCATCACGCTCCGCCGGCTCGGCCCGCAGGTGATCGCCGAGGCCGACGGGCGGCGCATCCTGCCCGTCCATCACGCCACCCGCTCGCCCCTGCCGCCGTACGACGTCCTGGTACGGCTGCTGACGGCCGCCGGTCACCCCGCCGCCTCGCGCGTGATCCGGCTGGACGGTCCGGCCGAGGCGTTTCCCGGCACCGCACACCTGCCCCGGGTGACCGTCGGCGGGGAACTGGTCGTCAGCCCCGCCCTGTGGCGGGTGCCGCGGGCCCGGCTGTGGCGGCCCGGCGACAGCGACCTGGCCAAGGCGCGCACGCTGGCCGCCCTGCGGCACGACGCCGGACTGCCCCGCTTCGCCTTCGTGCGGGGTGCGTGCCGGGCGAAACCGGTACCCGTGGACTTCGCGGCGCTGACCGCCCTGCACCTGCTGGAGCAGATCCGCGCCCACCAGCCCGGCCCGGAACTCCTGGTCGAGGAGATGCTGCCCGCCCCCGGCCGGCTGCTGCTGCGCGATCCGCTGCACGCGGGTGCCGCCGTGGCCGCCCAGTTGCTGCTGAGACTTCCCTGCGACCAAGACGCCGAAGACCTCGCCGAGCTCGCCGCCGCCGCACTGAGCGGCGCCCCACACGCCCCCGGAGCGCCCGCCCCACGCAGTCCGGCCTTCTCCGGGGCGGCCCCCCATCCAACCCGTCCTTGAAGGAGGACAGCAATGCCCCCAACCATGGAACTCACCGACCTCGACGCCCTCATCGGTGACCTGGACGCCCGGATCACCGAGACATCAGTGCCGTCGGCGCAGGCCGACTCCGGCGGCTGCAGCGGCGTGTGCACGGTCGTCGTCTGCGACACCGTGGTGGTCTGTAGCGGCTTCATCTGCTGACGGCCCGGCAGCACACCTGCCATGGCGGCCTCAGGGCGCGGCAAGGGTGCCCCGAGGCCTTCACCACGCTCGCCGAGCGCTACGACGAGACCTTCCACCTCTTCGGCGACCGCCCGGCCGACGTCCTGGCGCTGTGCCACGGCGCGGCGGGCGTGCTGGCCGTGGCCGACGCCTTCGACCACCACGCACACCTGCCCGCGGCGGCCGAGCTGAAAGCGCGGCTGCTCGCCCGGCTGCTGGCGCGCCTGCCCGAGCTGAGCGCCCTCGGACAGGAGAGCGGAGGACTCCTCGGCGCGCCGCGGACCTGGCTGCCCTGCCTCGGACTGCGCTGAGGCCCTCGCGAACGGGCTTGCCCTCAGGAGGTTTCGTGTGCCAGACGCCGCAGCACCTCGACCGCCCGCTCGGCGTGCTCGTACGGCACGAAAAGGTGATCGTGGTGGAAGGCGGCGACGACGTTGCAGCTCAGGTTCGCGTCGGCCAGCGCGCGGGAGACGGCCGCGGTCAGGCCGATCGCGGCCAGCGCGGAGTGCACGTGCAGGGTGATCCACCCGGCCACGTAGTCGTACGCCATCCCCGCCGCGTCCGCCTCGGCCTGCGGCACCACGAGGGTGAGGCCCTCCTGTTCGGCGACCGTCACCACCGGGGTGACCCCGGAGGGCACAGCGCCCTCCGCCATGGTGAAGACATAGCGGCCGGGATTCAGCTCCGGGCGCATGCCGCTGAGCAGGCTGCGCAGATCAGTCTCGCTGGTCATGGGCCCACAGTACGGGCGGGGTCGGGCGTCATGGCTGTGCGGCGGCCGAGCCGTCACCGATGTGCAGGATCGCGTCGGCCGCGTCGAGGGTCGCCCGGTCGAGAGGGAAGTAGCCCTGCCGCGGGGCGGTGTCGGTGCGGGTGCGGGTTCGGGCGACGCTGAGCGTATCGGGCCCGGTCAGGCCCCAGTCGGGGAAGCGGGCCTGGAGGACGGCCTCGTAGGTGTCCGGTACCGGGTCGCCCAGGCCGAGGGCATCACTGCGGCCGAGGGTGCCCGCGACGAAGCGGTACCGGTCGCCGAGCAGACGCGCCACGGTCGCGCCGGCGCCCCACCAGTCCGCGCCCACGTCGCCCAGGTGCCAGCCGGCCTGGTTGCGCTGCAGATGGAGGTTGCTCGCGAACACCAGGGTGGCGCCCCGCGCGGCCTCGATGTCCCGGATGTCCAGCAGGTTCTGGGCCATCAGGGCGTCCCGGGTGGCCAGCAGCGCGGTGAGGCGGGGGTTGGAGTCGACGGGTTGGATCGCGGACTGCCGGTGGTAGCGCAGCAGACCGAGGCCGGCGGTCAGATGGGTCCTGGCCCGGATCCACCGCTCGCGCGAGGTGGCGTCGATCAGTTCGGGGGCGCGGGTGTGGAGCGAGCCGTACATGTCGTCCGCGACGCGTCGCAGCTTCTCGGCCTCCCTGGTGGCCCCGGGTGACATGGCCGGGTCCAGGACCGCCTCCGCGCGGCTCCACCGGTCGTCGTCCCCGGCGAGGTCGGTGAGGTCGACGTCGAAGTCCAGGTAGTCGCGGGCGTGTTCCAGGTACGGGCGCGGGCTGGGCGCGCTGTAGGTCTCCGACGGAGTGTCGAAGCCGTGGAGGACCAGCCGTTCCTTCGGCGGCCGGTTCCGGTTGTGGTCCCGCATCCAGCTGACCAGCTGCCTGTTCGGGGCCAACGCCCCCCAACCGTGCGAGAAGCCGTCGTTCATCACCGTGTCCAGGCGGCCGGCTCCCCCCTGGACGTAGTCGTTCAGGGTGAGCGCGGCCACGCGGTCGGTCTCAAGGGCGACGGACCGGTAGCCGCGCTCGACCAGCTGGGCGAACAGCTCGTTGCGCACCCGGCCGAAGGCAGGCTCCTGATGGGTGGGCTCACCCAGCGCCAGCAGGTCGCACGACGGGGTGACGAAGTCTCGGATGTCCTGGGTCATGAGCCTCAAGCGTATCCTTGAAAGACCGATTGAGACTTTTGACGGATATCGGCGTAGTCTTTGCCGCGATATCCCGCGCGTCCTCACGTGATCCCTCTCCTGATCCCTCCCGTGAAGTCTCAATCGGTGAACACATGCGACCTACCGATCTCGCCCGCGAGCACGGCATCTCGACCCAGGCGGTCCGCAACTACGAGCGCGACGGGTTCCTCCCGCCCGCGCAGCGCACACCGAGCGGCTACCGCGTCTACACCGAGCTGCACGCCGCCGCGCTCCGCGCCTTCCTCGCGCTCGTCCCGGCGTACGGCCACGCGGCCGGCGGGCAGATCATGAACGCGCTCCACCGGGACGCGCTCGACGACGCCCTGGCGGTCATCGACCGTGGGCACAGCCGGTTGCTGCGTGACCGGGACACCCTCGAAGCGGTGCGCACGGCCATGGACCACTTGACGGCGGGGTCCGGCACCGCCCCGGCACCCGCACCGGCGCACGGCCCCCGGACCGTCGGCGAGCTCGCGCATCGGCTCGGGGTCACTCCGGCGACCGTGCGCAGCTGGGAAGAGGCCGGCATCCTCAACCCCGCCCGTGACCCGGCCACCGGATACCGCGTCTTCGACGCCGCCGACATCCGCGACGCCGAGCTGGCACATCTGCTCCGCCGCGGCGGCCATCTCCTGGACCACATCGCCACGGTGGTCCGGCAGATCCGTGCCGCCGGCGGCACGGACGCGCTGGCCGCCTCCCTGGAGGACTGGCAACGCAAACTCACCGCACAGGGCCTCGCCATGCTCCGCGCGGCCACACGCCTCGACACCTACATCGCCCTGCTCGACCTCACCGCACCCCAGCCGTTCCCGGGCCACCGCCCGCCAACCGGCTGAGCCACAGTTCGGGGACCGGTACCTGCGCGGACGGAGTGGGGCGGGCTGCGCGGTACGGCGGCGGCCTCGGCGTGCTCGCCGGGCCGGCCGTACGCCTCGGCCAGGGCCTCCACCGAGGCCAGGCGCAGGTGCTCCACGCCGCCGGTCGGCGCGGGCCCCTGCCGGCAGGCCAGGGCGTTCCGCAACATCCTTACGGCGTCGGCGGGTTGGCGCTGGTCGCGGGAGAGCGCGACCAGTTCCTCGAAGCGGTGCGTGTCCACCAGGGACTCGGGGATGCGCAGCTCGTACGCGGTGGCGTGGGTGGCGAGTGCGATGCCGTACTCCCGTGCGCCGTGCTCGGCGGGCAGGGCGCACAGCCGGGAGACGTGTCCCTGCAAGACCGTCCTGAAACGCGCCGGCGGCTCGTCCTCCTACAGGTCGGCGGTCAACTGATCCACGCTCAGGCGGTGTTGGGCCGAAGGAGCAGCATGGCCAGCAGGCCGGAGCGCTTGGCCGGCCGGCAGCACATCACCGTGCTCGGTGATCACAGCTACCACCGATCCGGGCAGTCGGAACTCCATCCGCGTGCCTCCCCCGGGTCGCTTCACGGCAGAAGGTGAGGATCGTGGGCCCGGGGGAGGGCCTGGTCAGCGGGGTGGGCGGCCGGTCACTCGGAGGTGGCCGGGGCAGCGAAGTAGTGGCCCTGGTCGAGGTCGTCGAGGAGGCCGGGGCGGGTCGGTTCCCAGCCCAGCAGCTCACGGGTGAGGACGCTGGACGTCGGGGCGTCGTGTCCGATGAAGCCGCTGAGCCAGCCGAAGTGCGCGGGCGCGTCCTTCGGGTCCACGGAGGTCACCGGCACGTCGAGGTGGCGGCCGATCACCTCGGCGACGTCGCGGATGGCGACGCCCTCCTCGGCCGTACCGTGCAGGACCGAGCCGGCGGGCGCCTTCTCGACCGCGAGGCGGAACAGCCGGGCGGCGTCGAGGCGGTGGACGGCCGGCCAGCGGTTGGCGCCGTCGCCGACGTAGCCGGAGACGCCCTTCTCGCGGGCGAGGGCGACCAGGAACGCCATGAATCCGTTGTCCCCGTCGCCGTGGCAGGTCGGGGACAGCCGCACCACGGACGAGCGGATGCCGCGTGAGGCGAGGTCGAGCGTCGCCAGGGAGGTCGCCGCGCGGACCGACATCGGCGAGCCGTCGAGCGTCGGCATGTCCTGCTCGGTCGCCGTCACGCCCGGCTTGAGACCGGCCACGCCGGAGGCGAGGACGAAGGGGCGGTCGGTGCCGGCGAGGGCCTCGGCGAAGGTGTCGACGGCGCGGCGGTCGGCCTCGGCGGCGTCCTGGAAGCCGCCGGAGAAGGCGATGTCGTGCTTGAAGGCGAGGTGGATCACCCCGTCGGAGGCGGCGGCCGCCTCCCGCAGGACGTCGAGGTCGTCGACGGTGCCGCGGACGACCTCGGCCCCGGCCTCGACGAGCGCGGCGGCGGAGGCGTCGGAGCGGGCGAGGCCGACGACCCGGTGTCCGGCGTCGAGAAGTTCGGGAACGACGGCGGATCCGATCCAGCCGGAGGCGCCGGTCACGAAGATGCGCATGGGAAGCCCCAAAGAGTCGATGTCAGTGACTGTCATAGACGGTACACCGGATGTCAGGCACTGTCATCACGTAGGATGCGGCCCATGGGTAGATGGGAGCCGGACGCGCGCGGACGCCTTGCGAAGGCAGCACTGGAGTTGTACGGCGAGCGCGGGTACGAGCAGACCACCGTGGCGGAGATCGCCAAGCGGGCCGGGCTCACGGAGCGGACGTTCTTCCGGCACTACGCCGACAAGCGCGAGGTGCTGTTCGCCGGCGCCGTCGAACTGGAGAACCTGTTCGTGACCGCCGTCGCGGACGCCCCGGGGTCCGCAGCCCCGCTCGACGCGGTGGCGCGGGGGCTGTACGCCGCGGCCGAGTTGTTCACCGACCGGCGCGAGTTCGCATGCCGTCGGCAGGCGGTGATCATGGGGAACGCCGAGCTCCACGAGCGCGAGCTGATCAAGCTCGCCTCGCTGTCGGCCGCCCTCGCGGACACGTTGCGGCGCCGTGGCGTGGCCGAGCCGACCGCGAGCCTGGCCGCCGAGGCGGGCGTCGCCGTCTTCAAGATCGCCTTCGAACGCTGGATCGCGGCGGGTGAGACGTGCTCCCTGACGGAACTGACCCGGGAGTCGCTGGACGAACTGAGGGCAGTAGCCTCGGACGGCTAGACGGCTACGCGCTCGCCTGGGGTCGGAGTCCTCGCTCGGGTCGGTGAAATCCCTGGGCAGGGCGGTGGCATCGGGCGCGAGGCCGCCGGTGACGGTGGATCCCGTGGCGGGCCAGGTCGCCGGTGCCATGGCCTGCCAGGTTTTCGCGAGCGGCCCGTCGGGCCGAACGGGCCGTCGTTCTCGGCCCGGTGGCCGCCGAGCCACGCGCTCGTGTGGGCGGCAGGTCGAATGCGGAGGTGTCGTCCGGGGACATCCGTGCTCGGGGTGTGCGCGCTGCCTCGGGGACGGGCCACACATGACCGGCCGAGCCCCCTCGGGTGGCAGGGGCTACGGCAGGCCCCACGCCGCACCCGGCTCGCTGACGGCGACGGGTGCGATGACGAGGTCGGGTCGGGAGCCGGAGTGGACGAGCACCTCGTGGCCCTTGGGCAGGTCGATGGCGAGGGTGCCGTCGCCGAGGTCCCGGGTGTGGGCCGGGGTGCCGTCCTCCAGCACCGCGGTGACGGTCCCGCTCAGGCCGTGCCGGAGCCGCAGCGGCTCGCCAGCCAGACTCCTGACCCGGATGAACCGGGTGACCCCGGCTGTGCGGACGGCGCTGACCAGGAAGGCGCCCTGCGTACGGAAGTTGTGCAGGGTCACGTCCGCCCAGGCGGACGGAACCGCCGGGAAGACACGGACCGTGCCGCCCCAGCTCTGGCAGAACATGTCGTGCAGGGACTGCGAGGCGGACAGCGGCGTCTCGATGACCGGACCCGCCTCGGTGTAGTGCGTGTTGGCCCGGCAGGGGTAGCGGGTGGTGGGGTCGAAGAACTTCCGCAGATACGCGATCGCGGTGTCGCCGTCGCCGGTCATCGCGTACATCGAGGCGGCGCCGGTGTAGCTGTAGCCGCGGTGGGCGCCGGTCAGCGCATGCCAGCGCACCACGGACTTGGTGATCAGGTCACGGTTCTCGGGCTGGTCCCAGTTGACGAGGTGGAGCGGGTACACCATCAGCAGGTGCGAGTAGTGCCGGTGGGACTGGGCGTACGGGGTGCCGGCGCCGATCATGAAGCCGTAGTCGTCGACCGGGTACGGCGTGAGCCGCGTGAGCACCTCTTGCCAGCGCGGGATCAACTCGTCCTTGACGTCGAGCAGTCGGGCCGAGTCGATCAGGGTCTGACAGCCCCACCGGATCAGGGCCAGGTCGTAGTTGGTGTCCTGCGGCGGCACGACGGGGTATTCGGGGGAGAGGGTGCTCGGCAGGTGCAGCCTCCCGTCGCTGCCCGGTGTGAGGAAGTGCAGGTAGTAGCTGATCGCACGGCGCAGCACCGGGTAGATCGTGTCGCGCAGCAGGGACGTGTCCATGGAGTGCCGGTACGACAGCCACACGTTGTGCAGTGCCCAGGTGAGGTCGCCGGTCTCGGCGCCGGTGCCCGGCTGCCCCACCCCCCGGTTCGCGAACATGTCGGAGCTGCGGCCGATGCCGGAGCTGTCCGCGCGGTAGGCGGCGGGCACGTTCGCGGCGAGCTGCTCCTGGTTCTGCCGCAGTGTCGTGGCGAGCGAGTCGAGTTCCGGGTGGTTGAAGCCCTGGATGAGCCAGTACTCCAGCTGGACGTTGAGGTTCCACCACACCGCGGGCCACGGGGTGGGCTCCAGCCAGGGGCCGGAAGTGGCCATCACGGGACCGCCCGCGCGACTCGCGGAGGCGACCTTGTAGAGCTGGATCCAGTGGAAGCTCTGGAGCCGCTGGTCTGGGAACGACACGAAGCTCTTCCGGTAGAACCCGTGCCACCAGTCGGTGTGCCGGCGCCGGAGCACTCCGTACGAGGAGGCCCGGCGCAGATGGCGCAGCGAGTCGGCCTCGGCGGCCGTGCCGGAGGGGAAGCTGTGTCCGGCGCTGAGCAGGAGGTCGTCGCCGGTGCGCCGGTACGCGGTGGCGGTCTGGCCGCCGCCGGTCAGGGGCTGGAGGACCTGCTCGATGCCGTCGGGGGTGGTGCGGGTGGTCCAGGCCGGGTTGGCGGTGTAGCCGGAGGGCGGGGCCTCCTGGATCTTCCGTGGACTGATCGCCTCCTCGGGGTGGAAGGTCCACACGACCCGCTCGTCGCCGGAGGCCGTGACGCGGGCGGCGAGGACCTCGTCGTGGACGAGGACGGAGAGGGTGAGCGTTCCGGCGGACGTCGTGACGGTGCCGGTCAGCTCGGCGTCGTACAGGCTCAGGCGCCAGTCGACGGCGGTGATGGTGCCGACCGGATCGAGCGTCAGGTGCCCGACCGGCAGCCGGCATGTGCCCCAGCCGCTGCCGAACTCGGGCCGGTGGTCCTGGACACGGCCGTGCTGCACGGTGAAGCGGATGCTGTTGGCGCCGGGCTCCTGGTAGACCATGCTGCCGAGCAGCCCGTCCCCGAGGAACGGCCCCTCGTGCCACAGGACCGGCAGCCTGCTCCACACCAAGTCCTGGCCGCGCAGGAAGCGCTGCCACGAGCCGTCGGTGGTCATGGTGTCGCGCAGCCGCCAGGGACGCCCGGCGCCCGCCGGCTGTCCTGATTCGGCCGGCTGAACCGGCTCTACGGACTGGACCGGCTCGCCGGCGTGGGCGGTTGTGGGCAGTGCCGCCACCGCCGCACCGCCGAGGGCGGTGCCGAGCACGGTTCTGCGGCGGACCGGCGGGTGCTTCTCCGGCTGCGAGGTCATCGGAGCTCTCCAACCTGACGGATCATCAAAACATCGGGTGTATCGCGGAACGTAGGGATGTCGCGTGCACCTGTCAATGACTCCGGCGGGGATTGCTCTGAGATACCTCCGATGTCTACGTCGGGTTGTGCGGACGTTATGGTCCGCGCGTCGGTCGCGCCCCGGCATCTACGCTGAACTCCCCTGTGGACGAGGGCATTTGGGGACGCCGCAGCTTGACGGTCCCATAACGATCTATGGAGGACCGGTACGGAACTGCGCGGAACGTACATACGATCCGGTACATGAACAGAGCTGTGAGGTTCGGCCTGGCCGGTACGTGCACCGCGCTGCTCGCTCTCGGGGGACTCGGCACCTATAACCTGCTCAACGGCCTGACATCCGGCTCCGCGGGCGATACCCGGCCCACGGCGGGGGACACGTTCGCCGCGTCGGAGCTGTCGGGCAAGCCGCCGTCGGGCGCCGAGGCGGTGAGGCTGACGCGGGCGTTCCTGGACAGCTGGTCCAAGCAGCACGTCGACGGCGCGGCGAGCGACACCGACGTACCGGACGCCGCCTCACGAGCCCTGCGCGACTACGCCGACGGCCTGCATCTGAAGAAGCTGTCGTTCGACCACGTCGTGGCCGTGGGGCCGTCGGCGGTGACGCCGGGCGCCACCAAGGTCACCTTCGACGTCACCGCCCAGGTGGCGGGCGGCACCTGGAACTACTCCAGCGCCGTCGCGGTGCTGAAGAGCGCGAGCGGTGTGCCGGCGGTGCACTGGAACAACTCGGTGCTGTACCCGGGCATGGGCGACGGCGATTCGCTGATCGCGGGCAGGCTGCCGGCCGACCCGGACGCGGCGAAGGTGGTCGCGAGCGACGGCGCGACGGATCTGGCCGCCTTCCCGTCCCTGCGGGACATCGCGGCGACCATCGGCAAGAACGCCGAGCCCACCGGTGGCGGCGCCGGGACGGGGGTGGCCGTGGTCGACGGCGACGGCGGAGCCGTGGAGACGGTCCAGGTCTTCACGAAGGGGCGGACTCCGGTGATCAGGACGACCATCGACGCAGGGCTCCAGGCGGTGGCCGAGAGGGCGGTGCAGGACGCCCACCTCCAGGGCAAGCCCGCCGGCACCGTGGCGCTCGACTGGCGCACCGGCCACATCCTCGCCGTCGCGCACAGCGGCGACGACGACATCGCCATCAACGGCATCAAGTCGCCCGGCTCCACCATGAAGATCATCACCGCGGCGGCCCTCTTCGACCGGGCGGGCCTCACGCCGAGCAGCCCGGCCCCGTGCACGGACTCGCTGATGGCCGACAGCCAGCTGTTCCACAACGACCCCGGTGTCCCGGCCGATCCCGGTGCCACGCTCGCCCAGGCGTTCACGGTGTCGTGCAACACCTCTTTCATCAAGGACGGCTTCCACTATCTGGTGCACGACGGCGACGCCTCCGCGCTGCACGACGAGGCCGTGGACGTCTTCGGCATGGGCAGCTGGTCGATCGGCGGCGGGGTCGCCACCACCGATCCGAGCATCCCGCCGGACGCGCAGGGCGGCGACCAGGCGGCCCAGTTCATCGGCCAGGGCAGGGTCACGGCCACCCCGCTGTTCATGGCGTCCGTGGCGGCGACCGTCCGCAACGCCGGCTTCGAGCAGCCGGTCATCCTCCCCGGACAGCACCAGGAGAGCGCACCCCGGCCCATCTCGGCCGGCACGGCGGGCTACCTCCGGTCGCTGATGCGCAGCGTCGCCACGACCGGCACGGCGGCTCCGCGTCTGGGCGGACTCACGGGTGTCGGCGCCAAGACCGGCACCGCGGAGGAGGGGGACCACACCAACGGCTGGCTGACCGCCTACGACTCCCGCATCTCGGCCGCGGCGCTCGTCGAAGGAGGCAGTTCGGGGGTGGACTCGGCCGGACACGTCGTACGACAGTTGCTGACCGGCGGCTGACCGCCGGCCGGGCGCGCTCACCCGGTCGCGACGGCGAGGGCGAAGCAGGCCAGGGGCGACGAACGGCCCACGCCGTCCGGACCGCGCCTCCTGGCGGCACGCGCTGTGCGCGATCTTCGGCCGGGAGGACAGCCCCGGCCGGCCGATGCCGACGGGAGCACGCGCAGAGCAGCCGTCGGCAGAGGCAACTGCGTTGCCCGGCACGGTAGTCTCCGTGCGATGAACGAACCCGCATCGTCCGGCCCGCTCGACGTACTCACTGCGCTCGGGGTGCCGTTCCGGCTGCATGAGCACCCGGACGTGGTCGACGCCGCGGAGGTCTGCGCGGCGCTCGGCGTCCCGCTGGAGCGGACCGTGAAGACCCTGGCGTTCGTCACGCCCGACGGCCGGCTGGTGCTGGCGGCCCTGCCGGGCCACGCCCGGCTGCGGTACGGCGCCCTGGCCCGCGCGGCCGGGATCCGCCGCACCGACCTCGCGCCGGCCGGGGCCGACCGGCTGGCCAGGGCCGGCATGCGGCCCGGCGGGGTGTGCCCGGTCTCCGGGGACCGCGGCGCGCTGGTGGTGTTCGACGAGACGGTCGGCGGCCTGGGCCGGGTGCACTGCGGCAGCGGCCGGCCCGACAGCAGCGTCGAGATCGACGTGGCCCAGCTCATGGCCGCGGTGCCGGCGGCCGCTACGGCGCAGATCGCCGACATCCCGGCGACCGAGCCCGTATGACCGACGCCCGGCCTGCGGCGAGCGCGAGGAGGAGGACGGGCGGCGACTGTCCCTTCTGCCTGATCGGGTGCGGCGAGACCGACACGGATCTGATCGCCCACCGCACACCGAACGTCTTCGTCGTCCCCGCCCTCATGGAGCGCCGCAACAACCCTGGCCACACACTCGTGCTGCCCGTCGCCCATGTGACCGGCCTGGACGAGGCGCCGCCCGAACTGCTGTCCGAGGTCTTCGGGGTCGTCGCGCGAGTGACGCGTGCGGTGCGTGGGGCGTACGGCGCCGTGGGCAGCACGCTCGTGCAGAACAACCACGCGCCCGGCCAGGTGCTGCACCACCTGCACATCTCCGTCGTCCCGCGCTTCGAGGACGACGGGTACCGGGTGCCCGAGCCCGGACTGCGCGCGGCGTCGCGGGAGGTGCGTCGTGAGCGTGCCGCCGCGCTGCGTGCGGCGCTCGCGGCGGAGGGCTGAAGGGGCCGGGGGCGTGCTCGGCGTGGTTCGGGCAGGCCTTCGCGTACGGCTCTTTGACGCCCGCCCCGATCGCCGGACGTGACATGCCCGAGAGATCCGCGACACTCGTCCGCGCTGCGGGCTATGCATGGCCATGCGTAATAGTGCATACTCTTCCTATGTCCAAGGTCCTCACCTCCCTTCCGGTCGGCGAGCGCGTCGGCATCGCCTTCTCCGGCGGCCTCGACACGTCGGTCGCCGTCGCGTGGATGCGCGACAAGGGTGCCGTCCCGTGCACCTACACCGCCGACATCGGCCAGTACGACGAGCCCGACATCGCCTCGGTGCCGGGCCGTGCGACGACCTACGGTGCCGAGATCGCGCGCCTGGTCGACTGCCGCGCGGCCCTGGTCGAGGAGGGGCTGGCCGCGCTCGCGTGCGGCGCGTTCCACATCCGCTCCGGCGGGCGCGCGTACTTCAACACCACGCCCCTCGGCCGCGCCGTCACCGGCACCCTGCTGGTGCGCGCGATGCTGGAGGACGACGTGCAGATCTGGGGCGACGGCTCCACCTTCAAGGGCAACGACATCGAGCGGTTCTACCGCTACGGCCTGCTCGCCAACCCGCACCTGCGGATCTACAAGCCCTGGCTGGACGCGGACTTCGTGACCGAGCTGGGCGGCCGCAAGGAGATGTCGGAGTGGCTGCTCGCGCACGGGCTGCCGTACCGCGACAGCACGGAGAAGGCGTACTCGACCGACGCCAACATCTGGGGCGCCACGCACGAGGCGAAGACCCTGGAGCACCTGGACACCGGCGTCGAGACCGTCGACCCGATCATGGGTGTGCGGTTCTGGGACCCCACGATCGAGATCCCCGCCGAGGACGTGACGATCGGCTTCGACCAGGGCCGGCCCGTGACGATCAACGGCAAGGAGTTCGCCTCGCCGGTCGAGCTCGTGATGGAGGCCAACGCCATCGGCGGCCGGCACGGCCTCGGCATGTCGGACCAGATCGAGAACCGGATCATCGAGGCCAAGAGCCGCGGCATCTACGAGGCCCCCGGCATGGCGCTGCTGCACGCCGCCTACGAGCGCCTCGTCAACGCGATCCACAACGAGGACACCCTCGCCCAGTACCACGCCGAGGGCCGCAAGCTGGGCCGCCTCATGTACGAGGGCCGCTGGCTGGACCCGCAGGCGCTGATGATCCGTGAGGCGCTCCAGCGCTGGGTCGGCGCTGCGGTCACCGGCGAGGTGACGCTGCGGCTGCGGCGCGGTGAGGACTACTCGATCCTGGACACCACGGGCCCGGCGTTCAGCTACCACCCGGACAAGCTGTCCATGGAGCGCACCGAGGACTCCGCGTTCGGTCCCTCGGACCGGATCGGCCAGCTCACCATGCGCAACCTCGACATCGCCGACTCCCGCGCGCGCCTGGAGCAGTACGCGGGCCTCGGTATGGTCGGCACCGAGCATCCGGCGCTGATCGGCGCGGCGCAGGCGGCGTCGACCGGTCTGATCGGCGCGATGGCCCACGGCGGCGCCGAGGCCATCGCCTCGCGCGGCGAGGCCCCGGAGGAGGACGTGCTGCTCGACCGCGCCGCGATGGAGTCCGGCACGGACTGACCACGCTCAACGGTCGTACGCCTCCCGGAGTTCCGGTACGGCGGGCCCCGTCGGTTCACCACCGGCGGGGCCCGCCGTCGTGTCCGGATGGCTGCCGCCAACGGCTGTCACCAGTGGCGCAAAATAGTCAGGTCCATGATCTGTCACCTGTGGTACACATGGAAGTCGCGAAGCGGGGGTCCACCTTCAGACGCACGCCCACGCACCGGCGGCACGACCAACTGCACTGCACCGCGCAGGTTTTCCGGGGACCAGATCGGACACCGTACCTCCCGACCTCCCGTGAGCCACTGCATCCGGCCCGATGCGGAAACCGGACGCGCCTCAGCCGATCACGCCAGCCTCTTCGACCGGTCAAGGGAGCACTGTGCCAGCACAACCCACCATGCCCGACGCATCTCGACCCCGGTAGCGCCGGCGTGTCTCTGCACCGCTTCGCCCCGCCCGCCGCCGAGACGCCCGGATCTCCGAGGGCCGCGCTGGTCTGCTTCCCGCACGCCGGTGGAGGCGCGACGACGTTCGCCTCCTGGCGGCGCAGGCTGCCCGGCTGGCTGGAGCTGTACGCCTACGTGGCCCCCGGGCGCGAGGAGCGGGGCAGGGAGATGCCCCTGGGCTCGGTCGCCGAACTCGTCGAGGACGCCCTGCCGGACGTCAGGACACTGCCCGGCCCACCACTGATCCTGCTCGGACACAGCTTCGGCGCCTGTCTGGCCTACGAGTTGACGCATCGGCTGACCTCGGCCGGGCGCCCGCCGGCGCATCTCGTCCTGCTCGCCGCCGGAGCGCCGGGACCGGCGCCACCCCCGGCCGTCCGGAACGACCACGACATCGAGCTGCTGTGGAAGCGCCTCGGCGCGAACACGGCGGGGCTCTCGCGCCCCGGATTCCGCGAGAGATTCTTTCCGCTGCTGCGCGCCGATCTCACCGCGCACGCCGCCTTCCGCCCGCCGGCGAACCGGCCGGCCCTGACCACGCCGGTCACCGTGCTGTACGGGGACGAGGATTCCGATGTGACGGCCGAAGCGGCGGCCACCTGGCGTGACCTGTGCGCCGGACCCTTCCGGCTCACCGCGATACCCGGCGGGCATTTCTTTCCACAGAACTCGGCGACCGCCACGGTCGGCTCGCTCGTGCGCGCCCTCCAAGCCCAGTCAGGCTGAAATCGGGCATGCACCGGGACATCCGCTGCCGTGGTCGCGGAATGTGGAGACGCGCTCTTGATCGTCCGATTGGTCGCCGATAAAGTGCCGTAGTCGAGAATGCATGGAATACGCGCAAGGGGGCGTGCTTCGATGATATCCGACACACCGCGAACCCTTCACCAGTTTTTCGAGGAGCGCGTCCGGAAGACGCCCGAAAACATTGCCCTGGAGTACGACGGGGAATGCATCGCCTACGGCGATCTCAATCGCCGGGCCAACAAAATGGCGCATTATCTGCGCGACACCGCCGGCGTCCGGCCGGACGATCCGGTGGCGATCCTGGTGCGCCATCCGCCGAGCGTGATCGTCGCCATGCTCGCCGTCCTCAAGGCCGGCGGTGCCTACCTGGCGCTGGATCCGGACAATCCGCCGGGCCTGACCCAGCGGATCATCGAGAGCGTCGCACCCCGGGCGGTACTGGTCGAGTCCTCGTCAGTGGCGGGTGCGGCCCACTTCCGCGGCGAGCTGTTCGTCACGGACGTCATGACCTCGACCCTCGCCACGCCGGACACCGACCCCGCCCCGGCGGCGGCCGCAACTGACCTGGCCTACGTGATCCACACCTCCGGCACGACCGGCAAACCCAAAGCGATCGCCGTCGAGCACCACTCGATCATCCACACCCTGATCTGGCGCAACTCCTATTACGGATTCGGCCCGGACGACACGACACTGGCCATGCCGCGCCCCTCGTTCGACAGTGCCGTGGCCGACACCTTCTGTGCCCTGACCTCGGGTACGCGACTGCTCCTGCCCCTACGGGACCGCATTACCGACCGGCGTTATCTCGTCGGATTGATGGAACAGCGTGAAGTCTCCCATTTCCTCATCACGCCCGCCCTGTACCACCGGCTGCTCCGGGGCATGAACCCGCAGCAGACCAAAGCGCTGCGGAGCATCACGATCGCCGGAGAATGGTTTACCTCCAGTCTGGTCCGGGAACACTTTTCGCGGCTCCCGGACGTGAAACTCCTCAATGAATACGGGCCGTCCGAGAATTCCGTGTGCTCCACGGTTCATCCCCTCGCGCCGACGGACCGGCAGGTGCTCATCGGAAGGCCGATCGACCGCACCGAGGCCTTCGTGGTGGGGGAGGACGGCGAGCCCCTGGGCCCGGGCGGCACGGGTGAGCTCTTCCTCGCCGGAGCCGGACTGGCCCGCGGCTACCTGTCCGATCCCGAACTGACCGCCGAGAAGTTCTTCGTCCCCTCCTCGCCCCGCTTCCGCGGCCAACGCGTCTACCGCACCGGAGACATCGTCCGGCTCTGCGAGGGCGGCGACCTCCAGTTCGTCGAGCGCCGCGACCAGCAGGTGAAGATCCGCGGCCGACGCGTGGAACTGAGTCAGGTGGCCGAGGTGCTGACCGCGGACGACACCGTCGACCACGTCCACCTCCTGCGCCGCGACACCGACGCGGCGACACCCCGGCTGCTCGCCTTCGTCGTCGGCCCCACCGCACGGGACGTGGACCGGCTGCGCGCCGCGGCGCGGGAGAACCTGCCGGACTACATGGTCCCCTCGGCGATCATCCCCGTCGACGCCGTGCCCGTCACCGGCAACGGCAAGGTCGACGAGGCCGCCCTGGCCGCGCTGTACGCCGACGCCTCCGACCGCACCGGTGCGCCGGCCGAGCCGGCGACCCCCGTCGAAGCCGAACTCCTCACGATCTGGCGGAAGATCTTCGCGCCCCTGGGAGTCGGCCTCGACGACGACTTCTTCGACCTCGGCGGCGACTCTCTCAGCGTGATGGACCTCGTGGCCGACGTGGAGGAACGACTCGGCGTCCAGCTCGACAACGCGGATCCCTACACGGGCCGGACCGTCCGCGGCCTGGCCCTCATGATCGAGAACCGACGAAGCAGCGAGGTGGACGCAGCGTGAGCGAACAGGCCGGTACTCCTTCCGCTTTCCCTGATTTCCCCGACGTCGACCACGACGTGGTCATTGCGGGCGGCGGCCTCGCCGGGCTCTGCCTCGCCAAACAGCTCAAGGACGCCCACCCCGAGCTCAGCGTGCTCGTGTGCGAGCGTGATCGCTCTCCCATCCCGTTGTCCGCGTTCAAAGTGGGCGAGTCGACGATCGAGGTGGGCGCGTACTACCTCGCCGCGGTCGTCGGACTGAGGGACTACCTGGAGGAGCACCAGCTCGAAAAGCTCGGCCTGCGCTACTTCTTCGGCGACCGCCCCGACTTCCACCGGGAGTCCGAGTACGGCGTCAACCGGTACCTGCCCGCCAAGAGCTACCAGCTCAACCGCGGTTCCCTGGAGGAGCACCTCCGCCTGGTCGTGGCCGGCACCGGCGCCCGGCTCGTACAGGGCGTACGGGTCCTGGACATCGACCTCGGGGAGGGGGACGCCCCGCACCGGGTGACGTACCAGCCCGACGGCGACGGCGAGGGCGCGACCACCGTCACCTGCCGCTGGGTCGTCGACGCGACCGGGCGCCACCGTCTGCTCCAGCGCAAGCTCGGACTGACCAAACGGTTCGCCCAGCCGCACAACTCGGTGTGGTTCCGGCTCGAAGGCCGTCTCGACACCGACGAGTTGGTGGCGGCCGAGCACACGGCCTGGCACGAGCGGGTGCAGGGGCCGCGCTGGCAGTCCACCAACCACTTCATGATCGAGGGCGGCTGGGTCTGGGCCATCCCGCTGGCCCCCCACCACACCAGCGTCGGCATCGTCGTGTCCGACGCACTCCATCCGGTGACGAAGTTCAACCGCATCGAGAAGGCCATCGACTTCGTGGTCGAGCGCGTCCCCGGCTTCGACCCGGCCATCCGCAAACTGCCGGTGCTCGACTTCCGCGTCCTGAAGAACTACAGCCACTCCACGCACCAGTTGTTCTCCCACGAACGCTGGGCGTGCGTCGGCGACGCCGCCGTCTTCGCCGACCCCTACTACTCGGTCGGCTCGAACCTCATCGGCTACGCCAACAGCTTCGTGACCGAGATGATCGGCAGGGACCGCGCGGGCACCCTCGAACCGGACTACGTGCGCTACGCCAACCGCTGGTTCCTGTCCCTGTCGGAGGGGCTCACCCAGAACATCCAGGGCGCCTACCCCTTCCTCAACAACCCCGTGGTCACCTCCCTGAAGACGGTCTGGGACTACTACGTGGGCTGGGCGTTCTCCGACCCGCAGTTCTACGGCAGGACGTTCCTAAACGAGTCCGCCAGTACGACGCTCAGCGCGCTGGGCGGACACGTGGTGGCGACCCAGGGCGCGATGCTCAGCCTCTTCAAGACCTGGGCGCGCCGCTACCGGGGCGTCTTCGCGTTCGACTACATCGACTACTACGACGACCTGCCGACCCTCGCCCGCCTCTTCGAGCAGAACCTGCCCGCCACCGACGCCGAGGTCCCGCCGTTCGGCCAGGTGCTCACCAGCGTCCGCGACGGCATCGACCGCATCGAGGAACTGGCCCATGTCGTGTTCTACCTGGCGCTGGAGGACGCCCTGCCCGAACACGTGGCGTCCGTCCGCGCCCGCGGCTGGCTGAACGTGTCGGCGGTCAGCCTGGAACCGGAACGCTGGGAGAAGGACGGCCTGTTCACCCCGCGGAGCCGGCCGCGCCCCGAACAGCTCGCGCAACTGGAGGCGGAGATGCGCCGGCTGTACCGGGCCGCCACGCCCGACGAGTCGTAGCGGGCCACGCCCGCACGCGGCGGGTTCGCCCACATGGGGGCGAACCCGCCGTCCGTGCCGTGCGGGTCAGTGACCGCGCGCGGTTCCCGCGGACACCGGATCCGCCGAGGCGAGCGCGTCGTCGTCCGGCGTCCGCATCCGGCGGCAGAGCACCAGCAGGGGCTGTGTGAGAAGCGTGGTGGCGATGGCCATCAGCACGAAAACGGTGTAGAGCCGCCCGCTCAACAGCCCGGCCTCGAAACCGGCGTTGAGGGCGATCAGCTCGGTCAGCCCGCGCGTGCTGAGCAGCACCCCGATGGTCAGCGAGGTCCGCCGGTCCAGCCGGCAGGCGCGTGCCGCGAGCGCGCCGGAGCCCACCTTGGCGACGACCGCGAGCACCGTCACGCCCACCAGGACGGCCACCGCGGTGCCGCCCAGCGCGCCGATGGAGACGCTCTGCCCCGACACCACGAAGAAGAACGGCAGCAGCAGCGAACCGACACCGTCCAGGGAGTGCACCAGCTCCGGGTCCAGCGTTCCGTCCGGCTCGCGCGGGGTGACCACACCGGCGAGCAGCGCGCCGAAGATCACATGCAGGCCGAGCACACTGGTGCCCCAGGCGGCGGCGAAGGCGAACCCGATCAGCAGCGCCAGCCGGGCCTGCGCGGAGACGTGCGGGGAGCGCAGCACGCGCCGCAGCAGCAGGCGGACCGGCCACACCATCACGGCGACGAAGACGAGGAGCAGGACGAGCCGCGCCGGCAGCGACATGCCGGAGCCGTCGCCGCGCTCCATGATGGTGCCGAGCAGGACCGCCCATCCCACGACGTCGATGAGCCCGGCTGCCGAGACCGCGAGGACCCCGGGCACGGTGCCGGCCAGCCCGTTCTCGCGCACCACGACGATCAGTACGGGAACGGCCGTGATCGACACCGCGACGGCCAGGAAGAGCACGGAACTCACCGGCATGCCGCGGGGCGCGCCGAGCTGTTCCAGCGTGCCGTGGAAGAGCAGGGCGGCGCCCGCGCCGAGCAGCATCGGCACGGCGAAGCCGGCCGCCGCGACGCCGAGCGCCGTACGAGACCTGCCGCGCAGCAGGTCGAGGTTGAGTTCGTAGCCGACGACGAAGAGGAAGAGGACCAGGGACACCTGGCTCAGCCCGGTCAGCATCGGTGCGATGGCCTTCGGGAACAGGGTGTCGCCGACGACGGCGGGCAGCTGGTTCAGCAGGCTCGGGCCGAGGGCGACGCCGGCTATCAACTGGCCGACGATGCTGGGCTGTCCGAGTTTCCTGGACGCCCAGCCGCCGAGGTTGGCGGCCAGCAGGACGACCGCCGACGCTCCGACGAGATGGGTGATGGACGCGTCCGGACTCACGCATTCCTCCTGGGGTCGGCGCCGTGCGCGACGGACGCCTCGCACGGCGGTTGTCGGTGCGGGAACGGCTCCCGGGGCCGGGCGAACGAGCTGAGCACCGCGTCGAGCTCGTGCCGCAGGGCCTCGGCCGTGCGCTGTCCCGCGGCCCCCGGGCCCGCGTCGAGCCGCAGCACGCGCCGGCCGGCCGCGGCCGGGGCGAGCAGGGTCACGCTCAGCGGCACGCCGGCGGCGGGCGCCGCGACCGCCTCCGACGCCACGAGCACCCCGGGCAGTACGCGGGCCGGGGCTCCCGTCCTGACCGCCCGGTCCACGGCGACCACCAGGTCGGCCGGGGTCGTCGCGGCCCCCGCGTCCACCGGGCAGGGCACCCGCGCCCCCGACCGCTGTACCTGGACCTCCCCGGCGCCGCCCGTGTCCGCCGCCACCCGGGCCACCGCGGAGGTCAGCACCACCAGCTCCTCCGCCGCCCGGCCGCCACTGATCCGGGCCAGCGCGTGCACGGCGCCCTCGGACAGGGGCAGTTCGGTGGTCGTACGGGCCGCTCCGGCGCCGTCGGACGAGAGCGGCAGTCCGGGCAGCGGCGCGTCGGGTTCGCGCAGCACGGCGTCGAGGATCTCGCGCAGCCGCTCGCCGATCCGGGCCGCACCCCGCGCGGTGTACCGGTCGCTGCGATAGCCGACGCGGATCTCCGTGGGGCGGCCGGACCCGGGCTCCGCGATCAGGAAGCCGAGACAGAGGTCGAAGTCGCTGACCTCCGGCGGATCGTCGAGATGCCGGGCGGTGCGCCGGCCGTCGCCCGTGCCGGCTTCGACGGTCGGTGACATCACCGTCTCGACGAGCACGTCGAACAGCGGATTACGGCCCGGCTCCCGCCGCACCGCGAGATCCTCCACGATCCGGTCGAACGGGTACTCCTCGTGTTCCTGCACATCGAGTGCCGTCCGCCGGACCCGGTCGAGCAGATCGGTGAAGGAGCCCGTCGGATCCAGCACGGTGCGCAGCACGACCGTGTTCGCGAACAGCCCCACCTCCTCGGCCAGTCGGGGCTGGGAACGGCCCGCGACCACCGTGCCGAGCGGCAGGTCCGCGACGCCCGTCAGCCGGTGCAGCAGCACGCGCGCCGCCGCCACGCACACCATGAACGGCGTGGTGCCGGCCCGCACGGCCAGGGCGCGCAGCTCCCGCGTCCGCTCCTCGCCCAGGGCCACCCGGACCTGCCCGCCCGCGCCGGCGCGCACCGTACTCGGCTCGTGGTCCGCGGGCAGCGGCGCGAGCACCGGCAGTCCGGCGAGTGCCTGCCGCCAGTACGCCGCGTGGGCCGCGCCGCTCTGTCCGGCCAGCCGGCCGGCCAGCGCCCGGGTGTGCGCGCGGTGGCCCGCGAGCGCGGGCGGCTCGTACGGACGGCCCGCCTCGAACGCGGCGGCCGCGGTGAGCAGGTCGCGCAGCAGGACGGAGTACGACCAGCCGTCGTTGACGCAGTGGTGGATGTTGAACAGCAGGACGGACGGCCGCCCCTCGGCGCTCAGTTGGCGCAACCGCAGGAGCGGACCGCCGGCCAGGTCGAAGCGCCACCGCGTCTCCTCGTCCCGTGCCCGGGCGAGGGCGGCCTCGAACCGGTCGGGAGCGACCCGCTCCAGCACCGGTTCCAGGTCCAGGTCCGCGACGTCGCGCACGACCTGCCGCAGCACCGCCCCCGTGCCGTCGCGCGGCATCTCGAAGGTGGTGCGCAGCGACTCGTGCCGCACCGCGAGGGCGCGCACTCCGGCGCGCAGTGCCTGCGGCGACAGCGGCCGGTCGAGTTCGTACGCCTCGACCATGTTGTAGGCACGCAACTCGCCCTCGTCCAGGGCTTCCAGGAGCCACATGCGCCGCTGCGCGTTGCTTGCCTCGGTCTCGGCGGCTTCGTCGGGGACGGGCTGCGGGGGTGCGCCGGGCGAGGACGCGGGGGTGCGGCGCGGGCCCTGCCGTACCGCCTCGGCCAGGGCCGCCGGGGTGCGCGCGGTGAAGATCTGCCGTACGGCCACTCCGCACTCCGGCTCCGCCGCGCACAGGGCGCTGACGAGCTGAGCGGCGGTGAGGCTGTGGCCGCCGGCCGCGAAGAAGTCCTCGTCGGCGGCGCGGGGCGGGTGCCCGAACACGCTCTCCCAGGCGCGGGCCACGGTCCGTGCCGCGTTGTCCTGCGGCATCCACGTGGTCTGCGGGCGGGGCGCGGGCAAGGCGGCGAGCGCGGTACGGTCGGTCTTGCCGTGCGGCGTGCGGGGCAGCTCGGCCAGCCGGGTGAGCTGGGCGGGGACCATGTGCGCGGGCAGGTGCTCGGCCAACCGGGCCCGTACGACGCCGGGTTCGAGGGGCGTGTCGGCCGTGTACCAGGCGGCCAGGGTCACGGCGTCCCGGCCGCCGGAGTGGGGCAGGACGACCGCCTCCCGCACGCCGGCGAGCCGTACCAGCGCCTGTTCCACCTCGCCCGGCTCCACCCGGTGGCCGTGCAGCTGGACCTGCCCGTCGATCCGGCCGAGGAAGTCCAGTGTGCCGTCGGCGTTCCAGCGGGCGAGATCGCCGGTGCGGAAGCTGTGGCCGATGTCGCCG
Organism: Streptomyces sp. NPDC025793; assembly: GCF_055558375.1. Classification (NCBI taxonomy): domain Bacteria; kingdom Bacillati; phylum Actinomycetota; class Actinomycetes; order Kitasatosporales; family Streptomycetaceae; genus Streptomyces; species Streptomyces sp. NPDC025793. Next base: position 189,049 of record NZ_JBVHMR010000009.1, on the reverse strand, counting down.
ACCGGGCAGGCCACGAACCGCCGGGCCGTGGCCTCGGGCGCGTCGAGATAGCCGGCCGCCACGCCCGGCCCGGCGACGTAGATCTCGCCGGGGACGCCGACGGGTGCGAGCGTGCCCCAGGGCGTCACGAGCAGCACGCCGAAGCCCGGCGAGGGAGCGCCGATGGGCACAGCCATCAGCTCGGCGGCCCGGTCGCCGTCACAGACGTACGACACGCACTCCACGGTCGCCTCGCACGGGCCGTAGAGGTTGACCAGTCTGCCGATGCGCAACCGGCCCCGGGTACGGGCCATCAGGCCGCGCGGTACGGCGTCACCGCCGAGGATCAGATGGCCGAGGGGCAGGCCGGCCGACGGCGGGAGCGCGTCGAGCATGGCCGAGAGCAGGCCCGGCACGCAGTTGACGAGGGTGACCCGCTCGGCGCGGATCCGCTCCCAGAACGTGACGGGGTCCAGCTCGTCGGGTGCCCCGAGGGCGATCAGCGTGCCGCCGGCGCCGAGCGTCACGAAGATCTGGTACGCCGTGGCGTCCGAGGTGAGCGACGAGAGCAGGGCGCACCGCACGCCGGCGTCGATGCCCAGCTGTCGCGCCGAGCTGACCGCCTTGTGGCACAGCTGGTCGTGCCGCAGGCTCACCGGGCGGGGCAGGCCGGTGGAGCCCGAGGTGAAGAGCACCATGGCCTCGTCCGCGGGCCGTACGCGCGGCGCGGACGGCGGGTGGCTCGCCGGGGGCTGCGGGTCGAGGACCCGGTCCGCGGGCAGTGTGGGCAGGGCGGGGCCGGCGGGGCGGTGGTCGCCGATGAGGAGCTTGGCCCGGCTCAGCCGGAGCAGATGGCTGACGCGCTGTGCGGGATGGGCGGGGTCGACGGGTACCCAGGCGGCGCCCGCGCGCAGCACGGCCAGCACGGCCACGACGAGCGCGGCGCCGCGCGGCAGCACCACGGCGACCCGGTCACCGCGGCCGATCCCGTGCTCGGCGCGCAGCGTGGCGGCGAGCAACGCCGAGCGGGTGACGAGGTCCTCGTACGTCAGCCGGGTGTCGTCCGCGGCCACGGCGGCCTTGTCGCGGTGGTGCGCGGCGGCCGAGTCGACCAGGTCGACGAGGGTGCGGGCGGGGTAGGCGGCCGGCAGCGGCAGACCGCTCCGGTGCTCCAACTCCGCGCGCTGGGCCGGGCCGAGGACATCCAGCTCGCGGGCGGGGCGCCGCGGATCGCGGGCGAGGTCGGCCAGCGCGGCCGCGACACACCGGGGCAGGGCGGCCACGGCCGCCGGAACCCGCTCGTGGGCGGCGGCGACCTCCACCCGCAGGGTGCCGTCCTCCGCCAGGTGCCCGCGCACCTCGACCCCCGCGGGGGGCCCGCTCTGCGGCCCCCAGCGCACGGACAGTTGGGCGAGGGCGCCGGACTCGGCGGCACCGGCGGCTTCGAGCCGGGACGCGAGCGGGTCACGGTGGCGCCAGGCGAACGGCGTCGCGGCGACCAGGTCGGCATGGGCCGAGGCGAGGAACTCGGTCATCGGCGTGTCCGGTGCGAGCCGGGTGTGCAGGGCGAGTTCGGCGCCGGAGCCGTCCGGAGAGGGACACAGGACGGCCAGGTCCTCGGCGGCGCCGAACGCGCCCAGGCACAGCCGGGTCGCGGCGAGGAGCAGCAGGTGCAGGCCGACCGGGTCGTCGCCCGCCATGTGCCGCAGGGCCGCGGTCCGTTCGGCCGGCAAGCCCGCGGCCTCGGGCACCGGCGCACTCGCCCCGCCCGGCTGGAGCAGGGGCTCCCGGCGGATGCCCTTCAGCGCGGCGAGCCAGTGGACGCGCACGGCGGCGGGGTCCCTTTCCGCACCATGGCCGAGAAGAGTGGTCTCGGGCGCGGAACAGGTCGGTCCGGAGGTAGGGTCGGGGCCTTTCGGCAATGGTGGCTCCTCGGGCTCGAAAAGGGCTGGAGAAGGCGCGTGTCAGAAAAAACTGGCCGGTACCCGGCTGGGGTGACGTAATACGTCGAGACCCTCGCCGGTCCGAATATGATTGGCGGCTGCGGAGGGCGAGGAGACGCTGGGAGTGATGCGGCTCACATGACGAGCCGCTGGGGTATTTTCCGTGGTGAGACTAGGCTTCCGCCCAGTCTATTCCGGCGACGTGGGGACGGCGGCCGGTGGATGAAATGGGAGCACGGGGGCGCCCGACCGCGTTTCCGAAGCGCCGCTCGGGAAATTCTCGACCGGGTCGAATTTTCCTGGATTTTAAGCCGGAAGAGGTTTGCTTCGGCCCGGGTCTCCGTGTGTTCCAAAACTCTCGTGAGGGTTCGCCTGTCCCGAACACTGCCTGAATAGAGAAAAGGAAAGCACACCTCATGAACCTCAGCGGAGCCCTTCCCGTCGCGGAACTCCCGAAGCGGGCCGACGACGGCATGCCCTGCCTGGAACTGACCGATGCGGAGCGCACCGCCCTGCACGACCTGGCGGAGGCGGCCCTGGACGACAACCACGAGCAGCCGCTCGACCGGCGACTCGACCAACTGACCCTGCTCGCCCACGAGATGCCCGTGCGGATCCGCTCCCACCTCGTGCGTTTCCGGATCACCGGACGCCCCTACGGCGGCCTCGTCGTCGCCAACCTGCCCGTGTCCGAGGCGCTGGCCGGGCCGACCCCGACCGACTACGTCCACGAGCCGGTCAGTGCCGAAGCGGAGCGGACCACGGCCCTGCTGCTCCTGTTCGGCACGTTCCTCGGCGATCCGGTCTCCTTCCTGACCCAGCAGCGCGGCCGCCTGGTCCTCGACCTGTTCCCGATCAAGGGACACGAGGCGGAACAGCTCGGCTCCAGTTCCACCACCCCGTTGGAGTGGCACAACGAGGACGCCTTCCACCCGCTGCGCGCCGACTGGATCATGCTGGCGGGGATCCGCAACCACGACCGCGTGCCGACCACCTTCGCCACCGTCCAGGACGTCCAACTGGACGACCGGGTGCGCCGGTTGCTCTTCGAGGAACGGTTCGTCATCCGGCCCGACGAGTCGCACACCGCAGCGTTCAACAGCCGGACCACAGGAGTGGACGAGGAGAGCTGGGTCGCCGAGGCCTTCCGCGACATCGCGGACCAGCAGAGCGAGCCCCGGCGCACGGCAGTCCTCTACGGCGACCGTGAGGCCCCCTACATCCGGATCGACCCGGCCTTCATGCCGCGCACCCTCGACGGCGAGGCGCTGGAGGCCCTGGACGCGGCCATCGCCGCCATCGACGCCGGCCTCCGCGACGTCGTGGTGGGCCCCGGCGAGCTGCTCATCGTCGACAACAAGCGTGCCGTGCACGGCCGCAGGCCCTTCGCCGCCCGCTACGACGGCACCGACCGCTGGCTGCGCCGCATCAACGTCCTGGCCGACCTGCGCCGGGCCAGCGGACGGCGCTACGCACCGCACGGCCGGGCCCTGGTCTGAGTCACCGGCGCGGTGGCGGCCCGCACCGGCGGGCCGCCCCGCGGCCCGCGGAGAACGCTGCGGAGTCAGAAGTCGTAACGCGTCGTGTCCCATACCTCCGCCTCCTCCCGGCCGCGGGAGCCCGCGCTCACCGGTGTGAGCGGTTCGCCCACCACGGCGGACACCAGACGCGCGAGATCGTCGGCGAAGCCGGCCGCCTCGTCCGGCGTCACCAGGTTCCGGTCGTAGGTGAGATCCAGGTGCAGCACCTCGCCGTGGACGCTCGCGTACAGCCACAGGTCGCTGTCGGCGGGCAACGTGTCCGCCAGCACGTCCTCGACCTGCCGGGCAGCACCGCCGACGGTCGCGTTCTCCCAGCTCACGCCCAGATCGAGCAGGACGCTCCGGCCCTGCTGCGCCGGAATGCCGAGGCGCTCCACGAGGACGTCGAAGGGCAGCCGCGCGTGCTCGTACGCCTCCACGACGCGCTCTCCCACATGCGCCAGCAGCGCGCCCAGCTCGTCCTCGGCGGCGAACTCCAGGCGCAGCGGCACCGCATTGGCGAAGTAGCCGACCAGCGCGTCGGCCGCCGCGGTGTGCCGCAGGCTCGCGGGGAAGCCCAGCAGCAGATCCGTCGCTCCGGTCGTGCGATGCAGCAGCGCGGTGAACGCGGTCACCACCACGGCGTACGGCGTTCCCGGGGCGCCGTGCAGCGAGTCGGCCGCCAGCGTGCGCCGGACCAGCCCCGCTGAGCCCCGGCGCCGCCCCCGGCGCGCGGGGTCCACCAACTCGGGGGCCGGCCGCACCCCTTCCAGCCGCTTCCGCCAGAACGCCTCCTGCTGCGCCGCCTCCTGAGAGGCGAGCCAGGCCCGCTCCTCGGCGGCCCAGTCGCGGTACTGGTAGTCCAGCGCGGGCAGTTCGGCACGGCCGTCCCGCTCGACCGCGTCGTACGCCGTGAACAGATCGTCCAGCAGGACCGTGACACTGGCACCGTCGTAGACCAGATGATGCGCGCTGACCGTCAGCAGGTCGCCGCCGGCCGGGCCGGTGATCAGGCACACCTCGAACAGCGGTGCCCGGTCCAGGTCGAAGGTCACGGCCCGGGCGGCTCGCAGCGCCTGCCGGACCTCGGGCCCGTCGGGATCGGCCCCCGGCAGCTGGGTCACACGCAGGGGTACGCCGTCGGGCAGCCGGTCGGCCACCGTCAGTTCGGCCGACGCCCCCGAGGCCCGGACCCGAGCCCGCAGCAACTCCTGGCGGTCGACGACGGCCTCCAGCGCGGTGCGCAGCGTGCCGGGGGAGAGGGTGCGGCCGGTGCGGACGAGGTCCGCGACGATGAAGCGGTCCGCGTGGGTGCGCCGTGAGGTCAGCCAGACCCTGCGCTGGGCCCGGGACAGCGGGAAGGCCTGCTCGTCTCCCCGGGACGGAGCGGGGGCCGCCGCCGGAACCGGGGCGCCTTCGGGGAGCGCGGCCGCGAGCCGCCGTACCGTCGGGCGGGCGAAGACCGTGCTGACCGCCACACCGAGTTCCTTGGCGATGCGGGCCGCGATCAGGCTGTGGCCGCCCAGCGCGAACAGGTCGGCGTCCGGCTGCCGCACGCCGCGGCCCAGCACCGCCGACCACACCTCGGCGACCCGGAGTTCGGCTCCGGTCAGTGCGCCCCCGGCCGCTTCCTCGGCCTGTGCTCCCGGGGCCGGCGGGGCCGGCAGCGCGGCGCGGTCCAGCTTGCCGATGGAGGTCACCGGGAGCGCCGGAAGCGGGACATAGGCGTCGGGCACCAGGTGTGCGGGCAGCCGCTCGGTGAGATGGGTCCGCAGCCGGGCGGGCTCGCACGCGCCGACGACATAGGCGACGAGCCGCAGCGCGCCGTCCGCGCCGCCCGGTACCGCCACCACCACCGCGTTCCGCACCCCGGGAGCCTTGGCCAGCACCTCGGCGACCTCGCCGGGCTCCACCCGGTGGCCCCGGATCTGCACCTGGTCGTCGATCCGGCCCAGGCACAGCAGGCTGCCGTCGGGCAACCATCGCCCCAGGTCGCCCGTGCGGTACATGCGTTCCCCGCCGCGCACCGGGTTCGCCGTGAACCGTTCCTCGGTGCGCCGTCGGTCGCCGAGGTAGCCGCGGGCGAGCCCGACGCCGCCGACACAGATCTCCCCGGGAGCGCCGAACGGCACCAGCACGCCGTGCTCGTCGAGGAGGTCCACCGTCTTGTTCGGGAACAGCTGGCCCACGGGCGGCTCCTCGACACCCGGTTCGATCTTGACGAGTGTAGTGGCGACGCTGTCCTCGGACGGGCCGTACTCGTTGAACAGCTCGGCGTGCGGCAGGAGTTGGTGATGGCGGGCGGCGAGAGCCGCGGTGAGGCGCTCGCCGCCGAGGACGACCTGACGCAGTGAGGGCAGCCGGTCCCCGGCGTAGTCCAGGATCAGCTGGTAGAGGCTGGGGACGGTCTGCACATGGGTCACGTCCTCCCGCCGGATCACGGCCGCGACCTCGTCGGGATCGATCAGCTGCTCCCGCTCCAGCACCACCAGCTGCGCCCCGGCTCCGAGGGCGGAGAGCACGTCGGAGATGCCCGCGTCGGCGTGCACCGGGTCGACCTGGAGGAGCCGGGAGTCCGGGCCGAGACCGTAATAGCCGATGCGGTGGAGAACCGTGTTGAGGATGCCCAGGTGCTCGACCATGACCCCCTTCGGGGAGCCGGTGGAGCCCGAGGTGTACACGACGTACGCCAGATCCCCGGGACCCGCCGGCCGCAGCCGTACCGGGGCCGGGCCGGCGGGGACGTCCCGGCCGAGGGGCACGACCGGCCGGTCCGTGCCGGACAGCAGCTCGGCCCGCGCGGCGTCGGCCAGCACCGCCACCGCCATGCTGCCGGCAAGCAGCGCACGGAGCCTGCGGGCCGGCTGCTCCGGGTCCAGCGGCAGGAACGCCGAGCCGGTCTTGAGGACGGCCAGGAGGGAGACCAGCATCCACTCGGTGCGGGCGCACACCAGGGCGACGATCCGTTCGGGCCCGGTCGGCGCCGTCGCGGCCAGCCGCGCGGCCAACCGGTCCGCCATGCCGTCGAGTTCGGCGTACGTGTAGGCACGGTCGCCGCAGACGGCGGCGCCGGCGTCGGGGCGCAGGCGCACCTGCTCGGCGAACAGGTCGAGCACCGTGCGGTGGTGCGGCAGCGGCTGCTGTGGTCCGGTGCCGAGCGCGAGCAGACCGGCGTGCTGGCGGGGCGGCAGGACCGGCAGGCGGCCCACCGGGGTGTCCGGCGCGGCGCAGGCCTCCCGTGCCAGGAGGGCGAGTTGGGCCGCCGTGCGTCGGGCACCGCGCGCGTCGCAGGCGTCGCTTTGCACGGTCAGCGGGACGGCGGCCGGGTCCGGGCTCTCGGCGGCGACGACGGTGTGCCCCGGCGCCACCAGCGTGACACCGGTGCGGCTCCGGAGGCTCGACGCGCCGACACCTGCCGCCTCCATGGCACGCTGCTCCACGCGCAGACAGGCCCGAAAGCCGGTGTCCGGGTCGAACGGCGGGCTCAATACCGCGTCTCCGCCGGGCAGTTCGACCCGGATGGGAGTGACCGTGCTCCGGGTCAGCCGGTGCAGCAGGATCCGGAGCAGGGCCGCTGCCGCCGTCGGCGTCTCGGCACCCGCCGCCGCGCACAGCGCGCGCAGCGCCGCACCGGTCTCGTCGTCGAGCGCGACGGTCACCCGCGCTCGGCCTTCCGCAACGCTCACCACGATCTCCTCTGCCACGGGGCACCTCGGCCGAGGCGCCGGACGGGGTATGCCGAGCTGGTGGGGGAGGGACGGTTCAGGGATGCGCCGCCGGGTCGCGGAGCGGACCGGTGAGCGCCGGTCCCACGGCGCGGCGACGCAGCGGTCGGCCCGGTGCCGGGAGCCCGGACCGCGCCCGCCCGGGCCGTAAGGCGCACGCGGTGCGGTGGGGCGGCCTCAGCGGTGTGGACGGCGGTTCAGCGCGCGCTGACGGGCACGGACGCGCTTGTGCTCCTCGGCGCGGGCCCGGCTGTCCTGCTGCAACTCCAGCCGCTGCTGCTCGCGTTGGAGCTTCTCCCAGTTGGCGACGCGATCCCCGGAGAGATCGCCCGCGTCGACGGCCGCGTTGACCGCGCACCCCGGCTCGCCCTGATGCCGGCAGTCGCCGAAACGGCACTCGCCGGCGAGCTGTTCCACATCGCCGAAGGCCTGCTGGAGGCCCTCCTCGATGTCCCAGGCACCCAGCGCGCGCATCCCGGGGGTGTCGATGAGCAGGGCGCCGTCCGGCATCGGGACCAGCTCCCGATGCGTCGTGGTGTGCCGGCCCTTGCCGTCGCTGCGGATCTCGCGGGTGGCCTGCCGGTCCTGCCCGTACAGATGGTTGACCAGTGTGGACTTGCCGACGCCGGAGGCGCCGACCAGCGAGACCGTACGCCCCGGCCGCAAATGGTCGTACAGCGCCTCGACGCCCTCTTCGCGGCGGACGCTCAGCGGGACGACCGGCACCCCGAAGGCCACGGACTCGACCTCCTGCACGGCCTCGGCGACGTCCGGGCACAGGTCGGCCTTGGTCAGGACGATGACCGGCTGGGCGCCGCTCTGCCAGGCCACCGCGAGATAGCGCTCGATGGTGCGCAGCCGCTGACGGCCCGTCAGGGGGACGACGACGAAGACGACGTCGATGTTCGAGGCGACCACCTGCTCCACGGTCTCCCGCCCGGCGGCCCGCCGGGTGAACGCGGAGCGGCGCGGCAACAGGCCCACCAACCCGGCGAGTTCGTCCCCCGTCTCGGGCGGGACGACGGCCGCCCAGTCGCCGACGGCCGGCTGGCCCTCGGTGCTCTGGCGGAGCGCGGGCGGCAGGGAGACCCGGGCGCGCTGCTCGCCGGCGCCGTCGAGGACCGTACACACCCCGCGGTCCACCCGGACCACGCGGGCGGGGCGGGCCAGGCCGCGCCACCTGGGGTCGAGGTCTTCGAGGGCGGTCGTCCAGCTCCCGGCGAAGCCCTCGTCCCAACCGAGTGGAGTCAGTTCCTCCGGTTCGGGCGTCATGGATGTGCGGTCCTTTCGTCATTCACGATCGTGACCTTCCCCGTCGAGAGTGCCATAGTGGCGAGGCGTCGGCCAAGTGTTTTACGGTGAGATTTTGAGGTTGCTGTGCCGTAGGGAAGCGGGGGGCTGTATAGCGATCTCCTCCGCTGCTATCCTGCAATCGGTGACACTAATGGGACTTTCGCCCAGGTGGCATCATCGGCACAGGTCAGAGTGGTGATGCGGAAAAATGGGCAGCCTGTTTTCAGACTCCCGGGCAGTGAATTAAATGACCTGGACGACACTCGTCCATGGAATCCAGAAGTGCTCCGTACAGCTTTGCTGAACGTGATTTTACGGTGGCGGAATCCAGTGTTTTGGAATGCTTCCCGAAGGGAAGTGAATCCTGGATTTCCGGCAGGACATTCCTTGCTCCGACCCCCTTGAGGACCCGTCATGAGCTCTGAAAACGTACGCCGGAACACCACGGCCGCGACGCCGACCCCACTGCGGGCCAGACTGGCCGAGTCCGGGGCGCGCGGACGCGCCGAACTCTCCGAGGAACTGACCCCGGCAGCACGGCAGGGCCTGCAACGCGTGGCCGGAGAACGCCCGTTGGAGGAACTCGTCGTCCTGGCCGCCGCCGCGGCCCTGGTCCTGCGCGCGGCCGAGGACCTGGCCGAACCGGTGCTCGCCGTCGCCGGGCCCCGTGGCACCCTTCTCTGCCCGGTCGGGACCGCGACGGACGCCACCCTGCGGGAGCTGATCCTCGACGTCGACCGAGCGCTGCGGCAGGCGCCCGGCGTGGCCGACACCGACCCCGCGCTGCCCTTCGCCCTCCTGGTCCGCTCCGACCGGCTGCCCGGCCCGCCGCCCCCCGACACCGCCCTCGTGGTCGGCCTGCGCCACGGAGCCGACGGCGCCCGCACCCTGCACGCCTCCTGCGACACCGGACGGCAGGACCCCTGGTGGGCCGCCGTCGTGCTGCGCTGCCTGGTCACCGTGCTCGGCGCCTGCACCGAACCGGACACCACCTGCGCGGACATCGACCTGGCCGCGCCCGAGGACCGCGCAGAGGTGGCCCGCTGGGAACGCGCCGGCTACGCCCCGCGGCAGCCGCCGGGCACCCTGCTGGAGCCCGTCCTCGACCGGGTCCGCGCGACCCCGGACGCGATCGCCGTCGTGGACGGTGAACGACGGCTCACCTACGCCGAGTTGAGCGCCCGCGCAGACGCCGTCGCCCGCGGCCTCGGCGCGGCCGGGGTGAAGCCCGGCGACCGGGTGGCCACCTCCGTGGCCAAGAGCGCCGAGGCCGTGGCCGTGATCCTCGGCATCCTGCGCGCCGCGGCTGCCTACGTACCCCTGGATCCCGCCCTGCCGCCCGAGCGACTGCGCTTCGTCCTCGCCGACGCCGGCTGCGCCGCCCTGGTCACCGACGGCACCGGACCGCGCGTCGGCCACCCGGTTCCCGTCCTGGCGGCGGACGCGCTCACCGCGCCGCCCGAGCCCGCGACGGACCCCGACGACCTGCCCGCGCCGCCCGGCCCGCAGGATCTGGCCTACGTCATCTACACCTCCGGCTCCACCGGAACGCCCAAGGGCGTCGCGATCCGGCATTCCGCCGTCGCGGGATACCTGGCCTGGAAGCGGCGCTACCACGAACTGGACGGCGGGACCCGGCTCGTGCAGGTGCCCTCGCTCTCCTTCGACAGCTCCGTCTCCGACCTGTTCTCCGTCCTCGGCGCGGGCGGCACGCTGCTGCTCCTGCCGGAGGCCGACCGGCTGGTGCCGCAGCGCGTCGCAGCCCTGGCGCAGCGGCACCGCGCCACACACATCACCCTGGTGCCGTCCCTGTACCGGGTCCTGCTCGACGCGCTCGCCGCACCCGGATGTCTGCGCCTGGTCACAGTGGCCGGTGAGGCCTGCCCGGCCGAACTGATCGCCCGTCACTTCCGCCTGTCGCCCGGCGTACGGCTGGTCAACGAGTACGGGCCGACGGAGAACTCGGTCGGCTCCACCGCCTACGACTGCACCGAACGCCCCCGGCACGGCTTCCCCGTGGGCAGGCCCCTCGACACGACCGTCCTCGAAGTCCTCGACCAACGCGGCCGTGCGCTGCCGCCGGGCTTCCCGGGCGAGATCCACCTGTCCGGGACCGCGCTGGCCGACGGCTACGTCAACGACCCCGCCCTGACCGCGCGCCTGTTCACCGAGGCGCCGGGACAGCCGGGCGGCAGGCGCTATCGCACCGGGGACCGTGGCTGGTGGACGCCCGCCGGTGTGGAGTTCCTGGGCCGGGCCGACAGACAGCTCAAGATCCGCGGCCACCGGGTGGAACTCGGCGACGTCGAGGCCGGGCTCTGCTCGCTGCCGGGCGTCGCGTCCGCCGTCGCCGTCGCCGCCGACGGGGCCGACGGCTCGCCCGCCCTGGTCGGATTCCTGTGCGGCGACGCCGACCCGGACGCCGTACGCGCCGGAGGGCGCCGGGTGCTGCCCGACCACATGGTGCCGGGCCGGCTCGTCCGGCTGGAGGCCCTGCCGCTCACCCGCAACGGCAAGGTGGACCGGGCCGCCCTCGCCGAGCGCGCGGCGGAGCTGCTGCGGGCCGCCGTACCGGAACAGCGCCATGATTCCTCCCTTCCGAGGGCCGAGGAGTGCGCCGATGCCCTCGCCGGCCAGATCGCTCAGCTCTTCGCCGAGGTGTTGGGGGTGGGCTCGGTGGCTCCCGAGGACGACTTCTTCGACCTGGGCGGCCACAGCCTGGCCGCCGCGCTGCTCCTGGTCGAGCTGGAGAACCGGGCCGGACTGCGGGTGGAGCTGGACGACTTCTTCGCCGAGCCCACGGTGGCCGGGGTCTGCCGCGCGGCCGCGGCCACCCGGTCGTGACCCCGGGCCGGGTGCACCGGGCACCCGGCCCGACAACCCGGGAGACCTGCCTCGGCGCGCAGCCGTCACGGCCGGATCCGCCTCAGCCGATCAGCCGGGTCCCCACGGACCGCCGCAGACTCCGTGACTTGCGCAGGTCGTGGGTGATGTTCACCCGCTTGAGCCAGCGGTCGGTGCCGTCGTAGCGCGCCGTGAAGGCCTCGCGGCCGTGCACCACCCGGTGGTTGTTGAGGAACACGAATGTGCCCGGCTCCAGCGCACACGGGCGTGCGGCGCGGGTGAGCAGCCCGTGGGCGGCGGCGAAGGCGCGTACCGCCTGCGGATCGTCCTCGGGCGGTGACATGTGGGTGGCGTCGAAGCACAGCAGCGGATCCGTCCGGGAGCCGAACAGCACGGGTACCAGGCCGAGTCCGGCGATCAGGCGCGTGATGCCGGCGAAGATCCGGCGGTCCTCCGGTGTGCTGACGGTGTTGTTGTGCGGCAGGTGGGAGTCGTCGGAGATGATCCGGAACCGACTCTCGAAGAGCACGTCCAGCACGTCCGCGGGCAGCGTGGTGAAGTCGGCCTCCGCCACCGTCACGGGCACGCCGTCCGGATTGCGCAGCGAGGCCAGGACGATGTAGTCCGCCCGGTACGGATGGAAGGCGTCCTCCGTGTGCAGGGTGAGCGCGGTCCGGCTGCCGGTGCCGAGCAGCAGGGTCTCGTACTCCTTGACCGGGAACACGTCGTTGACCAGGTGCCCGTCCTGCTGGGTGGCCCAGCCGAAGGGCTCGCCGAGCAGAGCGGCGTAGAGCAACAGCAGGATCTCCTCCGGCAGTTCGGGATGGACCCGCTCGTCGCGCCAGTGCGCCGGAGTGGGGCCGATCCGCTCGTCGTCCACCAGATGACCGCTGATCGCGCAGTACCCGCCCGCCCGGTCCAGCTGGAAGGCACGCAGGAACCGGCGGACCCGCTCGGGCAGCCGGGAGGCCAGCAACGGCAGTTCCTCCAGCAGGCGTTCGCCGTCCGCCGCGGGGTGGTCCCGGGCGAGGCTCCCGGTCAGCCGGGCCGTCTCGGCGGCCTCGTCGGGCGTCAGCCGGAGTTCGGTCAGCGGGAGGGTGTCCGGGATCGTGGTCATGTGCGTCTCCTGTCGCAAGGGGAGGAGGAGGGGGAGGCGTAAGGGCGGGGCGACGGTCACGTGTCGAAACGGAAGCCCTGGAAGGCAGGTGCCGGCGCGGGCTCCGAAGGCGGCTGCGGTGCCCCGGGTTCCCCGGCGATGCGGCCGAGTTCGGCGAGGGCGAGGCCGGCGACCTGCTCGGCCGTGTCACGGTCGTAGCGCGCGGTGTCGTACTGAAGGCACAGCCGCAGCCCCCGCGCGTGCTCGACGAACTGGAACGACAGCTCGAACATGCCCTGCCGGAGCAGGAAGGGGCCGCCGTGCAGTGCGATGCCGCCCGGTCCGGCGGGGCCGGTGTCGATGTGCGGGTAGAGCGCCACCCACACGTCGAAGAACGGACCGCGCCCCTGCGCCCGGGGCGGGTCGAGGGTCGCCACCAGTTCGTCGAAGGCGACCTCGCTGTGATCGAGCGCGTCCGCCGTGCGTGCCGCCACATGGCGCACGAGTGCGGCCGGGTCGGCGCGGCCGGACAGATCCAGCCGCAGCGGGACCGTCGCGACGTGGAAGCCGACGGCGCCGTCCCGGCCGATCAGGGACCTGCGGTCCACCGGGGTGCCGAGGCAGACGTCGGTGCTGCCGGTCAGCTCGCCCAGCGCACTGGCCACGGCCGCCGCGAGCGGCGCGAAGGTGCCGGCGTGCGCGGCCGCGGCCAGCGCGGGGAGCCGCTCCACCAGCCGCGCTTCGATGTCCAGGACCACGGTGTCCGTCACCGCGCCCGCCCGCCCCCGCCGATGCCGGTCCACGGGCAGCAGCAGCGGCACCGGCGCCGGAGTCAGCAGCGCACGCCAGTACGCCAGCGACGCCTCCCGTGAACGCGTTACCCGCCCCGGTCCGGGCGCTGACCGGGGACCGGGGACGGACAACCCGCCGTACACCGCGACGAGTTCGGCGGCCAGGATCCGCAACGACCGCCCGTCGCACACCAGGTGATCTGCCGTCAGCAGCAGCCACCAGGCGCCCTCGGGGAGCAGGAAGAGCGTCGCGCGGAAGAGCGGGCCTTCCGCCAGGTCGAAGGGGACCTCGACACGTGCGTGGACCAGCCCCTCGAGCGTGCCGTCGGCGAGGGGGCCGCCGCGCAGATCGACCACGTCCAGCGGGGCCGCCCGGTCGGTGACCACCGCCTCGGGGCTGCCCTGCCGCTCCACGAACACCGTGCGCAGCGCCGGATGGCGCTCGGGCAGCGTGGCGACGGCCGTGGCCAGTCGCCCGGTGTCCACCTCCCCCTCGCCGCGCAGCAGACACGGCACCGTGTACGCGCCCGTCCCGCCGTGTTCGCCCTGGCGTGCCAGCCACAGCCAGCGGACCGACTCCGGCACGGGGCCGGGGTGCGACGACGGCGCGGGACGGGCGCCGGCCGCGGTGGCGCGTGCCTCGGCGAGACGCGCGGCCAGCAGCTTCGGCGTGGCGCATTCGAAGATGTCGCGCACCCGCACCGGAACCCCCGCCGCCTCCTCGACGGACACGGCGAGCGCCAGCGCGGACAGACTGTGCCCACCGGCCAGGTAGAAGTCCGTGTCCTCGGTCACGTACTCCAACTCCAGCGCCCGGGCGAACAGCAGGCACAGTTCCTGGATCGGATCGGTCATGGTTCCCCTCGATAGGTCGGCGGGTTTTCGGGGATTGACAGATTGCCTGTCTAGGTAGCGTTATGGTGGCGAACGGAAGTCAGTGGATTTCCGCTGTCTCAACGCGCCCGGCAATGAAGGGAATTCTCCATGCTCAAGTCGCAGCGACTTGCGGTATTGCCCATCGATTCCCACGGCCTGGAAGCCGAGCTGGCGCTCGTGGACCGGCACGACCCCGGCGGCGAGTACGACGCCTTCACCTTCGGCTCCTGGTCGGCCCACGTGCTGGCCAACGGCTCCGGTGCCGATTCCGACACCGCGTTCCGGCCCCACGGCGACCGCCTGAGCCTCACCGAGCTGGGCCGGCGACTGCCCGGCGTCATGTCTCTCGTCACCGAGCACTTCCCGCTGGACCGGCTCCAGTGGGTCCGGATCTTCAGCCTCGATGACGGAATTCTCGCCCCGCACGTCGACTTTCTCGAATTCGCCGAACCGGGCACCAGGCTGCAGGTTCCGCTGCGCACCAGTGAGGAATCCCTGCATTCCGAGGGGAATCTCGTCTACCACCTCCGTCTTGGTGAGGTCTGGAAAATTCACACCACACATCCTCATTCGGCTCGCAGTGCCGCCGGACCCGCCCGGCTCTCCCTCTGCCTCGACTTCGCGGACGCCGAGGAACCCGTCGAGATCCGCGGCGACCTCCCCGCGACGCAACCCGTCCGGCTGATGGATCTCCCCGAGGTGACCGAGGCCGACATCGAGGAACTCATCGGCTGCGGACCGGAGCTGACCCGGAGCACCCTGCGCACCTCCTTCCGCCGGTTCGCCGCGCTCCACTTCGAGCGGCGCGCGCCGGTCACCGCCGCCTTCGACTGGTTCCTGGAGGCCGCCCGGCGCACCGGGGACGAAGTCATGGTCGACAAGGCCCGGGCGTTCCGGACGTACTGCATCGAGAAGCGGGGCTACCGCGAGGCGTTCGACTGGTGAGGGACCACAGCCAGCTGTCTGGCTCCCGGGCCCGGCAGGGCCCGGCGGTCCAGCTTGCCGTTGGCCGAGCACGGCAGCTCGTCGGTCACCCACCAGCGCACCGGCACCATGTAGTCCGGCAGCACGGCGAGCAGGGAACGGCGCAGCTCCTGGGCCAGCGGCGGATCCCCGGTGAGCGCCGCGTGCAGCTCCGTTCCGCCGTCCGCCCGCGCCACCCCGAACACCGCCGCGTCCTTCACCCCCGGCAGGGCCGCGAGCCGGGTCTCGGGCTCCCGGGGCTCCACCGCGTTGCCCCGCACCTTGATCAGGTCGTCGATCCGCCCCAGCAGCTGGAGCGTGCCGTCGGCGGTGCGCCACACCCCCCGGTCGCGCGTGCGGTACAGCCGCGCCCCGGGGACGAAGGGGTCGGCCACGAACACCGTCCGGGTGAGGCCGGGGTCGGTGTAGCCGCGCGCCACACCGACCCCGCCGATGTACACCTCGCCCACCTCGCCGTCGGGCACCGGTGCCAACTCCTCGTCCAGGATGCGGATGTAGGTGTTCCACACCAGGGACCCGACCGGTGGGCGCGGTTCCAGATTCCCCCTCGACGCGCTCACCGAGTGGCTGGTCACCATGTGGTTCTCGGCCGGCCCGTAGTGGTTGTGCAGGGTGATCTCGGGGCGCCGGGTGAGCAGCCCGGACAGCTCCGGTGTGACCCGTACGGTCTCCCCGGCGCTGATGACGTGCCGCAGGGCCGGGGCGTCTTCGAGCGTGACGGGCAGGGACATGAGGATGTCGATCAGGGACTGCGGAAAGTCCACGACCTCGACGGCCTCACCGATGATGTAGCCCATCAGGTCCCGTGGATCGCGCCGCACTTCGGGCCGCGGCACGCACAGGCAGCCGCCTGAGGCGAGCGTGCAGAAGATCTCCTGGACCGACACGTCGAAGGTGAGCGGCGCGCACTGGAGCACCCGGCGCTCCCGGCCGAGCCCGGAGCCCCCCGTCTGCCAGGCGGCCAGGTTGGCCAGGGTCCGGTGCGTCTGCACGATGCCCTTCGGCGCGCCCGTCGAGCCGGACGTGAAGATGACGTAGGACGCGTCCTCGGGGGCGATCCGCGGCCGGGGCGGCGGTGGATCGGCGTACTCCACGAGGAGCCGGGTGAGCGTCGTCGTCGGCGTGTCCGTGCCCGGGACGGCGGGGCCGCGCACGCCGTCGTCCAGCACCATCAGCCGGGCGCTGCTGGAGCGGAAGATCTGCTCGATGCGCTCGCGCGGATAGGTCATGTCCACCGGCAGATAGGCCGCCCCGGCCCGCAGGGTCCCGAGCACCACCGCCGTGAAGTCCACTCCGGCGCGCGCGGCGATCAGCACCGTGTCCCCGCGGCCGACGCCGAACTCCCCGAGGAGACGGTCGGTCACGGTGCTCGCGAGCCGGTCCAGCTCCGCGTACGACACGGGCCGGCGGCCCTGCTCGCGGACCGCGAAGGCGTCGGGGCGGGCCGCGGTCTCCCGGTCCACCAGGTCCAGGGCGGTCCGCGCGCCGATGTCCACGACCGGTCCCCGGTGATGTCCCGGCGGGGCGCAGTCGTCGGGGGGAGCCGGCGGTTCGGTGTGCTGTGACATGGGGGGTCACACCTCCTCTGCGGGCCAGCACGCCCGCGTGACCGATTCGGGCAGGAACCCGTAGGGGTCCTGTGGGTCGTGGGCGGTCGCCTCGATCACGAGCCGTTCTCCGGCGCCCACGTCGAGGGCCAGTTCCTCCAGCAGCTCGACCATCACGAGGTCCTGCAGGGCCAGCCCGGTCGAGTCGTAGACGGTTCGCAGGCCACGCAGCTCCCGC
Source organism: Streptomyces sp. NPDC025793 (assembly GCF_055558375.1). NCBI lineage: Bacteria > Bacillati > Actinomycetota > Actinomycetes > Kitasatosporales > Streptomycetaceae > Streptomyces > Streptomyces sp. NPDC025793. Next base: position 172,213 of record NZ_JBVHMR010000009.1, on the reverse strand, counting down.
TGCCGGCGGGGATCGTTCAGCAGGTCCGGCAGGCAGGGGCCGATCTCGTCCGGACGCAGCTGCTGGCACTCGCCCTCGGCCACGGCCTGCTCGCGGTGGTCGGGGACGACGACGGCGTGCCGCAGCAGTTCCACGGGCAGCTCCGTCTTGCCGGGCATGTCCGAGCCGACGGCGTTGATGTGCGCCCAGGGGCGCAGGGCGGTGCCCTGGATCACCGGCCCGTGCGCGGGGGCGACGGAGGTCGCCGTGCACAGGACGTCGGCGCGCTCCTCGACCTCCGCGGGCTCGGCGACCCGGACCAGCCCCTCGGGCACCCGGGCCCGCGCCGCGAAGGTGGTCTCCGCGCGGATGTCGCTGTCACACACCAGCACCTCGGTCAGTGGTAACACCCGGGCGAGCGCGTGCAGTTGGGTCACCGCCTGGGCGCCGCAGCCGACGAGGCCCAGCACCGAGCCGCCGGGCCTGGCCAGCGTGCGCGTCGCCAGGGCGGAGGCCGCACCGGTGCGGACGGCCGTGGCGAACGTGCCGTCCACGATCGCGCGCAGATGACCGGAGTCGACGTCGAAGGCGAGCAACGTCGAGAGAATCGTGGGCAGTTGGTTCTTGACCGGATTGTGCGGGTGGTAGCCCACCAGCTTCATGGAGACCGTCGCCCCGTGCCGGACGGCCGGCATCCATTCCAGCAGACCCAGCCGGGGTGCGGTGAGCAGGAATCCGTCGCGCGCCTTCATCTCGACGGGAGCGGGAGGAGAAGGCGCCGGAGGAGCGGCGGGAGCGGGGCCGGCCGAGGTGAGCACCTCGGTCAGCCGCTCGATCGCCAGGTCGTACAACGGGCCGATGCCGATCTCGCCGACGATCGTCGCGACGGCCGCGGCATCGACTACCAGGGTGGGGTCCGGTTTCACGTCACTCTCCCGATGGTTCGTGTCCCGCTTCCGGAGGGTGGTGCGCCCCGGCCGGGCCGTGCTCAGCCGGCCGGGGCATCGGCGGCCGGACCGTGCCAGGAGTCCCACAGCGCGGCATAGGAGCCGCCTGCGGTGACCAGGTCGTCATGGCTGCCGCGCTCGGTGATCCGCCCGTCCTCCATGACGAGCACCGTGTCGGCGTCGTGCGCGGTGTGCAGCCGGTGGGCGATGGCGATGACGGTACGGCCGCGCAGCACGGCCGCCAGGGAACGCTCCAGGTGCCGGGCCGCCCGGGGGTCGAGCAGCGAGGTGGCCTCGTCGAGCACCAGGGTGTGCGGATCGGCGAGCACCAGCCGGGCGAGGGCCAGTTGCTGTGCCTGGCCGGGGGAGACCTCGTGGCCGCCGGAGCCCAGCTCGGTGGCGAGCCCGTCGGGCAGCTCGCGCACCCAGTCCCCGGCGTCGACCGCGTCCAGCGCGTTCCACACCCGCTCCTCCGCCGCCTCGGGGTCCGCCAGCGTCACGTTGTCGCGCACCGTCCCGAGGAACACATGATGCTCCTGCGTGACCAGCGCGACATGCCGGCGCAGCTCCTCCAGGGGCAGCTCGCCCACCGGTACGTCCCCGACGGTGACCGAGCCCTCGCGCGGGGCGTGGACACCGGCGAGGATCCGGCCGAGTGTCGACTTTCCCGCTCCGGACGGCCCGACGACGGCCACCCGCTCCCCGGCCCGCACCCGCAGGGTGACGTCGCGGACGACGTCGTGGCCCGTCCGGTAGGCGTAGCTGACCCCGTCCGCCGCCAGCCGGTGGTCCTCGGGGCGCCGCCCGCCGCCCACGGCCTCCGGGACGGCCGCGCCGACGCCGACGAGCCGGGCCAGCGAGGCGTCACCGACCTGCAACTCGTCCAGCCAGCCCAGCAGTTCGTCCAGCGGGTCGATCACCGCGCGGGTGTACAGCGCGGCCGCCGTGACCTCCCCGAGGCTCACCCATCCGTGCACGTAGAACAGGCCGCCGAACAGCAGCGTCGAGGCCACCGGCAGGATGTAGCCGAAGTCCATCAGGGGGAACCACACGCTGCGCAGGAAAAGGGTGCCCCGCTCGGCCGCGTTGGAGCGCCGCACGTCCTCGTCCGTCCGGGACAGCCGCCGCTCGCCGAGGCCCAGCGCCTCGACCGTACGCGCACCCGTCACCGTCTCGGCGAGCCCCTGCGTCAGATCCGAGTAACTGGCCGCCTCCGCAAGGTAGGCGGAGCGCGCACGCCTGAGGTACCAGCGCGTCGACCCCCAGATCACGGGGACCGCCACCAGACACGGCAGCGCCATCAGCGGGCTGGTCACCAGCAGCGCCACGAACGTGAGCAGCACCGACAGGCTCGCCACGAGAATGGCCGGGGCTCCCATCCGTACGGCGTTGGACAGGGCGTCCACGTCCCGGGTGCTGCGCGTGAGCAGATCACCGGTACCGGCCTTCTCCACGGCGGACAGCGGCAGCGCCAGCACCCGGCGTACGAAGCCCTCGCGGATGTCGGCCAGCACCTGCTCGCCGAGCCGGGCGCCCAGCAGCCGGGCGGTGCGCGTGAACACGCCCTGGACCAGCAGCAGTCCGGCGATCACCACGACGATGACGTCCACCCGGGTGGTGGAGATGCCCTTCTCCACGCCTTCGACCAGATGGCCGAGCAGCGCGGGCACGACCAGCCCGCACGCGGTGGCGAGCACGAACCAGAGGACGGTGCGGCCGAGGAGGCCGAAATGGCCTCTGACCAGGCTTCGGACCTGACGGCGCACCTCCGGCGCGTCGGCGACCGGGAGACTCACGGGGCACTCCTTCGCACAGCGGCGATCGATCGGGCGAGAACGCGGTCGGTCATGTCCCGTCCCGCAGGACGGTGGCGGCGTACTGGGGCGTCCGGGTGGCGAGTTCGCGATGCGTGCCGGTGGCGATCACCTTGCCGTCGACGACGAACGCGACCTCGTCGGCACGGTCCAGCAGCAGCGGGCTGGTGCTCATCACCACGGTGGTCCGCCCCTGCCTCGCCCGGTGCAGCCGCTCGGCGACGGCCGCCTCGGTGAGCGCGTCCACCGCGCTGGTCGGCTCGACCAGGACGAGCACCGGCGGATCCGCGACGAGCGCGCGAGCCAGCCGCAGCCGCTGCCGCTGACCGCCCGAGAAGGTGGCGCCCTGCTCGGCCACCACACTGTCCAGCCCGTCGGGCAGCGCCTCGACGATGTCCTGCGCGTTGGCGCTGTGCAGCGCGGCCCGCAGCTCCTCCTCGGTACGCCCGCAGGCGAGTTCGTCGCGCAGCACTCCGGAGAAGAGGGTGTCGCCGTCCTCGGCGACCAGGACGTGCCGGCGCACCTGTTCCACCGGCAGTGCGGACAGCGGCACCTCACCGAGGGACACCTCGCCCGGGCGGTACCGCCCGAGCCGCGCCGCGATGCCGGCGCTCTCCTCGGGGGACGCGGACACGACGGCGGTGAGCCGGCCATGACGCACCGTCAGACCGGTCTCGGCGTCGACCAGATCGGGCGCGTCCGGCAGCTCGGCCGGCCGGGTGCCGGTGGTGGCGTCGGGTGCCTCCGCGAGCACGCGTACGACGCGCTGGGCGGCCACGTCGGCGGCGACGAGCACCTGCACGGCCGACGTCGCGGTGCGCATCGGCAGCATCAGGAACGCCGCGTAGCCGTAGGCCGACACGAGGTCACCCGCGGAGATGTGCCCGCCGACGGCGAGCCGCGCGCCGACCCAGACCACGGCGACCACGAACACACCGGGCAGCAGCACCTCGGCGGCCGGGAGCACCGACTCCACCTTGGCGACCTCCACACCGGCGTGCCGCAGCCGCTGGGAGTCCTTGCGGTAGCGCTCCCCGAAGGCCTTCTCGCCGCCGATGCCGCGCAGTACCCGCAGCCCGGCCACGATGTCCGAGGCCCGGCCGGTGAGTTCGCCCTCCAGGTCGCGGTAGCGGCCGACACGTTTGTGCAGCGGGCTGAGCAGCGGACCGGTGCCGGCGAGCAGGACCGGGACGCCGATGAGCACCAGCAGTCCCAAAGACAGGGAGGTGGACAGCAGGACGACGGCCACGACGACGACGGTGACCGCGCTGCCGGTGCCGCGGGCGACCGCGCCGGGCAGCGCCCCGAGCCGGGAGATGTCGGCCGTACCGATGGTCACGACGTCGCCCTCGGCCACGCGGTCGCGCAGCCGGACGCCCAGCCGGACCGCCTGCCGGGCGACGAGACGGATCGTCAGGTAGTTGGCCTTGAGGCGGCCGATGGTGTCGCACCGGTGCCGCAGCAGGCTGCCGGCGGTGGTCACGAGGGCGAGCCCGACGATGACGCCGGTCCACCCGACGAGTCCGCCGGTGTCCTTGCGGGCGATGGCGTCGATCGCCCGTCCGATGGCCAGCGGGGTGAGCCCCATGCTGGCCATCCACAGGGTGCCCCAGAACACGCCGAGGGACGCCGTGCCGGCCTGCCGGCGCAGCAGCCAGAGCAGATATTTCCTGGGCGACCGGAGATCGGGCTCTCCGACGTCTGACAGTGGGTTGTTCCTCGGCAACACGATTCCTTCTGACGAGTCTCGGCGAGCGCGGGGATCGGGGACGAGGGGACGGGACGGCCGCGTCGGCCGGCGGTGGCCAGGGTCAGTGCTCGGCGGTCTCCTTCGCTGGCTCCGGCGCGGCCTTCAGGGCGTCCGCCCCGAGCCGGCACAGGGCGTCCACGACCTCGGCCGGACGGCCGAGGTGGTACAGGTGTCCGCCGTCGAACCGGCGCAGGCCGCCCGGTACGGCGGACCAGGCGCGCCAGCGCCGGGCGTGCCCGTCGGTGACGCCGAGGTCCGCGCTGCCGCGCCAGGCGTGGACGGGACACGGCAGCCGCCGGAGCGTGGCCGGCGGCAGATAGCGATCGCACAGCGTGAGGTCGGCGCGCAGCGGGCGGCCCAGGAGGGAGACCAGCTTGTCGTTGGTCACGACGTGCTCGGGGACGGCACCGTCCGCGGCCAGCTCGGCCACCAGGTCGCGGTCGCTGCGACCGGCGGCCCCGGTCGGCTCCCCCTGGTCGTCCGGCGCCCGGCACGCGGACGCGACGAGGGCGAGCGGCCACTGCCCGGACCGGCTGCCGAGGGCACGGGCCACCTCGTACCCGAGCAGGGCGCCCATGCTGTGCCCGAACACCACGTAAGGGCGGTCCAGCCGCGCGGCCAGTGCGGGAACGAGCGCCTCGACGACGTCCTCGGCGCGCGTCGCGGGCTCCTCCCGCCACCGGTTTTCCCGCCCGGGCAGCTGTACGGCGACCACGCCGATCCCGGGGCCGGCGAACTCCTGCCAGGCACGGAACTGGACGGCTCCGGAGCCCGCGTGCGGCAGACACACCAGCAGCAGCGGCGCCGACGCGGGCGCCTGCCACTCCATCAGCCAGCGCTGTGGACCTGCGCTCACCGCACCGCCTCCGCCGTGTCCAGTGCCTCGGCGAGATCGCCCGCCAGGTCGTGGGCGAGGGCGGACAGTTGCTCGACGGTGCAGAAGTGGCCGCCGGGGTAGCGCCGTACGGTCGCCGTCTCGGTCGTCTCCCGGGCCCAGGCCTCAAGGCCCGGCAGCGTGACCCGGTCGTCCCGCTCGCCCGCGAACGCCGAGACCGGGCACGGCAGCCGGGGACCCGGCCGGTACGTGTGGTCCTCCAGCCACCGGAGATCGGCCCGCAGCGCGGGCAGCAGCAGCTCCAGCAGCTGCGGGTGGGCCAGGGCCTGGGCGGGCGACCCGCCCAACCCAGCGATCCAGTCAACGAGTTCGGGCTCGGGCAGCCTGGACAGCGCCGGGCGGATCCGCTCCGACGCGGGGTGGTCCAGCCCCGAGACGGCCAGCAGCGCGGGAGCGCGCAGCCCGTCGTCGGCGCACAGCAGGCGCGCGACCTCGAAGCCGAGCAGGGCGCCCATGCTGTGCCCGAACACGGCGTACGGCCGTGCGTGCCGGACGGCATCGGCGCGGACGGCCGCCGCCAGCCGGGCCGGATCGACGCACGGGGACTCGGCGACGCGGTGCTCGCGCCCGGGGAGCTGTACGGCCACCACCTCCACCCAGTCGGGCAGGGCATCCGGCCAGTCCCGGTAGGCCGAGGCGCCGCCGCCGGCGTGCGGGAGGCAGTACAGGACCGTGTGCGCCGCAGGCCGGGGCCGCGGGCGCACCAGTTCGCGCCCGCTCAGCGGGCGTCCGGCGGCGGTGGAGTCGCTCATCGACGGGAGCCCGGCCTGCTCAGGACCGGCGCCCGGCGGCCGGCCAGGCCCGTTCGGCCTGCCGGTGCAGCAGCTCCGAGCCCACCGAGCGTCGCTCGCACAACTCCGCCAGCACCCGGCTCTGCCGCACCGGTTCGGACGCGGCGTCGTACTCGGAGCCGGTGAGGTGTTTGAGCCATGGTTCGAGGCCCATGGCGTACGCGTAGACATGCCGCGCGCCCACCTGCCGGGCCAGCCGGTCGGCCAGGGTCGCGTCCGAACCCTTCAGGCGGCGCGCCTTGTTGTGCTCGCGGGACAGCTTGACCTCCATCAGCGGGCCGTAGAGCCAGCCCAACGGCGCGCCGACGCACTCCAGTCCGACGAAGAGAGCGTCCACCTCGCCGGCGATGTCCCGCACCCGGTCGTAGAGGGCGGGTTCGACCGGGGTGATGTCGGTGGCGAACATGAAGGACCGGCCGAGCGCGCGGACCAGCGGGACCATCTTGGTGCGGATGTCGAGGTCGGCGTGTTCCCCGAGGAAGGGCAGCGCGACGACGTCGATTCCCTCGGCCGCCGGGTGGGTCTCCAGCTCGCCCAGCTCCACCACCCGGGGAAAGCCCAGAGCCTGGAGCATCACCCGCAGGCTGGGGTCCTGGAGCGTGCCGCCGGAGGCGCGGGGCACCACGATCGTGCCGATGCGGGTGCGCAGTTGGAGCAGGGTCTCCAGCGAGAAGTGGTCCGAGTGGAAGTGGCTGATCACGACGGCGTCGATGTGGTGCGGCAGGTCGGCCACGGTGAAGTGCTCGTGCCCGTCGTCGCAGTAGCCGATGAGCGGGTCCAGCAGGACGGAACCCGTCGAGGTCTCGATCAGGACAGCGGCGTGCCCGAAGTAGCGCATGCGGACCCGGCCTTCGGGAACCGCGGGGTACGGGTGCGGGGCCCGGTCGTGGAAGAGATCCTCGAAACGGGCCGCCGCGCCGGTGTCGAGGCCCAGCCGTTCGGCCAGTTCGCCGGTGTCCACCGGCTGGAGACGAGCGGCGAAGACGTCGTCCCACACGTCGGCGCGGAACGGCACTCCGATGTCGAGCCTGCCGGTGCCGGGCAGCACGGGGCTGCCGTAGACGAAGGGCTGGCCGCGGGGCGGGACGGCGGTCAACGAGAGGGTCTGGCCGTGCTCCTCGAACGCGGCCGAGCGGTACAGCAGTGGCTCGAAGAAGCGGAAGGAGGGGCGGTTGGCGAGGTCGTAGACCAACTCGACGCAGCCGCGCAGGGATTCGGGCACCTGGGGGTACAGCGCCTCCAGCGCGCCGCCCGTGGCGTGCTCCGCCAGCAGGGCGCGCAGCCGGTCGATGTCGTCCGCGAGGGCGAGCCGTGCCGCCGCGTCGCGCTCGGTCGTCTCCAGCAGCGACTCCACCTCGGCGGCGCCCGCGTCGCCGGGGTCGAGGAACGGGCCGCCGTAACGGGCCGGATCGGCGAGGGCGCTCCGGTGCAGGGCGGGGGACAGCAGGTAGTTGCGGAGGATGGGCAGCAGCCGTTCGCGCAGGTTCAGCGCCCCGGTGTGGGGGGCCAGCAGATAGGGCCAGGCATACCAGCGGTGCAGCAGTGGCTGGGCTACGACGGACGCGCGTAGGTGACGTTTCTGGATGACGGGCACTCTGCGTTCCCTTGCGAGTCGAGGCCGGTGGTCAGACGGGGGTCGGCTCATGAGGCTGTGATCGAAATCCGGGTCGGGCCCGCGCCGGAGAGGGGATTCGGGCCTGACGAGAGAGGGCGGCGTGGCACAGGCGACGGTCGCACACAGCGGGGCCGGCCTGCTCACCCGTTTCCCGCGAGGCTTTCGACCCGGGCGCTTCGGGCGTGATATCTGCCCGTATTCGCCTCGGGATTTCGAGCTTTTTGCTGGGACTTAGCTTTCGACTGTAGTCATGATCTCCAACGGGTCGCCATAGAGCGTACCTGTGACGTGCGTCACAGGCACGACTTGTGTGAGGTCATGCTTGACTGGCAAGGAGTTACGGGTGTTCATGATGTGAGCGCTTCTTCTTCCTTATCCTGAAGAGTTTTTGACTCGAAATGTGCTGCCGCTGCCGACCGGCCGTGCGGGGAACCCGCCCTCTTCCGGTTGCGAAAAGGCGCCCTTGACCTGGGGTGCGTGCGCACGTGAAACTCTGCGATCCGTGCAGGGGGAACGAGGGGGGATATGTCGGATGCCAGGGAATGCCGGGGTATCGCGCTGGTTTCCGGGGCCTCGTCCGGGTTCGGCGCGCGGATCGCGCAGGTGCTGTCGGCCGGAGGGTTCGGTGTGATTGCCCTCGCTCGCCGTGCGGAACGCCTCGAAGCGCTCGCGGAAGAGGATCCATATCGAGCCATTCTCCCTGTCGTCGCCGATGTGAGGGACCGGAACGCGGTCGGCCGCGCGGTTTCCGAACTGCCGGACGAATACCGCGATATCTCGGTGCTGGTGAACAACGCGGGTCTGTCCAGGGGATTCGGCCCCGTACAGCAGGGTGTCGCCGCCCACTGGCGCGAAATGATCGACACGAACATCACCGGCGTGCTCAACCTGACCGAGGCCGTGCTGCCCCGCCTCGTCGGCCGCGGCTCCGGTCACGTGGTCAACGTGGGCTCCATCGCCGCCGAATACCCCTACATGGGCGGGAACGTCTACGCCGCCACCAAGGCGTTCGTGCACCAACTGTCCCTGAACATGCGCGTCGACCTCCAGGGCACCGGCGTCCGGGTCAGCTGTGTCGCCCCCGGCATGGCGAAGACGGAATTCGCCCGGGTCCGCTACGAGGGGGACCTGGAGCGGGCGGAGGCGCTCTACGACGGACTCACCCCGCTCTCGGCGGACGACGTGGCGCAGAGTGTCGCGTGGTGCCTGGACCAGCCCCCGCACGTCAACATCAACATGATCGAACTCATGCCCGCGGAGCAGCCTTTCGGGCTGGGATTCGCGGGCAGCCGCAGCGGTGACCCGGGTGCGTCCGGCGGCGCCGATGCGTCGTGACGCGCGGGTCTCGGCCGGAAGCGTTTTCGCGATACATCCAGGAATCCTGGCGGATGTGAGTTCGAGCAGAGCGCGAAAGCGCTTTCTCTTCGGTTTCGGCAGCCCGGGAATGCGGGACCGGCTGTTCTGCCAAGGTGATCAGGGAGTGAGAAGTTGATTATCTGCGGTCTCAAGCTCACACACGACGGAGCGGTGGCCCTGCTCGATGACGATCGCCTCGTTTTCAGCGTCGAGATGGAAAAGATCGGCAACGGCGCGAGGTACAGCACGGTCTCCGACTTCCGTCAGATCCCCGGGATCCTCGCCGATTTCGGATACAAACCGCAGGACGTCGACGAATGGGTCGTGGACGGCTGGGACGGCGATGTCACCGGAGTGGTTTCGCTGCTCAGCTCCTCGGTCCCGGTCGAACTCACCGTCGGCCCCTACCGGGAATCGGCGGCCTGCCCCGATCCGGCCCGACCAGGCGCGTCGGGCGAGTTCCCGATGGACGGCCGTTCTTACGCCTACACCAGTTACGCCCATGCCGCGGGACATCTCGCCAGCGCATACTGCTCCAGCCCTTTCGCCCGCCGCGGCGAACCGTCGTTCGTGCTCGTCTGGGACGGCGGACTCTTCCCTCGCCTGTACTGGCTGGACCCCGAGACCGGTGTGGAGAACCTCGGCGCGCTCTTCCCGCTGCTCGGCCACGCCTACGCCATCGCCGGCCACCACTTCGGCCCGTTCCGCCGTACCGTCCAGTCACCCACCGTCGACGACCTGTCCGTGGCAGGGAAACTGATGGCGTACATCGCCCTCGGACAGCCACGCGAGGCCGCACTCGCCGCGCTGCGCGAGGAGTTCCACCGGATCTTCGAGAGCGACCTGCCCGAGTCCGTCGAGTACCGTCGCACCGTCGGCGGCTACGGCAGCCTCTTCGAGCCGTCCGTGCCACCCGTGCACGCCTTCTTCCACGCCGTGCGCGAGCGTGTGGAGTCGCAGGGTGTCTCCGACGAGGACGTACTCGCCAGCGTGCACGCCTTCTTCCAGGAACTGCTCCTGGAGCGCATCGCCCGCACCGTACGCACCGCCCGCGGCGCGGGGCCCTGGAACCTCTGCTTCGCCGGCGGCTGCGCCCTGAACATCAAGTGGAACAGCGCCCTGCGTTCCCTGCCCGAGTTCGCGGACGTCTGGGTGCCGCCGTTCCCCAACGACTCAGGCTCCGCGATCGGGGCCACCGTGCTCGGCCGGGCCCAGTACGAGGGACTGCGCCCCGTCGACTGGCACGTCCGGCTCGGCCCGGAACTGCAGACCGGCGCGCAGACCCCCGACGGCTGGACCGCGACCGCCTGCACGCCTGCCCAACTCGCCCAGGAACTGCACGAGTCGGGCGCGCCGGTCGTCGTCCTTGACGGGCGCGCCGAACTCGGCCCGCGTGCGCTCGGCGGCCGCAGCATCCTCGCCGCCCCCACCAGCGCGGCGATGAAGGACGAACTCAACCGGATCAAGGGCCGCGAGCACTACCGTCCGGTCGCCCCGATCTGCCTCGTCGACGAGGCCCCCGCCGTCTTCGCCCCCGGGACTCCGGACCCGTACATGCTCTTCGAGCACGAGGTGCGGCCCGCATGGCTCGACAGGATCCCCGCGGTCGTCCACCTCGACGGCACGGCCCGGCTCCAGACGGTCTCCGCGGACGACGCCCCGCTGCTGGCCGAGGTGCTGACCGTTTACCACCGGCTGAGCGGCGTTCCCGTCCTGTGCAACACCAGCGCCAACCTCAACGGCCACGGCTTCTTCCCGGACGTCGCCTCCGCAATGAGCTGGGGCAAGGTCGACCGGATCTGGAGCGACGGCGTGCTGCACCGCAGGACCGGCTCCTGAGCAGGGACAGGGCCCGCACCGGCGAGGCGGACGACGGCACCGAACGGGACGCGGGCGGGGGCGTGCGGGCACTCGTGGCCGCGTTGCCGGAGATCGGCCGCCTGTACGGTGCCGTGGTGGTCGTCGTCGCCGGCCCGCGCGTCCTCGAACCGGGCCCCCTCGGCGAGGCGTTCGCCGAGGACCTGGCGCTCCTGCGCTACCACGGTGCCCGGCCGGTCGTCGTGCACGACGCCGGAGCCGAGCCGGTCGCACCGTACCCAGGCGAGGACCGGGGCACCGCGCTGCGCCGGGTGGCCGCGGGCCTGGTGCAGCCCCGGCTCGTCGGCCGCGTCAACGCCCATGGCCCCCTCGCCGTCGGCATCACGGGCGAGGACGGCGGCACGCTGACCCGTACGGCGTCCGACGACGTCGTGGCCGATACGGGTGTGCTGCGTGTGCTCCTCGCGGACGGCCGTGTACCCGTCGTCGCCGCCCTCACCGCCGGCCCGGGCGGTGTCCGGCCGGCGGACCCGGAAGCGACGGCCCGGCTCCTCGCGACCGAACTGGCCGCCCGGTTACTGCTGTTACCCACGACGGTCCAGGACCCGGCACCGGCCGGGGCGACCCCGCTCGACACGGCCGTCCCCCATGCGCTGCTGCGGACGGTGTACGGCCTGGACGGGCACCCGGGCGGCCTACCGGGCCCTCGGCGAACGGCAGCGAGCCCAACGGCCGGTCCGGTACCGTGACAAGCGAGTGCGCCGGCCGCCCGACCAAGAGCCACGGGGGCCCGAAGGTGTCGGGTTCCCCCAATGTGCCGCATCAGCAGGGCTGTTCACGTCTCCGGGGAGAACAACCGGTGGAGAACCCCTTCGACGACGAGGCGGGCGAGTTCCTGGTCCTGGTCGACGACGAGGAGCAGTACTCGCTCGGGCCCGTCGGCGTCGACGTCCCGGCGGGCTGGGCCACGGCCCACGGCCCGGCGCCGCGCGCCGTGTGCCTCGACTGCGTCGACCGCACCTGGACCGACATGCGCCCCGCGTCCCTGAGAAGGGAGATGGACCGGCACGCCCGGGCGGACACCGGGACGCCGTCGGCTCCTCCCGGCGCGCGGTGAGGTCGCGGTCATGCCCGAAGGTCCGCAGGAACCGCCGAGCGGGCCCCGGGAGATCCTCCGGCGTACCCAGGACCGCCTCGCGACGACCGCCCCCGACCTCCGGAAGACTCCTGCCACCGACCGCCGGAAGGCCGCTGCCACCGGCCCCGGGGAGACTGCCGCCGCCGGGTCGGACCGGTGCAACAGCCCGCACGGCCTGCCGAGCGAGGAGGACGGCCCGATGCCGCGCACCGGCCCCGTGCTTCTCACCGGCCCCGTGCTCCTCACCGATACCCCATGCCCCTCACCGACCCCATGCCCCTCACCGGCCCCGCGGCCGCTCTGTCGCTCCCCTTCGACATGCTCTTCGAGGTCTGGGCGCGGCGGCGCCCCGGTGCCGTCGCGCTACGGTTCGGCCCGGACAAGATGTCCTGCGGCGACCTCAACGCGCGCCAACCGGCTCGCCCACCGCCTCATCGCCTCCGGAGTCGGCCCCGAGGACGTCGTCGCGGCGGCCCTGGACCGGTCGGCCGAGCTGATCGTCGCGGTGCTGGCCGTGCTGAGGACGGGCGCGGTCGTGCCGTCCCTGGACATCGGCTACCCCGTGGCACGTCTCGCCACGGTCCTCACCGACGCCCGCCCGGAACTGCTGCTGACCGCCCCGCACATCGACCTGCCCGAGACGCCCGCCCTCACCCGGAGCAACCTTCCGGCGCCGGAGGGCGCCCACGACGTCCGGCCCGCGACCGACCCCCACGGACGAGGACCGCACCACACCCGTCCGGCCCGCGCACCTCGCCTACGTCATCGACACCTCGGGCTCCACCGGCACCCCCAAACCCGTGGCCGTCACCCGGGTCCTGGACCCCGAGCCGACCGCTGCCGTGCTCACCCAGGTGCCCACCGCGCTCGGCACCGGAGTCAACGCGGTGCTGCTCGCGGCCCTCGGCCGGGCGGTGGCCGCCTGGCGCACGGCACACTTCCCCGGGGATCCGGCCGCCGTACGGGACGCGTCCTTCCTCGTCGATGTCGAGGGACACGGCCGCGAGGAGATCGCGGAGGATCTCGATCTGACGCACACCGTCGGCTGGTTCACCAGCATGTTCCCGGTCCGCCTGGAGCCCGGCGACAGCCCGGACGCCGTGCAGCGGCGGCTGGACCGCATGCCGGACAAGAGCCTCGGGTTTGGGCTCCTGCGCTATCTCAGCCCCGAGACCGAGCCCGTCCTCGCCCGGCTGCCCGGCCGCCAGATCATCTTCAACTACCTCGGCCGCTTCGACTGCTCACCCGACGCCGACTGGTCGCCGGTGCCCGAGGGCCCGGCCGTCGGCAGCGGCGGCGACCCCGGGATGCCGCTCACGCATCTGCTCGAAGTGTCCGCCGTGACACCGGACGGCGGCACCGGGCCCGAACGGGTCACCTGGACCTTCCCGCGCCGTCTGCTGACCCGCCACCAGGTGGGGGAGCTGGCCGACGCCTGTTTCGCGGCCCTGCGGGACCTGACGGAGCCGGCCTGACGACCGGCCCCTCTTCCGTCAGCGGGCACACCAACGGGTGATCTCCACAACCAAGTTGCGGAACGGGCGGGGCCTGCTGGCATGCTCCCGGGGTGAACCGTGATCTGATCTCCCGCCGCGCCCACGCGGACCACCCGATCGCCGCGCCCCTGTGCGACGACTCGGTGCACCGGCTCCTCCAGCGCGGCCTCCACCGCGCGGACGCCCGAGTCCTCGACCTCGGCTGCGGCGCCGGCGAATGGCTCGTGCGCGCCCTGACCGACTACCCCGGCGTCCGCGCGGACGGTGTGGACCTCTCCGAGGGCGCGCTGACCCGGGCAGCCGAGCGCGCCAGGGAACTCGGCGTGTACGACCGCCTCACCCTGCACCGCGAGGACGCCGCCGTCTTCCGCGCCGCCGACGCCTACGACCTCGTCCTGAGCGTCGGCGCCACCCACGCCTTCGGCGGACTGCTGCCCACCCTGGCGGCGGCGCGCACCCACCTGGCCCCCGGCGGCCGGGTCCTCGTCGGCGAGGGCATCTGGGAGCGCGAACCCAGCCAGGAAGCCGTCAAGATGCTCGGCGAGTTCGCCGACCTGCCCACCACCGTGGACCGGGTGGTCGCCGACGGCTGGACCCCTGTCTACGGCCATGTGAGCACCCGTCAGGAACTGGACGACTACGAGTGGTCCTGGACCGGCTCACTGTCGTCCTGGGCCCTGGACCACCCCGACGACCCCGACGCCGAGGAGGCCCTTGAGGCAGCCGCGGTCCACCGCGAGGAGTGGCTGCGCGTCTACCGCGACGTCTTCGGCTTCGCCTGCCTCGTCCTGCGCCGTACGGCCGACTGACCCCACCCGACCCGACGACCGCCGCCCGCACCCTCACACCCCCGTCGGACCCCTCTCGTACCCTGGTCGCCGTGTCCGCCTCCCGTCTGCGCCGCGTCGCCGTCCTCGTGCTCGACGGCGCGAAGCCGCTCGATGTCGGCATCCCCGCGCAGGTGTTCACGACCCGGGCGAGCATGCCGTACGAGGTGCGGGTGTGCGGCGCGGCGCCCGGGCTCGTGACCGGCGGCGACGGGCTGTCGTACCACGTCGCCCACGGCCTCGACGCCCTCGTCTGGGCTGACATCGTCTTCCTCCCCGGCTACCGGCACCCGGACCGCGAGGACCCGCCGCAGGCCGTCATCGACGCGCTGCGCGCCGCCCACGCCCGGGGTGCGCGCCTCGCGGCCATCTCCACGGGCGCCTTCGCCCTCGCCGCCACCGGTCTCCTCGACGGCCGGCGCGCGACGACGCACTGGCACTACACCCGGGCACTCGCGGCCCGGCATCCGCTGATCCAGGTGGACGAGAACGTGCTCTTCGTCGACGAGGGCAGCGTCCTCACCTCGGCCGGCGCCGCCTCCGGCATCGACCTGTGCCTGCACATCCTCCGCGGCGACCTGGGCGTCGCCGCGTCCAACCACGCCGCCCGGCGCCTGGTCGCCGCCCCCTACCGCAGCGGCGGCCAGGCCCAGTACGTGCCGCGCAGCGTGCCCGAGCCGCTCGGCGAACGGTTCGCCGCGACCCGCGAATGGGCCCTGCACCGGCTCGGCGAGCCCCTCAGCCTCGCCGTGCTGGCCCGGCACGCGGCCGTCTCCCCGCGCACCTTCTCCCGGCGCTTCGTGGAGGACACCGGCTACACACCGATGCAGTGGGTCATGCGCGCCCGCGTCGACCTGGCCCGCGAACTGCTGGAACGCTCCGAGCGCGGCATCGAGCAGATCGCCGTCGACGTCGGACTCGGCACCGGTGCCAATCTGCGCCTGCACTTCCAGCAGATCCTCGGCACCACCCCGAGCGAGTACCGGCGCACCTTCACCCGGGGCGAATGACCGGACGGGAGCCTGGGCGACGAGCACCGCGAGAGCGGAGTGACGCGGAGTGTGGCGCGATCCTTGCGAACCATGGCGCTGCGGACACTGCCACGGCCGGACGTCGCACGCGACGCTGGTGATGACCCGCAGTGATCAACCGGAGGGACACCACCCGTGACGCGCATCGCCATCAACGGATTCGGCCGCATCGGACGCAATGTGCTGCGCGCGCTGCTGGAGCGCGACAGCGCCCTCGAAGTCGTCGCCGTCAACGACCTCACCGAACCCACCGCCCTGGCCCGGCTCCTCGCCTACGACAGCACCTCCGGCCGGCTCGGCCGCCCGGTGACCGCCGACGGGGACGACCTCGTCGTGGACGGCCGCCGCATCCGGGTGCTCGCCGAGCGCGAACCGGCCCGACTGCCGTGGGCCGACCTCGGCGTGGACACCGTGCTGGAGTCGACCGGCCGCTTCACCTCGGCCAAGGCCGCACGCGCCCACCTCGACGCGGGTGCCCGCAAGGTCCTCGTCAGCGCGCCCTCGGACGGCGCCGACGTCACACTCGCCTACGGCGTCAACACGGACGTCTACGACCCGGCCCTGCACACCGTGGTCTCGAACGCCTCCTGCACCACCAACGCGCTCGCGCCGCTGGCCGCCGTGCTGGACGAACTCGCCGGCATCGAGCACGGGTTCATGACGACCGTGCACGCCTATACCCAGGAGCAGAACCTCCAGGACGGTCCGCACCGCGACGCCCGCCGCGCCCGTGCCGCCGCCGTGAACATCGTGCCGACCACGACCGGCGCCGCCAAGGCGATCGGCCTCGTGCTGCCGGGCCTCGACGGCAAGCTGTCCGGCGACTCCATCCGGGTGCCGGTCCCCGTGGGCTCCCTCGTCGAACTCAACACCACCGTCCGCCGCGACGTCACCCGCGACGACGTCCTGGCGGCCTACCGCACCGCGGCACAGGGCCCGCTGGCCGGGATCCTCGAATACTCCGAGGACCCGCTCGTGTCCTCCGACATCACCGGCAACCCGGCCTCCTCGATCTTCGACTCGGCCCTCACCCGCGTCGACGGCCGGCACGTCAAGGTGGTCGCCTGGTACGACAACGAATGGGGCTTCTCGAACCGCGTGATCGACACCCTCGAACTCCTCGCCGCCGCCTGACCGTTCGCGCGACGGCCGGAGCTTGGACGAACATCCAGGATTTCCACGGCCTGGGCTCGTGGACTTCTGTGGAGTCGTGTCTTGATCCATAGTTACGGGCATCCATCGGAATGCGTCTTCCGCATAGCGGAACCATGGCTCGGAGGATGCCTGTGTCGCTGTCCGTACCGCCCCTGCCGCGACGCGCCCTGCGCCTTCTGCACACCTCGCTGTTCGCCCAGGTGGCCTGTGCCCTGGTGCTCGGAGTCGTCGTCGGGCGCCTCTGGCCCGACGTGGGCACCGCAGTCCAGCTGCTCGGTGACGGGTTCGTGCGGCTGATCAAGGCCGTCATCGCACCCCTGGTGTTCTGCGTGGTGGTCACCGGCATCGCCAAGGCCGGCAACCTGCGGGCGTTCGGCCGCATCGGCGTCAAGGCGCTGCTCTGGTTCGAGGTGGCGACGACGTTCGCCCTGCTGATCGGCCTGGTGGCGGGCAACCTCGTCCGGCCCGGCGCGGGCATGCACGTGGATCCGTCCCGGCTCGACGCCTCGGCCGTCGACACGAAGACCGGCGGCGGATCCCTGCCGTCCACCGGCCAGTTCGTCCTGCACTCGCTGCCCGAGAGCGCGGTGGGGGCGTTCGCCGAGAACTCCCTGCTCCAAGTCCTCGTCCTGGCCTGCCTGGTGGGGGCGGCCCTGCTGCACCTCGGGCACACCAAGGTGCCCGCGATCCTGCCGGCCGTCGAGCAGGCGCAGGAGGTCGTCTTCGCGGTCGTCGGCTTCGTCATGCGGCTCGCGCCCCTCGCGGTCTTCGGCGCGACCGCCCACCTGGTCGGCCCGTACGGCCTGGGCGTCATGTCGACGTACGGCAAGCTCATCGCGGTCTGCTACGGCGTCGCCGTGCTGTTCCTCGCCCTGCTCGCGGTGGCGCTGAAGGCGTTCACCGGGCTGAGCCTGTGGAAGTTCGTCCGCTACACCCGTGAGGAGCTGGTGCTCGCCCTGGGCACCGCCTCCAGCGAGACGGTCATGCCCCGCATGATGCAGAAGCTGCGGCACGCCGGCTGCCGCGACGACGCCGTGGGCCTCGTGCTGCCCACCGGCTACTCCTTCAACCTCGACGGCGCCTCGATCTACCTCTCCGTCGCCACGCTGTTCATGGCCCAGGCGGTGGGCGTCCACCTCACCATCGGCCGGCAGATCACCGTCGTGCTGATGCTCATGCTCACCAGCAAGGGCATGGCGGGCGTGCCGGGTTCAGCGTTCCTCGCCCTGTCGGCGACCGCCTCCGCGCTCGGGGTCATCCCCGCCGGGGCCGTCGCCCTGCTGCTCGGCGTGGACCGCGTCATGGACTCGATGCGCGTGACCACCAACCTCCTCGGCAACTGCGTGGCCGCCTTCGCCGTGGCCCGCTGGGAGGGCGCGCTGGACACCGCGCGTGCGAAGAAGGCGCCGACCGGGGAGGCCGTCTTCGTCCCGGAGGAGCAGGACGATATGGTCGTCGCGGCCGCATCGCCCGGCCCGCACAGGGCCGTTCGGCCCGTGACGGAGACGGACTCCGGTCGTCCCGTGCGGGCCGACTGACCTGCCGGCGTCCCGGCGGCCTCACCCCATCTCGCCTGATGGGTCGTCAGGATGCCCTCCGCTGCCGCCTGATGGGCTCTCCCACCCGGTGCATGTGGGTGAGGGCCTCGCGGTAGGAGCGGATGAGCCCGGTCTCGTGGTACGGCACCCCGATCCCGGCGCAGTACTGGCGCACGACGACCTGGGCACGGCGCAGATGCGGCGTGGGCATGCTCGGGAACAGGTGGTGTTCGATCTGGTAGTTGAGCCCGCCCAGCATCACGTCGGTGAGCCGGCCGCCGCGCACATTGCGGGAGGTGAGGACCTGGCGGCGCAGGAAGTCCGGCCGGTCGTCACCGGTGAGGGTGGGCATGCCCTTGTGGTTCGGCGCGAAGGTGCAGCCGAGGTAGACACCGAACAGGCACTGGTGAACGGCGAGGAACGCCACCGCCTTGCCGGGGGAGAGCACCAGGAACAGCGCCGACACGTAGGTCGCGATGTGCAGGAAGAGCAGGACCCCTTCCAGCGACCGCTTCTTCATCGACGGCGAGCGCAGCGCCCGGACGCTGGAGACATGCAGATTGAACCCCTCCAGCGTCAGCAGCGGGAAGAACAGCAGCGCCTGGTGCCCGCCGATGAGCCGTGCCAGCCCCCGGCTGTTGCGCGCCTGCTCGGTGGACCACACCAGGATGTCCGGGGAGACATCGGGGTCGAGCTCCTCGTGGTTGGGGTTGGCGTGATGGCGGGTGTGCTTGTTCATCCACCAGCCATAGCTCATGCCGATCCCGAGATTGCCGAACAGCCGCCCCCAGATCTCACTCCTGCGGGCACTTCCGAAGACCTGCCGGTGCGCCAGGTCGTGGGCCACCAGGGCCACTTGCCCGAACACCAACGCCAGGAACGCGGCCACCGCCAGCTGCCACCACGTGTCGCCGAGCGCGAGGAAGGTCCCCCAGCCGGCCGCCAGCAGCGCGATCACCAGACCGAGCCGTGCCGTGTAGTAGCCGGGGCACCGCTCCAGCAGACCCGCCTCGGTGATGCGCCGGGACAACCGGGCGAAGTCGCTGCCGCCGCCGTCGCCGGACGTACAGGAGCGGGTGGCAGGGGCACCGGCCGCGACAGAGGTGTCAGCGGTCTCGGCGGTCTCGGGAGTGCCGGCGGTTTCGGTGGTGTCGGTGGTGTCGGTGGAAATCGTCATGCACACAAGTCTGGGAACGGCGGTCCGGCCGAAACAGCCTGCCAGTCACCGTTCCCCACCGGGGGCTTTCCCCACTGTGCCCAGGGTGTTTTCACCACCGCGCGCCCCTGAACCGGGTGTTCACCCGGTGTCGGACCCAGATCGGGTACGGTCTCCGCGGCACACAGGTCCTTGGGATCGACGCGGAGAGCGGCCTGATGATCGCGGCCGAACTCCATGTGCGCGGCGACCGCGTCGTACGGGCCCACTTCCCCGCGGTACCGCTCGCCTGGCTGCGCGAGCGCGCCGGCTTCGCCGAGGAGTGGCGCGAGTGGTGCCGGTACGAGATCGGCGAGATGTTCGTCCAGGAGGAGGGGTATCTGGACTCGACGGAGGCCGTCGACGCCGGCGTACGCGCGGTGTGTGAGGGCTCAGTACGGTTCGACCAGCCCCGTCTCGTACGCGGTGATCACGAGCTGGACCCGGTCACGGGCGCCCAGTTTGGTGAGCAGGCGCGAGACGTGGGACTTGGTGGTGGCGACGGTGATGAAGAGGTCCTCCGCGATCTCGGTGTTCGAGCGGCCGCGTCCGACAAGGGCCAGCACCTCGCGTTCACGCTCGGTGATGCCCGCCAGACGGCGCACGCGGCGCTCCGGTGCGGCCGCGGGGCGGCCGACGAAGTCCGCGATCAGACGGCGGGTCACGCCGGGCGCGATCAGCGCGTCTCCCGCGGCGACGACGCGGATCGCGCCGAGGATGTCGTCCAGCGCCATGTCCTTGACGGCGAAGCCACCGGCCCCGGCCTGCAGCGCGCCGTACACATGGTCGTCCTCGTCGAACGTGGTCAGGACGAGGACACGGGCCGCCGTCGGGCCGGTCGTGATCCGGCGGGTGGCCTCGATGCCGTCCGTCCCGGGCATCCTGATGTCCATCACCACGACATCGGGGGCGAGTTCCTCGACCAGCCGGACCGCCTCGTCACCGGTGGCGGCCTCGCCGACGACCTCCAGGTCGGGATGATCGGCCATGAGGACACGCAGCCCGGACCGCACCAGCGGCTGGTCGTCGGCGAGGACCACCCGGATGCTCATCGGGCCTCGGCCCCGGCCGCGACGGACTCCGGCAGCGGCAGCCGCGCCACCACCCGGAAGCCGCCCTCGGGACGCGGCCCGGCGCTGAGCCGGCCGTGCAGCAGCCCCGCCCGCTCGCGCATGCCGATGATGCCGAAGCCGTGCCCCGGGCCGGCACCGGTGACGCCCCGCCCGTCGTCGACGACCTCCACCGTCAGCTCCTCGTCCCCGTAGTCGACGGCCACCCGGCAGGCGCCGGTGCCCGCGTGGCGGACCACGTTGGTCAGCGCCTCCTGCACGATACGGTAGGCCGCCAGGTCGAGTTCGGCCGGCACCGGCCGCTGCTCCCCGCCGACCCGCACCTCGACCCGTACTCCCGCGTCCGCGGTCGCCGCCGCCAGCCGTTCGAGGTCCGCGAGCCCCGGCGCGGGCGCGAGCGACTCCTCCCCGGCTCCCGCCAAGCCCGCCGCGCCCGCCACGGCCGTCGTCGTGTCCGGGTCGGCCCTGCGGAGCGCCACCAGGGTGCGGCGGAGGCCGGACAGGGTCTGCCTGCTGGTGGCCTCGATGGCCCGCAGCGCCTCGCGCGCTTCCCCGGGCTGTGTGTCGATGACCCGGCCGGCCACCCCGGCCTGGATGGCCACGATGCCGATGCTGTGCGCGATCATGTCGTGCAACTCCCGTGCGATCCGCAGCCGTTCGGCCGTGACGGCCTCCGCCACCTCCTGCGCGCGCAGCGCCACCGCATGCTCGCGGCGCTCGCGGAACAGCAGCCCGACCATGCCGGACGCGATCAGTGACAGCAGGCCGATGGCGCCGTTGAGGACCAGAAAGTCCCCGTGGGAGAAGGCGCCGATCACCAGCAGCTGCACGGTGATTGCCAGTGCCACGGCGGCCAGGGCGGCCCGCCGGGTCCGGGTGGCGACGATGTACCCCAGCGCGAGGTCGGCCGCGAGGAACGACAGGAACGGGGCCTGCCCCTGCAACGTCAGCGTGATGGCGGTGGGGCGGTGCGGAAGGACCACCGCGGCGGTGGCCCCGAGCAGCGTCAGCGTCAGGGCCGCCGCCGGCCGCCGCCGCACGACACCGGTCAGCAGACTCACCGCCAGCAGGCATCCGACGGCGTGCAGAACACCCGAGGCACGCGGTGCGCCCGTCAGCAGGACCAGTACCAGGAAGAGGTACAGCACGCCGCACGCCCAGTCGGCGAACGTCGTTCTCCTCGTCACGGGCAACTCCTTGCGGGCAACGGCGGCGCCGAGCGGGTCGGCCGGTGAAGTGAGCACGCCGCGACACTAACGAGCCGTCACCCCGTCCGGCATCGGCCCGGGGACGTACGCCCGTGGGCGAATCGGCCGGCGCGCTTCGCCGTCCGCGGCCCCCTGCCCGGTGGTCCGGCGTTTCGGTGCGGCCGGTCGCCGCGGGTCAGCCACGCACCGCGGCCAGGCACTCGTCGGACAGGTCCATGATGTCGCCCCTGCCGTCGTGGTCGACCCACGTCATCGACGCGGCATCAGGCAGGCGAACGTCGTCGTCATCACCGCGCGGGCCTTCGCCTGCGTGCTCCCGCTCGGCCCCGCCGGCGCTCCCGTCGGCATCGCCGAAGCCGTGGTCTTCCCCGCCTCGGACGCCGCCGGCTGCAGCACCGGCGACCGCCTCGTCGTCTGCGGCGGCATCGGCGTGCACGCCCGCCCCTGACCCGCGGTGCCGCACTCGGCTCCGGCCGGGAGCGCCGACGGCGTCACGACAGGGCCTACGCGCGAGGCGTGCCCTCCCAGCGCCAGGTCGTCAGACGGGAGCGGCCGGGCAGTTCACCGCGTCCGGTCGCCCACAGAAGCGTGCGCCAGGGATCCATGGAGTCGGGGGCGTCGGGAAAGAGCCGGGCGAGCACCCGCGCGCACAGATCGGCGGGCGGGCTCCAGGCCAGGCCGAGCCCCTGCGCCAGGTCGTAGGTGTGCACCAGGGTCTCCGTGATCCCCATCGCCGCGAACCCCTCGGGATCGGAGACGCCGAAGACGTGGTGGGCGCGGATCCCCGGGGGCGTCGTACGCACCATGGCGACCAGCAGCGCGCCGCTCGCCTCCAGCACCTGCAACAGCCCGGCGGATCCCGCCGTACGGTCGGCGTGGATGACGTTCGCCGGTCCGCCGGGTCGTCGGCGTTGCCAGACGAAGGGGACTTCGCCTTCCAACGGCGGTGTTCTGGGACCGAGTTGGGCGGCGTAGGCGAAGAGGTCGTCGGCGAGATGCTCGACGGTCTCCCAGCAGTCCCAGTCCAGCGAGCCGGCCTTGCCGTCCCAGGCGTGCGGGGGTGCCTCGCGCAGGACGGCCACGGCGAGCCGCACGGCGAGGTCGACGTCGTCCGCGGTGACGGCGGACGGGGAGTAGGCGGTCTTCGCTGACAGGGGCATGGCCGGACCGTACCGCGACAGGACCGGGTCCCGCCCGCCCTTTGATCACGGGCCCACGTCCTTCGACGGCCCGGCCGCCCCGACGTCACCGGACCGTCCGGCGGCCCCCGAACTCCCAGTCGTGGACCTCCACCGCCGCGTGCCCGTCCGCGGCGAGGACGGCTCGGGCCGTGTCCCGGTCCGGCGCGCGGACCAGTGCCGCCGTGCCCAGCCGGGCCGTACCGTCGTCCGACAGCAGCGGTCCGTATGCGATCAGCCCGTCCCGGTCGGCCGGCAGCGCGGCCTCGGCGGCGGACTCCGCGCCGAGGCCGAGCACCAGGTAGCGGTTGCCGCCGCTCCGGCCGCCGGGGAAGTCCCACATGGTGCGCCCCAGCATGTTGTGCCACCGGCGCAGCAGCACGTCCCGGTAGACGCCGGCCTGGTAGTTGGGCTCGTCGAAGGCGAACGCGCGCGCGGCGGCGGGGTCCGGCAGGTCGACGACGTGCACGCTGCCGGTCGGCGTCGTACCGTCGGCGGCGAAGGTGGGGCCGCGCGCGATCATCTCCCGCGCGTACCGGTCCATGTAGGACCAGTGGTCCTCCAGCAGTTCCTGGCGCAGTGGCGAGGAGCCGGGGCGGTCGCGGTGGTAGCAGAAGAACTCCATGAACCCGGAGCCTTGCGCACCGCGGGGCGGCCTCTCAACCAACTTTCGGCGTCGGCCGGCCCGCTGCCGTCGTGGAGGCCGCGGCAGCGGAAGATGCCGCGTGTCGAGTGATTCTGGACGATCTCTTACCGGCGCTTACCTGCGTCTTCACGGTCGGGGCCGGTGCGCTGCGTACGGTGGCCGTCTGGGGGAGCCCGCCGGCTGAGGCGGCCTCCACCAGGTGTGTTCGATCAGGTGCGTCGGTTCAGGTGCGTTGGATCAGGTGTGGAGGTGCGGACGGATGACTGCCGGTCGTCGCGTGGTGCTGGCCGCCATGGCGGGCGGTCTGCTCGCCGGGTGCGCGGGTCAGAAGAAGGGCACTGACGCCTCCGCCGCTTCCCCCGGCTCGTCGCAGACGGGTCAGGCCCCGGCCCCACAGGCCTCCCGCACCACGACCCCGGCGCCGGGGGCCGCGACCGGACCCACCGTCACCCGCGCCCGGATCGTGGCCCGCTACGGACACAGCGTGCCGCACTCCTGGGGCTTCGACGCGCCCGGAGTGGTGCACTCCCTGCCGACAGCGAAGAACGAGATCGCGTTGACCTTCGACGCGTGCGGCGGCCGTGGCGGCAGCGGCTTCGACCGCGAGCTGATCGACTTCCTCCGCAAGCGGCAGGTCCCGGCGACGCTGTTCCTCAACTCCCGCTGGATCGACGAGAATCCGACGGAGTTCCACCGGCTGGCCGGCGAGCCGCAGTTCGAGATCGCCAACCACGGCACCCGCCACCTCCCCCTCTCGGTCTCCGGGCGCTCCGCCTACGGCATCCCCGGCACCCGCAGCGCGGGCGAGGTGTACGACGAGGTCGCGGGGAACCGGGCCAAGCTGACCGGGCTGCTCGGCGCCCCGCCCCGGTTCTTCCGCTCCGGCACCGCGTACTGCGACGACGTCGCGGCGCGCATCGTCCGCGACCTCGGGGAACGCTTCGCCAGCTTCTCCGTCAACGGTGACGGCGGCGCCACCTTCACCCACCGGCAGGTCCACGAGACCGTCGCGGCGGCGCCGGGCGGTTCCATCGTCATCTGTCACATGAACCACCCCGAGGGCGGCACGGCCGAGGGCATCGCGAGTGCCGTCCCGCATCTGCTCGCCACCGGCCACCGCTTCGTCCGGCTTTCGGACGCGTTTCCCGCCTGACGTCGATAACGATCACGCGAACCCGCACCTCAGCACTCGTCAGCGGGCCCCTGCGGGAGAACAATGTCCCTCAGGGACGGACCGGGCACGGGAGGCGTCATGAGCACTTCAGCGGAGCCGAGGGTGTCAGGCCTCGAAGTCCGGTCGATCGACTACGTCCCCCTGAACGAGCGGCACGGCAAGCTCTGGCATCTGGGCCCGCTGTGGTTCATGTCCAACGCCCAGATCGCCACCTTGGCCGTGGGGCTGATCAGCATCACCTCGGGCGGCAACCTGATCTGGTCGCTGCTGGCCATCGTCGCCGGCACGGTCGTCGGCACGTTCTTCATGGCCTTCCACTCGGCGCAAGGGCCCCAGCTGGGCCTGCCGCAGATGATCCAGTCGCGTCCGCAGTTCGGTTACGTCGGCGCCCTCCTCGTATGGCTGTTCGCCTATGTGCAGTACGCGGGCTTCAACGTCTTCAACAGCATCCTCGCCGCCGACTCCCTGCACACCACCCTGCACGGCAGCGTCAAGCTGTGGGTCGTCGTGGTCACCGTGGTCGCGCTCGTCATCGCACTGGTCGGCTACGACATCATCCACAAGGCCGAGCGGATCCTGACGTACACCTTCCTCGTCATCTTCGGGATCTTCACCGTCGGCGTCCTCGTCACGCTGCACTACCCGGCGGGCTCCTTCGACCTCGGCGCCTTCAAGTGGACGCCGTTCCTCGCCCAGTTCGGCGTGGTCGCCGGCTACCAGATCAGCTGGGCCATCTACGTCTCCGACTACTCGCGCTACCTGCCGCCGGACGTCACGGTCCGCAAGACCTTCTACTGGACGTACTTCGGCTCCGCGCTCGGCGGTATCTGGCTGATGGTCCTCGGCACCCTGCTGGCGGCATGGGCGGGCAAGGACTTCGACACCATCAAGTCCATCAACGCCGTGGGCGACAAGGTGTTCGACGGCTTCGGCGCGATCGTCCTGCTCTTCGCCGCCCTGGGCCTGGTGTCCGTCACCGCCCTGAACATGTACGGCGGTTCACTGACCCTCATCAGCGGCATCGACTCGTTCAAGCGGGTGCGG
Source organism: Streptomyces sp. NPDC025793 (assembly GCF_055558375.1). Classification (NCBI taxonomy): domain Bacteria; kingdom Bacillati; phylum Actinomycetota; class Actinomycetes; order Kitasatosporales; family Streptomycetaceae; genus Streptomyces; species Streptomyces sp. NPDC025793. Next base: position 146,548 of record NZ_JBVHMR010000009.1, on the reverse strand, counting down.
CCGACCCTGGGCGTACGCCTGCTGACCCTCGGCCTGACCGCGGCCCTCTCCCTGATCGGCGCGCTGGCCGCTACCGCCAACTTCCTTGAGAACTTCAACAACTTCCTGCTGCTCGTGCTCTACCTGTTCATCCCGTGGACCGCGGTCAACCTCATGGACTACTACGTCGTCCGCCGCGGCCACTACGCCATCGCCGAGATCTTCAACCCCCATGGCATCTACGGCCGATGGGGCTGGCACGGCATCATCGCCTACGTGGTCGGCTTCGTGGCCATGATCCCCTTCTTCTCCGTCGGCACCCTGTACGTCGGCCCCGCCGCCAAGGCCCTCGGCGGCGCCGACATCTCCCTATTCATCGGCCTGCCGGTGTCCGCCCTGCTGTACTGGTGGCTGAGCCGCTCGATCGACGTCGAGGGCGAGACTCGCCTGGCCCAGGCCGAGGCGGCGGCACTGGAACAGGCGGCCCACGAGCACCGGGAGCCCTGAGGGAACCGGCGGGCAGGACGCTGGGGAGGGCAGCGAGCCCGGGGCTCGGCGGTGGCTTGGTCGCGGCGTCCGGGTCGGTTCCCCGCGCGCGGGCTGCCGTCGGTATCCCGCCTTCGGGTAAAGGGAGTTGACGGATCGAGGCACGCCCGACGGCCTGTGTCACTCCCTCGTGTGATCTTCGCGCGCGCCACTCGCCCCCGGACCCCGCCCGTCCGAAGACTGGCACCATGCGTGTACCGTCCTTCACCCCGCGCGTCCTGCGACGCGCCGCCGTCGTCCTGGCCACCGTGGCCGCCACCACCCTGCCCGCCACGATCGCGGCAGCACCCGCCCAGTGCGCGGACTACTGCGGCGGCCCGGTGGTCGTGGCCCCGCTGTCCACGGCACCGCCGAGCACCGGAGCCTGTACGAGCCCCGAGCCGGTGGTGTGCCAGATCCGCCGCGAGACCCCGCAGGAACGGGTGCAGGCGCGGGGCATCCGCATGCGGTACCTCGGGCTCATCGGTGAGATGGACCGTGTGCGCTGCGAGATGCGCGCAGAGGGAGCCGGTCCGGAGGAGATCGCCCGCAGGCTGGTGGACATGCGCAACGAGGCCAAGGAGATCACCCGGGCCGGCATGACGCCCGAGGAGGTCCGGCAGCTCGAAGAGCGCAACATGGCCAAGTACGGCAACCCGCTCGGCCCCACCGCCGACCAGCTCTACGCCAAGTACGGCTCCTGGGAGAAGGTCGCCGACGCCTCGACCCGCACCAGCCACGCCGTCGACGGCGAACTCGGCCTGGAGTACCGGCCCTGCCCCTGCGACGTCACGCCGACGGCATGAGCGGCCGGACACGGTGCGCTGACCGTGGCCGGGCTCGCGGCGGTACTCGCCGAGCGCCTACCCGGCCGTCAGGCTCCTCGGCGCCGGAGATCTGGTGTTCCTGGGCGCGCAGTCGCCGTGGCAGCACCGGCGTGGCGCGACCGTCCCGACGCAGACCGGGACTCCCACCCGCGCCGGCAACCCATGGCGGACCGGGCTCGTCAGCAACGCCCTCCATCCGAAGATCGCCGTCTCCCGCACCGGACTGCTCCCCGCGCTGGCCCCGCCCCGGCTGCCGACCGCCTGGGCCATGACGCTTCTCGTCCTCCTGCACATCTGCCTCGCCCTGACCTGGCTGCGCGGCTGTGTCCTCCTGCTGGCCAGGGCCGGACCGCTACTGCACACGCCGCGGGTGCGCCGGGCGCCGGGCCGGGTGACGGGTGTCGTACTGATCGGGTCCGGGCTCGTCGTCGCGACGACAGCCGACTGACCGGCCCCTCGGCCCGTCGTCGGCGCCGCGTATTTACCCGTTCGGAACATGCCTAATGAATACGGCAAACGGGTACTTTTCGTAAAAGTGAACAACCGGAGACAAGGGAAGCCGGTCATGAACGAGGACACGAGGAGCCTGCACCCGGAGCAGCCGCCCGCACACACTCCGCGCCCGGCGGTCCGCGGCGACCCGGCCCCGCTGGGCCTGGCCGGCTTCGCCCTCACCACCCTGCTGCTCTCGGTCATCAACACCAACCTGCTCAAGGAGGGCGCCGCGATCATTCCGGTGCTGGGACTCGCCCTGTTCTACGGCGGTCTCGCCCAGTTCGCGGCGGGCCTGTTCGAGTTCCGGCGCGGTAACACGTTCGGTGCGACGGTCTTCGTCTCGTACGGCGCCTTCTGGCTGGGCTACTGGTGGATCGCGCCGCGCCTGGCCCTCGCCGGTGACGCGCACAACACCCTCGGCCTGTTCCTGCTCGGGTGGGCCGTCTTCACCGCCTACATGGCCGTCGCCGCGCTGCGGGTCAGCCTGGCTGTGCTGGCCGTGCTGGTGCTGCTGACGCTCACCTTCGTCTCCCTGGCCATCGGGGCGTTCCAGACCGGGGCCGAGCCGCACGCCCTGACCCAGGTCGGCGGATGGCTCGGCATCCTCACGGGACTGGCCGCCTGGTACGCCTCGGCGGCGACCGTCATCAACGAGACACACGGCCGTACGATCCTGCCCGTGGGCTCGCACCGGCCCGGACCGGCTCCGGCGCGCCCGTCGAGCGTCCCGCCCGAGGCATGAGGGGGTTCCCGTCGGCAGGGGGTCGCCCGCGACAATCCTCTTCATGAACGACGGCATGCATGACGACATGGGCGACGGCCCGGGCGACGCCGAGAGCCGCCTCGCCAGGATCGAGCGGTTGCTGGAGAGCGGTGAGCGGGAACTCGTCCCCGCCTGGCAGCGAGTGACCCGGGGGGAGCCGCGCTGGACGGTCACCGTCGTGATCCTGGCGGCCGTCGGCCTCCAGCTCACGCTGCCGCACCGGCTCCTCCTCCTGCACCCCGCCTGGGCCATGCCCGTGCTGGAGCTGGTGCTGCTGGCCGGTCTGGTCGCCGCCAACCCCCGGCGGGTGGAGCCCAGTACCCGGTGGCTGCGATGGCTCGGTCTCGCCCTGATCTGCGTCATCAGCCTGGCCAACGGATGGTCGGCGGTCCGGCTCGTGGCGGACCTGGTGAACGGCAGGGGAGCCGATCAGGCGGTACCGCTGCTGCTCACCGGCGGCGTCATCTGGGTCACGAACGTCATCGTGTTCGCCCTGTGGTACTGGGAGTGGGACCGGGGCGGCCCGATGGCCCGGGTCCAGGGACAGCACCGGTACGCGGACTTCCTCTTCGTCCAGATGCAGAGCCCGGACATCGCCCCGTCGGACTGGGAACCGGCGTTCCTGGACTACCTCTACCTGTCCTTCACCAACGCCACCGCCTTCAGTCCGACCGACGTCATGCCGCTGTCCCGCTGGTCCAAGATGCTGATGATGCTCCAGTCGTCGGTGTCCCTGGTGACCGTGGTCCTCGTGGTCGCCCGAGCCGTCAACATCCTGAAGTAGCCGGGACCGGGGTCGCGCATCGGCGCCATCCAGCGGCCACCGGCTCCTCGGGTCCGGCCCCCTGCGGGACGCCCTGAACCGGGCCCGGCCTCGGTGGGTGCGTTCAGTCCGCGATCGTGGCGAGGATCAGGGTCCGGAGCTGGTCCGCGGCGTGGTCCAGGGGCTGGGTGCTGCGCTTGGCGCGGCGCATGGCGACCGTGCCCTCCACGGACGCGACGGTGAGCGGCGCCGGCTGCGCCGCCCGCTCGGGCTCGGCGCCGTGCGCGCACAGTGAGTCGGCCGGCAGGCGCTCCCAGGCGGTGAACACGTCGGCGGCCCGCACCCTGTGCGCCGCCACCGCCGAGTCCCTGGAGCCGCTTCCGCGCGGCTTCGACATCGCCGTGGCGGCCACCGGACGCGTCGACCAGCTCGCCCTGGCCGTCAAGTCCCTTGCTCCGGAGGGTGTGTGCGAGTCCGCGGGCAACCACTTCCGCCCCGGCGAGCTGCCCCTGCCGGACATGTACCTCACCGGCGTCACCCTGTGCATCGCCCGGGACAACGTCCGCGCCCACGACGAATTCCCCGACGGCGCACGGACGTACAGCCCTGTCACCGAACCGGCGGGCCCACTGGCCCCGCCCACGAGGGCCCGCCCGGTCCCGCTGGAGACCCCGCCGTGCGTGCGCGCCCGCGGCACGGGCACGGCGGACCGCAAGGCGTTCGTGACCGGATCGATCACGACCGAGGCGGACCCCGACGTCCGACTGGTGGCGGCCGACGCGGTGTTCATCGCCCCGGACCCGGCAGCGGGCCCGCGCGCTGTTCCCCGGGATGCGGGCGCAGCCGTAGACGTCCTGCCGCTGTGTCAGACGCCCGGAGCGGTCGCCTCCGCGGCGCGCAGCACGGCCGCGGTCCCGGGATGGCCGCAGTCGCGTGCCCACTCCAGGGCGGTGCGGCCGGTGCCGTCGTCCTCGCGCAGGCGGGGATCGGCACCGTGCGCCAACAGCTCGCGCACCGCGGCCGTGTGCCCCCAGCAGGCGGCCGCGCACAACGGCGTGCCTTCCGAGCCGAGTCCGCCGCTCTCAGTGTCGGGGCGGGCCCCGGCCGCCAGGAGCAGCCGGACGATCGCGGCCTGTCCGTTCACGGACGCCAGGTAGAGCGGGGTGGCGCCGTCGCCGTCACCCCGCTCCGGGTCCGCCCCGGAGCGCAGGAGCGCTGCCACGCGGGAGAGGTCGTCGTGCAGGATCGCGGTGAACAGATTCCGGTACAGCTTCTTGCGTCGGCGGTGGTTCACCTGAGGTGTCCCGCGATGGTCCGTGCGCACTCCATCGACTCGGCGCGGGTGGTGTCCACCTCGAGGTCGTAGGTCACGCCCCGGTGGACGAGGTCCGCCTGGGCGGCGGCCATCCCGATGACCCGGTCACCCCGTGCGACCTCCCGGCCCGCGGCGACACCGGGGTCGCACCGGACGCCGACCCACAGCACGTGCAGGTCGGCCAGCGCCTTCTGCCAGCGCTGCTGCGACTGCGCCCCGCCGAGGAAGACCTCGTCGACGACGACCCGCGCGCCCGACCGGGCCATCGCGGCGACCCCGGCGATCCATGCCGCCTCCAGCCGCCGGAACTCCGGTCCGACCGTGACCTCTCCGTCCGGGGCGAACCCGATCCCGGTGTCCGAGGCCCGCAGGGCCGCCGGCATCGCGTCGACCAGTGTGTCCGTCCCGAGAGCCAGCCACGGATCCGGCAGGACGGCCTGGAGACATCGCACGATCCCGGACTTCCCCGAGCTGGAACCGCCGTTGAGCACGATCACCCGGGTCCTCATCGGGTCACACCGGAGAGGTCGTCCGGTATCGCGTGCGTGGCCGGGCCGAGCGACCCCTGTCCGGAGGTGAACACCAGGTCACCGGCCCTGATCGCCTGGGACGGCGGCGGCTCGGTGCCGTCGGGGAAGCGTACGAAGGGAGCGCTCTCGGTGTGGATGTCCTCGATCATGGCGGCATTGTCCCGTACCGAGGCCGACCGCACGCGGGAAGCGTGCGACGCGCTCAGTCGGACCCGAGCCACACCCCGTCACGCATGAGGAGCCGGCCGCGCAGTTCCGGCTCGCCGCGCCAGGCACGCACCGTCTTCGGCACGACGCGGAGGTAGACAAAGGGGCCGTCCTCCGCGCGCGGGTCCCAGCCGAACTTCCCGGTGTACGCCTCGGCCGCCTCGGCGGACACCTCCCGGTCGGAGAAGGTCTCCGCCTCGCCCTGGAGAAGCACCACGTCGAACGTGTCCGGCAGCGCCAGCCGGACCCGCGGTTCGGCCTGGACGTTGCGCGCGGTCGCGGACGTCGCGCCGGTGCACATCCAGATCGCCCGTCCGTCCCACAGGAACCACAGCGGCAACTGGTGCGGCCCGTGGTCGGGATGGGCCGTCGCCAGCCACACGTCCCGCTCCGCCTCAAGCCGCTTCAGTGTGTCGCGTATGCGTTCCGGCCGTCCCCGACGAGCCGTGTCCCCGATCTTCATGAGTCGCAGCCTATGTGGCGTCAGGCGTTCGGGTCGAAGGGGATGCCCGACGGCATGGAGTGCGCCAGGGCGTACGCGAAGTCGCCGTCCTTGATCTTGATGGTCGCCGCCCCGAAGTCGGCGCTCATGAGCTTGTCGCGGAATCCGGGCGGGTAGCCGTTCCAGCCCACCAGACGCGGGTAGAACCAGCCGCCGGTCACGTTCTCCGGGGGCTCGTCATGGGCGTTGGCGAAGCGGAAGTCGTGTGTCGAGATGCCGTCCTTGTGGTAGACGATCTTCGGATGCGTGCCGTCGAAGCGGACCGAGGAGCGGGCGGCCACCTGGTAACCGGTGTGCTGGGACACCGACACGTACCGGACCTCGTTGCCGTTGATCCACACCACCACGTGCTCCCAGTCGTGGGTGTGCCCGATGGCCGCCGGACCCAGGGTCGCCTGGTCCTTCTCGAAGTAGCTGGCGTACACGACCGCACACCAGCCGTTGTTGCACTTCTCGCGTGAATAGGTGTTGGCGTTGGCGAGCTGCGCGTAGTCGTGGCAGTGGCCGTTGACGTCGCCGCCGAGCTTCAGGCCGGGGTTGATCCTGCCGTCGGCGCCGATGGCGGCCGTGGCGTAACAGCCGTCGCCGTCGTAGTCGTAGGCGGGGGAAAAGGTCTGTTCCAGGCCGTCGGCGTTCTGCGGCAGCAGCGTCAGGACGTCGGCGTCGGCCTGCGTGGGGAGCGTGAGCACGAGAGCCAGCGCGGCGAATACGGCGGCCGGGGCCGACCGGCGCAGTCGCGGCCGACGGCGGCCGCCGGATGCCGGACCGGCGGGAACCCTTGTGGGGGAAAGGGGGGTTCGCACCTCAACACCTCTTGCGTGAGCCTCGGACGGGGCGTGGTCGTGCCGCGAACCTAAAGGTGTGGACCACTTACGTCAAGGGGTGAAGTAAGTGGTGAGGCAATGGAGTTGAGGTTGTCTCCGAATGTTCCGCCCAGGTGGCTTGCGCCCCGCATGCCACGGCTCCGCCCCGCTCGCGTTGCCGAAGGAGACGAGACGGCCGTGGACCGCCAGGGCGTCCAGGCAGGGGCGGTTACGGCCCCGGTGTCGACGACGTCGCGGCCACCGTCCGCGCCGTGGTCGAGGCCGGGGCGGGCGGAGTCGATCTGGAGGACTCGCTCGCGCGGCGGTCCGCTGCACGACGCTCCCGCTCAGGCCGTACGCCTGAGCGCGGCCCGCGCCGCCGCCGAGGAGGCCGGGCTGCCCGGCTGTGGCCTGCGCGGGGGCGGGCGCCGACAGCCTTGCGTCCCCGGTCTCGTGGACCCGGACACGGTGGCCGAACCGGTCCGCCGCGGTCCGTGGCCGGTCATCGTGATGGCCGGACCGGGCGTACCGGCCGTGTCTGGTCTCGAAGCGGTCGGGGGCCGCCGGGTCAGCGAGGGCGGCGCGCTCGCCCGGCCGCGTACGGGGTGATGCGCCGTGCGGCCGCGGAACTGCTGGACTCGGGCACCTGCGTGGCGCTGGAGGGTGCCGCGGACTTCGGCACCGTCAACGGCGCGGGCACCGCCGCACGCACGCGGCGCTGACCGCACCTGTGGGGCGTCTTTGCGTGCGCCGATGAGTTTCTTGGGCTGAACAGGACATGCCGGTCCGCTTCCGTACACGTTCCTCCCCTCGGATGTCCGTGCACGGTTCGCATGATCTCGCTCGCTCAGCACAGTCCGAGGAGAACCCTTGTCCCGACGCCCGTCCCACCCCGCACGCACCATCACGGCGGCGGCCGCAGCGCTGGCCGCCGTCGGCGCGCTCACCGCGGCGGCCGCGCCCGCCTCCGCCCATGCGCCCGCGCAGCGGCACCCGGCCGCCCGGCACGTCCTGCTGCTGTCCGTCGACGGACTGCACCAGTCCGACCTCGCCTGGTACACGGCCCGGCACCCGCACTCCGCGCTCGCTCAACTGGCGGGCGGCGGTGTGGAGTACACGCACGCCGCGACCACGAACCCGTCCGACTCCTTTCCCGGCATGGTCGGCCAGCTCACGGGCGGCAACCCGGATACCACGGGTGTCTACTACGACGACGCCTACAGCTCCGCCCTCCTGCCGGCCGGCACCACCAAGTGCGCCGGCGCCAAGCCCGGTGCCGAGGTCGACCTCACCGAGGACCTCGACAAGAACAAGGACTCTCTCGACGCCGGCCAGGGTCTGAAGGGCCTGCCCGGCAGCATCCTCCACATGACGGGCGACCCCACCCGCCTCCTCGACCCCTCGAAGCTGCCGGTCGACCCGAAGACGTGCAGGCCGGTCTACCCGCACTCCTACCTGCGCGTGAACACCGTCTTCGAGGTGGCCCGCACCGCGGGTCTGCGCACCGCCTGGTCCGACAAGCACGCCGCCTACGACATCCTCAACGGCCCCTCCGGCAAGGGCATCCAGGACCTCTTCGCGCCCGAGATCAACAGCAACGCGACCGGCTACGCGGCGGGTGACGACTGGACGAAGGACAACGCCGCGACCCGGCAGTACGACGGCTACAAGGTGAGCGCCGTCCTCAACGAGATCGACGGCTACGACCACGGCCGCACCCACAAGGTGGGCACTCCGGCGGTCTTCGGCATGAACTTCCAGTCCGTCTCGACCGCCCAGAAGCTGCCCACGTCCGACGGCCTGGCCGGCGGCTACCGGGCGAAGGGCGTGCCCGGCCCGCTGCTGGCGAAGAGCCTCGCCTACGTGGACCAGCAGGTCGGCGCCTTCCTCGCCGAGCTGCGCAGGCAGCACCTCGCCGACAGCACCACGGTCATCCTGTCGTCCAAGCACGGCCAGTCGCCCACCGACCCCCAGGCCCTGACCCGCATCGACGACGGCCCCCTCCTCGACGGCCTGAACGCCGCCTGGAAGGCCGCTCACCCGGGCGCCGGTGACCTCGTCGCCCACGCGGTGGACGACGACGCCATGCTGATCTGGCTCACCGACCGGTCCAAGGCCGCCACCGCCTTCGCCAAGGCCTACCTCCTCGCCCAGTCCGGCACGGGCAACGGCATCGACGGCAAGGCCCGGCCCTTCACGGCGAGCGGACTGAAGACCCTGTACGCGGGCGCTGCCGCGGCCGGCTACTTCCACGCCCGCCCGGGCGACTCCCGCGTGCCCGACCTGGTCGGCGTCACCCGGTACGGCGTCGTCTACACCGGCGGCAAGGGCAAGATCGCCGAGCACGGCGGTGCCCACGCCGACGACCTCGACGTCCCGCTCGTCGTCACCGGCGCCGCCACCCCGCACGGCGTCCGCGTCGACAGCCCGGTGCGCACCACGCAGATCGCCCCGACGATCCTGCGGCTGCTGGGCCTCGACCCGCGCAGCCTGGACGCCGTACGCGCCGAGCACACGCGGGTCCTCCCCGTGCGCTGAGCCCTCGCGCCCGTCGCCCGGGCGGTTGATCCGGATGGAGTACGTACTCGTTACTCACTTTCGGGTGACCGCTCGGGCGGACGTCCATGGGCAGGCCCGACATGCCGCCGGAATTCACCATTCAGGACATAAATGGTCATTGCATCCGAGAGTTACGGATTGTTGCGAGAAACGTAATGCCCTGCGCGTTTTCCTTACAAAGTCCACCAGGGGTTGCAGGGTGAGCGTGCGCGGCCAACCGGCCGCCGACCCGCGCCAACGCGCTCTCGCGAAGGGGGACCCTGTGTCCGTTTCTTCTTCCGTCCGTCGTGTGACGGCCGCCGCTTCCGTGGCCGCCGCCATGGTGGGCGTAGCGGCCCTGCCGGCCGTGGCCGACGGTCAGCACCTGGGCCGTCAGCACTCGGTGGTGTACATCAGTGGCGTACGGCACGACGGGCAGAGCCGGGCCGACCGCTCCAACACCACGCTGAACAAGCAGTGGGTGGCGGTCACCAACAGCTCGCGCCGGGCGGTGAACCTGGACCGCTGGACGCTGTCCGACCGGAACGGCCACACGTACACCTTCCACCACGTCCGGCTCGCCGGCCGGGCCACCGTGCGCGTCCACACCGGAGTCGGCCGGGACACCAAGACCGACCTCTACCAGGACCGCCGCATCCGGGTGTGGGACAACAACGCCGACTCGGCGACGCTGCGCGACGACCGCGGCCGCGTGCTCGACGCCGTGTCCTGGGGCGGCCGCAGCCACCGCAACGGCGGAGAGTTCCGCCACCACGAAGCCGCCCGCCACCACGAAGCCGCCCGGCACCACGAAGCCGCCCGGCACCACGAAGCCGCCCGTCACCAGGCCGTCCGCCACGCGGCCACCCGTCACGAGGCCGGTCACCGCTAGGCAGCGCACCACGGCGGGCACGGCCGCGGCGACCGCCGCCGACCCCTTCCCCACCCGGCAGCCCCGGACGGCGTTCGCGCCGACCGGGGCTGTCCCTTGCCCGACCCCCTTCCCCCGCCACGGCTCCCGGGCCTCGCGGCAGGCTCACACACGTCCCCCGGCAGCTGTGCGGCAGGCGTAACCGCTGATGATCAGGTGCGGAGACACCGGCGTAATGAGCCGTTCGTACCGTCACGAAGGGTGAGATCAGGTCGAGCACTGGACAGGGAGGCGCCCGTGGCCGCGCCGGGCTCGCGGAGCGAGGGCACGACGAAGGTGCGGACGGTCTGTTCGTACTGCGGAGTGGGCTGCGGCATGGTCCTCGACGTCGGCACGGGACCGGACGGACGGCGTACGGTCCTGAAGGCCAGCGGGGACAGGGAGCACCCTGCGAACTTCGGACGGCTGTGCACCAAGGGCGCGACCACGGCCGACATGCTCGCCGCCCCCGGCCGGCTGACCGGGGCCCTCGTGCGGCCGGACCGCGGTGCGGAGCCCCGCCCGGCGCCCCTGACGGCAGCCGTCGGCGAGACCGCCCGCCGGCTGCGCGCGATCATCGACGAGCACGGCCCCGACGCGGTCGCGCTCTACGTCTCCGGTCAGATGAGCCTGGAGGCGCAGTACCTGGCGAACAAGCTGGCCAAGGGCTTCATCCGCACGAACCAGATCGAGTCGAACTCCCGGCTGTGCATGGCCGGCGCCGGCACCGGTTACAAACTGTCGCTGGGCGCGGACGGACCGCCCGGCTCCTACCAGGACCTCGACCGGGCCGACGTCTTCCTCGTCATCGGCTCCAACATGGCCGACTGCCACCCCATCCTCTTCCTGCGGATGATGGACCGCGTGAAGTCGGCGGGCGCCAAGCTGATCGTCGTCGACCCGCGGCGCACCGCCACCGCCGCCAAGGCCGACCTGTTCCTCCAGATCAGACCCGGCACCGATCTGGCGCTGCTCAACGGACTGCTGCACCTGCTGCACGAGAACGGCCACACCGACCCCGCCTTCATCGCCGCGCACACCGAGGGCTGGGAGGCGATGCCCGGCTTCCTGGCCGACTACCCGCCCGCCGCCGTCGCCGAGATCACCGGCATCCCGGAGGAGCACCTGCGCGAGGCGGCCCGGCTGATCGGCGAGGCGGGGGAGTGGACGAGCTGCTGGACGATGGGCCTGAACCAGTCCACCCACGGCACCTGGAACACCAACGCCCTGGTCAACCTGCACCTCGCCACCGGCGCGATATGCCGCCCGGGCTCCGGCCCCTTCTCGCTGACCGGCCAGCCCAACGCCATGGGCGGCCGGGAGATGGGCTACATGGGACCGGGACTGCCCGGCCAGCGCTCCGTGCTCGCCGACGCCGACCGGGCCTTCGTCGAGGAGCTGTGGCAGCTGGAGCCGGGCGCTCTGCGCGCCGACGGGGTCGGCAAGGGCACGGTCGAGATGTTCCGGAAGATGGCCGACGGGGACATCAGGGCCTGCTGGATCATCTGCACCAACCCGGTCGCCTCCGTAGCCAACCGCAAGACGGTCATCGAGGGCCTGGAAGCCGCCGAATTCGTCGTCACCCAGGACGTGTTCGCCGAGACGGAGACGAACGCCTACGCCGACGTCGTCCTGCCCGGCGCGCTGTGGACCGAGACCGAGGGCGTCCTGATCAACAGCGAGCGCAACCTGACCCTCGCCCGCCCGGCCGCCGACCCGCCCGGCGAGGCGACCGCGGACTGGCGGATCATCGCCGCCGTGGCCCGGGAGATGGGGTACGAGAAGGGCTTCGCGTACGACAGCGCGGAGGAGATCTTCGAGGAGATCAAGCGGGCCTGGAACCCGGTGACCGGCTGGGACCTGCGCGGGGTGAGCTACGAGCGGCTGCGGACCACGCCCGTGCAGTGGCCGGCGGCCACGCCCGAGGGGCCCGACCGCAATCCCGTCCGCTATGTCGGCGCGGGCGGCGCGCCGACCTTCCCCACGGCGAGCGGCCGCGCGGTCTTCCACGCCCGCCCGCACGTCCCGGCGGCCGAAATGCCCGACGACGACTACCCGTTCGTGCTCAACACCGGCCGGCTCCCGCACCAGTGGCACACGCTGACCAAGACGGCGAAGGTGGCCAAGCTGAACAAACTCGACCCCGGCCCGTTCGTGGAGGTGCACCCCGAGGACGCGGATCGCCTGGGCCTCGCCGACGGAGACTCGGTGGAGGTCGCCTCGCGGCGCGGGCGGGCCGTGCTGCCCGCCGTCGTCACCGACCGGGTACGGCCCGGCTGCTGCTTCGCGCCGTTCCACTGGAACGACCTGTTCGGGGAGTACCTGAGCGTCAACGCGGTGACCAGCGACGCCGTCGACCCGCTGTCGTTCCAGCCCGAGTTCAAGATGTGTGCCGTGGCGCTGACCAAGGTCGCCACCGCGGTGACGGTGCGGTCCCCGGTGCCGGTGGCAGCCCCGGCTGTCGTCCCAGAGGCGTCCACGGTGTCCGTCCCCGCCCCGTTCGGGCTGGAGCCCGCGCCGCCTCCGCCGGTCCTCGCCGCACACGAACGCCGGTATCTGACCGGCTTCCTGGCGGGCATCCCGTCCGGCGCCCCGGGCGTCCCGGTCCTGCCGCCGGACGCCCCCTTCAGCCCGGAGCACGCCCTGTGGGTCAACGGCGTCCTGGCCGGCATGTACTCCAGGACGACCGCGGCGACGCCCCCGTCCGCGGCAGCACCGCACGCTGCCCGCCGCCAGGTGGTGATCCTGTGGGCGTCGCAGACCGGGAACGCCGAGGAGTTCGCCTCCGAGGCCGCGCAGCGGGTCACCGCGGACGGGCACCGCGCCGCCCTGCTGCCCATGGAGGAGGCGGACCCCGCCGCCCTGCCCTCGGACGCCGACCTGCTGCTCATCACCAGCACCTTCGGCGACGGCGACGCCCCGGACAACGGCGCCGGCTTCTGGGACGCCCTCGCCGCGCCCGACGCACCACGCCTCGACGGCAGGCGGTACGCCGTCCTGGCCTTCGGCGACTCCTCCTACGACGACTTCTGCGGCCACGGCCGGCGCCTCGACCGGCGCATGGCGGAGCTGGACGCGACGCGGCTGGCACCGCGCATCGACTGCGAACCGGACTACGAGAGCGCGGCCGGGGCCTGGCTCGACCAGATACTCGCCGCGCTGAGCACCGCCGAGCAGCCGCCCTCCGCCGCGCCCGCGAGCCCTGCCGCCCCGCAGGCCGCGCCCCGGTCGAGCCGCCCCACCCCCGTCACCGCCCGCCTCACCGGCAACCGCCTGCTCAGCCTGCCCGGCGCCGGCAAGGAGGTCCGGCGGTTCACCTTCGACACCCGCGACAGCGACGCCCCCCTCCTCTACGAGGCCGGGGACGCCCTGTCCGTACAGCCGGTCAACCGGCCGGAGCTGATGACCGAATGGCTCGCCGTCACCGGAGTCGACGCGGACACGGCCGTACAGGTCAAGCACGCCGGAGAGGTGCCGTTCGCCGAAGCCCTGCTCCGGCACCTGGACATCACCCGGGTCACCCCCGACCTGCTGCGCTTCGCCGCCGACCGCACCCGCGACCCGCGTGAGCTGCGCAAGCTGCTCCGGCCCGACAACAAGGGCGAGTTGGCGCAGTGGTCCTGGGGGCGCCAGGCCGTCGACGTCGTCGCCGAGTTCGGCGTCCGGGCCGGGGCGCAGGAATGGGCCGACGTGCTGGGGCGGCTGCAACCCCGGCTGTACTCCATATCGTCCAGCCCTCTGACCGACCCCCACCTGGTGTCCCTGACGGTCTCCGTGGTCCGGTACGAGAACCCGGACGGGCGTCCCCGCCAGGGCGTGTGCTCCCCGTTCCTCGCGGACGCCGAGCCCGGCACCCCCGTGCCGGTCCGGGTCCAGCGGGCACCGCACTTCCGCCCGCCCGCCGACCCCGCCACCCCGGCCGTGATGGTGGGCCCCGGCACGGGCGTCGCGCCCTTCATCGGCTTCCTGGAGGAGCGGCGGGCCCGCGGCCATCGCGCCCCCAACTGGCTGTTCTTCGGCGAACAGCACCGGGCGACGGACTTCTACTACGAGCAGGAGCTGACCGGGTTCCTCGCCGAGGGCACGCTCACCCGCCTCGACACCGCCTTCTCGCGGGACCAGCGCGCCAAGGTCTACGTCCAGGACCGGATGCGCGAACACGGCCCGCTGCTGTGGTCCTGGCTCCGGGACGGCGCCCACTTCTACGTCTGCGGCGACGCCTCCCGCATGGCCAAGGACGTCGACCGGGCCCTGCGTGAGATCGCCGTCGTGCACGGCGGCCTGGCCGAGGCCGAGGCCGCCGCCTACGTGAAACAGCTGGGCGCCGACAAGCGGTATGTGCGGGATGTGTACTGACGCCGGTTTCCGTTCCGTTGTGTGCAGGTCAAGGGCCGGTCATGGGTGCGGAAGGCGGGTTGCGGCACGCGTATCGTTGGTGCGGACAAACGAAAGGCACCTCGTTCGGTGAGGCGTCTTCACGGACACAGGCCACTGATCCCACCCGTCGAGAGACGCTCCGGATCAGGACAGGTCTCCCCGGCCCAAGGGGTGACCCCAAGTGGCTTCCCCGTACGGGGATCACGCCGTGGAGTGCCAAAGCTCTGACGAGAAGGGGTGTGCCGGGCCGAGCCGGCTCCGGCTGCCCTCCGCCACAGGACCGCGACACTCTCAGCGCGGCCGTGACCGGGAGGAGGCGACATGGACAGTAGTCCGGGCCATAGTCGGCCCTTCTTCGTGTTGTCCGCGCCGTCCTTCCGCGGCCCGCAGCAGCCTCTTCTTCCCTGACCCCGACCGGTTCACCCGGCCGGCAGGCCGTGCGCCGGTGTGCGCCCGGCGTGCCCGGTGCCCGGGTGCGGGGAAGTCGTGCGCTGCCACGGGCCGCCCGTAGCCCCGTCACACCGGGGCAAGGGGGTGTTCATCTTGGCTGCCCACACTCTGCTCATGTCCACCTCGGCCCGCCTGCGCGACCGCCGGGTCAACCTGGAGCGCCGTGCCACCACGTCCAAGGCGGTCCGTACCTCGCTGGTCTCCCTCGCCGGACTGATCGGCGGACCGGCCACCAACCAGTCCGGCGACGAGGTCGGCCGCATCGTCGACGTCGTCGCCCGGCTCTACGGCACCGACTCCTACCCGCCGGTGACCGGGCTCATCCTGCGCATCGGCCGGCGCCACACCTTCGTGCCCGCCGACGCCCTCGGCAAGGTGCACGCCGGGCACGTACGGCTGCGCACCGCCCGCGTCGACCTGCGCGACTTCGTCCGCCGTCCCGGCGAGGCGCTGCTCGCCAAGGACGTGCTCGACCACCAGCTCGTCGACGTCGACGGCGTCCAGGTCACCCGCGCCGCCGACCTGTATCTCACGCCCCTGGTCGACCAGGTCGTCCTCGTCGGTGTGGACGTCTCGCTGCCCACCCTGCTGCGCCGGCTCGGCCCGCGCCGCTGGCAGGCCCGCCCCACCCCGGAGCGGGTGCTGGACTGGCAGGCCATAGCCCCCTTCGCCGAGCAGGCCACCGAGGGCCCGCCCGAGGTCCGGCTGCGCGCCTCCCGGGCCGCCCTGCACCGGCTGCGCCCGGCCGACCTCGCCGACATCCTCGAAGACCTCGGCCGCGCCGAACGCCAACAGCTGCTCGGCTGGCTGGAACCGGAGCAGGCCGCCGACGCGCTGGAGGAGATGGAACCCGCCGAGCTGCAGAACCTGCTGCGCGAGGCCCAGCCGGAACACGCCGCCCGCCTGGTCGACGAGATGGAGCCCGACGAGGCCACCGACGCCCTGCGCGACCTCACCCGCGAGGAGCGCGAGGCCCTGCTGACCCGGATGCCCAAGGACGAGGCGGCCGAACTGCGCCGGCTGCTCACCCACCGGGAGGGCACGGCGGGCGGTGCCATGACCACGCTGCTGATCACCGCTCGGCCGGACGAGACCGTCGCCGAGGTGCGCGGCCGGCTGGCCGAGCAGCACGAGCACCGGACGGAGATCGACGCGATCGCCGTCGTGGACGGCACGGACCGGCTGCTGTGCGACCTCCCGCTGTTCGACCTGGCGGTGGCCGAGGACACCACCCCCATAACCGACCTCGTCACCTGGCGAGCCCAGTTCGGCCCGCCGGACACCGTCCGCGCCGACACCTCCCTGGCCGAGGCCGCCGACCACCTGGTCGCGGCCCGCGCCTCCTCACTCCTGGTGGTCGACGACAGCGACCGCCCACTCGGCCGGATCCTGGCCGACGACCTGCTCGACGCGATGCTGCCCGAACGCGGGCGGCTGCACTTCCGGAGGTTCCTGCAGTGACCCGCGACCTCGACACCGCCACCGAGGCACCGCAGGCCACCGCGCCCGCGCGCCGGACCGGCTGGCGGCGCATCACCATGATTGCGGCGGTCGCCGGACCCGGACTGGTCGCCGCGAACGCGGGCAACGACGCCGCCGGCATCGCCACCTACGCCTCGGCGGGCTCCCAGTTCACCTACGGCACCCTGTTCTTCATGGTGCTCGTCACCGTCGCCCTGGTGATGGTGCAGGAGATGGCCGTCCGCCTCGGCGCCTACACGGGCAAGGGCCTCGGCGCCCTGATCCGCGAGCAGTTCAGCCTCCGCCTGACCGCGCTCGCCGTGTTCTGCCTGCTGCTCGCCAACACCGGCCTGGTGGTGAGCGAGTTCGCCGGCATCGGTGCCGCCTTCGAGCTCCTCGGCGTCCCCAAGTGGGCGGTCATCCCGCCGGCCGCGGTCCTGCTGTGGGCGCTGGTGCTGTTCGGCTCCTACCACTGGGCCGAACGCATCTTCCTGATCATGTCGCTGGCCTTCTTCGCCTACCCGGTCGCCATGATCCTCGGCCACCCCGACTGGGGCGCGGTCGGCCATCACCTCGTCGTGCCGCACATGGAGCCGAACAAGGCCTTCATCCTGCTGGCGGTCGCCCTGATCGGCACGACGGTCAGCCCGTACATGCAGTTCTACGCCGCCGCGGGCGTCGTCGACCGGGGTGCCAAGCCCGCCGACTACCCGCTGATCCGCGCCGATGCCATCCTGGGCGCCGTCTTCGCCTGCGTCATCAGCCTGACCATCATCATCGCCACCGCCTCCGCCATCGGCGGCACCGGCCCGCTGGACTCGGCCGCCCAGGCCGCCGAGGCCCTCAAGCCGGTCGCGGGCCGCAACGCCGAGCTGCTGTTCGCGCTCGGTCTGCTCGGCGCCTCCGCCCTGGCCGGTGCCGTCGTCCCGCTGTCGGCGAGCTACGCCATAGGAGAGGCCGCCGGCGTGGAGCGCTCCGTCTCCCGCAGCTTCCGGGACGCCCCGCTCTTCCTCGGCCTGTTCACCGCCCAGATCGTGCTGGGCGCTGTGGTCGCGATGACCCCGGTCGACGTCATCCAGCTGCTGATCGGCACCCAGGTCCTCCAGGGCCTGATCAGCCCGATCGTCCTGGTCTACCTCCTGGTGCTGACCAACCGCCGCTCGGTCCTCGGCCCGGCCGCCAACGGCCCGCGCTACCGCGTCGCCGCCACCGCCGTGGTCGTGGGCGTCGCCGCCATGTCGACGATCCTCCTCGTCCAGACGGTCCTGGGCTGGTTCGGTCTGGCCTGATCCACGCCGTTCACCCCGGCGTGCCGCACCCCGATGCCGGGCCGCGGGCCGCCGGGGACTACCGTCCCGTGGTGGACCCGAGCCGGACTCTTCGGCGCCGAGGCCCTCGTACCGAGCCAAAGGAGGACGTTCCGCATGGATGGCCACGCGCCGACCGCACTGTCGGCCGGCCAGCTCCCCGAGCTGACCACAGGACGTCTGCTGTCCACCTGGCAGCTGGACATCCCCGCCCTGCTGCTGGTCGTCGCCCTGGGCGCGCTCTACGGCTGGGGCCTCGCGCGGCTGCGTGCGCGGGGCGAGCCCTGGCCACCGGTCCGCGTGGCCGCGTTCGTGCTGCTCGGCCTGGGCGCGCTGGTGGTGGCCACGATGTCCGCGCTGGCCGTCTACGACCATGTGCTGTTCTGGCCGGCCGCCGTGCAGAACGTGCTGCTGGACCTCGTCGCCCCGCTCGGCCTCGCCCTCGGCGACCCGCTGCGGCTCGCCGTCGAGGCCCTGCCGGAGGACGCCGCCGGGCGGGTGCGCCGGGTGATGTCGGGCCGCCTGGTGCGCGTGCTCACCTTCCCCTTCATCAGCACCGCCCTCGTGCTCGCCACGGAACTGACGGTGTACTTCACGCCGTACTTCGCCACCGCCCTGGGCGTGGGCTGGCTGCACGAGCTGATGTACCTCCACCTGCTCGTGGCCGGCTGCCTCTTCGTCGTACCGATGCTGACCCACGAGCAGACGCTGCCCCGCTGGTGCACCCACCCGGTACGGGCCGCCCTGGTCTTCCTGGACGGCATCGTCGACGCGATCCCGGGCGTCGTGGTGATGACGCACGGCACGCTGATCGCGGGCGCCTGGTACCTGCACCACGCGCCGACCTGGTCCCCGGACGTCCAGCACGACCAGCAGATCGGCGGCGGCGCGATGCTGAGCATCGCCGAGCTGGTCGCCCTGCCCTTCCTGCTGGCCCTCCTCTACCAGTGGGCGCGCGCGGAACGGGTCCAGAACGCCGCCCTGGACCGCCGCCTGGACGCGGAACTCACCCCCGCCGTCGTGCCCGCCCCCGCCGCGGAGCACGCCCATCGGGCTCCGTCTCCCGAGGCCGAGCGGGTACGCCCTTGGTGGGAGACGGAACAGAACGAGGTGGCCGCGAGGATCCGGGGCCAGCACCGGGAGAAGTGACGTCGGCCGTACCAGCCGGATCAGGCGCCGAGCGCGCCCAGGACGGCGTCCGCCATCGCGCGTTCCCCGGTGGCGTTCGGATGCAGCGGCAGGGTGGGCGAGGCGGGGAACAGTCCCTCGATCCAGGGCGTGGCGGAACAGCTGTCGTGGCCCCGGGTCGGGGTGAGCGTGTCCACGTACGTGGCGCCGCCGGCCCGGGCGGTGGCCGCGACCGCGTCGTCGAGACCGCCCAGCACGGACCGCAGGTACGCGATGTCCCCGGTCGTCACCGGCAACCTGCCGAGACACTCCGCGGGGTCGTCGGGCAGCACCGCCGGATAGCCGACGACCAGCACCCTGGCCCGCGGGGCCCGCGCACGGATCAGCCGCAGGGCGCTGCCGAGCTGCGCCGCCGCGGCGTCCACACGCGCGTCGAGGGTGTTCTCGTAGTGGTCGCGGCAGGGGGTACCGAGCGGGTCGGTCACGGACAGGGCGGAGCAGGTGGCGGCGACGTCCCCGAAGCCGAAGTCCGACGTGCCGAGGTTGTCGCCCGCGACGGTGAGCGTGACCAGGGCGGTGTCCGGCGTGACGGCGTCCAGTTGGGGGCCGTTGACCACCGCTCCGGCATCCGTCTGGGCCGTGGTGAGCGCACTGGCCTTCGCGCCCGCGCAGGTCACGTCCCGGTACGTGCTCGGGCCCAGGGACGCGGCGACGAGCCGGCCGTAGTCGTGGTCGGAGCGCATGCACAGGCCCGCGGACTGGGCGGGGATGCCGGCGCCGGCGGCGTACGAGTCCCCGAGCGCCACATAGGCGCCGCCCGTCGAGGGCGCGGCGAGGGCGACGGTGGTGGTGGAGGCGGTCGCGAGGAGTACTCCACCGGCGAGGGCGGACGTCCAGCGCACGAGCGCCTTCGCGCCGCGGGCGGCCCGTGCGGTGCGCGGGTCCTCGGCGGCTGTCGTGCGCGGTGCGCGATGGCTGCGGTGCGTGTTCGGCGATGCGGCTCTGGGCACGGTTGCTCCTGGGGAGACGGGACGGCGGATGCACAACTCCGGTACCGGCCGGTAACGTTGCGGACATCGTCGTAGCCCCCGCCCCGCGGACCATGTGCCCGCGCACAGCGGCACGACGGCCCCGTTGTCCCCGCGCACATCGCCTTCGCGCACGCCGAGGCCCGTTTGTAACCTGCCGGTCATGAGCCGCACACCGCCTTCACCCGCCGAGATCGCCCCCGTCGCGGCCGCGCTGCTCGGCCGCGCGCACGAGCTGGGCGCCCGCATGGCCCGCCGTATCCGCGCCGAGGTCGGCTACTACGGTGGCGAAGGTCCCGTCGCCTTCGAGGAGTTGACCGCCAGTTGCCGGCGCAACACCGAGCTGGTCTTCGGGCAGCTGGCCCACGGCTGTGCGGCCGGCATGGCGCCGGCGCAGGAGACGGGCCGCAGAGCGGCGCGCGAGGGAGCACCGCTGGGGGAGTTGCTGCACGCCTACCGGGTCGGCTCGGAGTTCCTGTGGTCCGAGCTGGCGTCCGCCGCCCGGGCCGCTGACGCCGTCACCACCGACATCCTCGTGGCCCTCGCGGCGTGGTGGGTGAACGAGGGCCTCGCGGCGGCGGCCAGCGACGCCTACCGCGAAACTGCCGCGGAACTGCTGCTGCAACGCGACCGCGAGCGCTCCGTGCTGGTCGAGGCCCTGTTCACGGGCATGCTGACCGACCGCACCACGCTCTGGGAAGCCGCCGACGCGCTCGGCCTGCCGGCCGAGGGCCCCTTCGTGGTCGTGGCGGCCGCTGTCCCCGTGCCGGGCCATGAGGCGCTGCCCGGCATCGAGCCCCGGCTGCTCGCGGAGCGGATCCGTTCCGCCTGGCGGCTGCTGCCCGACCTTCAGGTCGGCATCATGGCCGTGCGCGGCCCGGACGGCGAGGAGGCCGCCCTGCGCGTCCTCGGCGGTGTCGCCGCGGCCCGGGTGGGCGTCAGTCCCGCGTACCGCGCCCTGCGGGACACCCCCAGGGCCCTGCGGACGGCCCGCCTCGCGCCGGCCCGGGTACCGCGGGAGGCCGGGGGCGTCGTACGGTTCGACGACAGCCCGGTCGCCCTGCTGGTGGCCGCGTCCGTGGACGAGGCCGCCCGGATCGCACGGACGGTCTTCGCGCGTGTACTGGCCCTGCCCGACGAGGAACGCGGCAGACTGCTGGCGACCCTGGAGCAGTGGTACGCGGCCGGGGGCTCGGCGGCCGACGCGGCGCGGCAGCTGTTCTGCCACCGCAACACCGTCCGCTACCGGCTGCGCCGCCTGGAGGAGTTGACCGGCCGTTCCCTCCAGGACCCCCGCGCGGTCGCGGAACTCTCGGTGGCCCTGCATGCCCTGCGGCTGCTCCCGCATTCTCCCGAGGTGCTGTGAGCCATGAACTGTGCGACGTGAGCCGTGAGTTGCCGACCGGCTAGCGCGCCGCCAGTTTCGCGTGGTCGACGTCGGGGAGCCAGTCGCGGCCCGGGGCGTACTCCAGCCAGCGACGGGCGCGGCCGGTTTCGGCGAAGCCCCGCAGCAGGGTGTCGAGCAGCGGGTGACGGTAGGCGTCGTGCCAGGCCAGCGACCACGCGTACAGCGGGGTCGGATCGACCAGCGGGATGGCGCGCACTCCCGAGTGGTCCGGCAGCGGCGCGTCGGCGGGGAAGAGGGTGAAGCCCTCGCGGTCGGCGCGGACGTGCTGGAGGAGGTGATCGAGGCCCAGGTTGGGGCCGTCGTGCCGGCGCGTGATGCGGAACTCGTCGGCGAATCGGCACAGGAAGTCCAGGCGGCTCAGTTCGGCCGGGCTCCACAGCGCGCTGTCGCGCAGGTCGACGGGGCGCAGCGCGTCGGCGCCGGCCAGCGGATGGGACGGGCCGAGCACCACGTCGACGGGCTCCAGCCGTACCAGCCGCTGGGTCAGTCCCGCGTCCCGTCCCCCGGGCAGCGGATGCACGCGGCCGAAGCCGAGGTCCGCGTCACCGCGCACCAGGGCCCGGGCGACCGACGGCCAGTCACGTCCCGGACCCGGCTCCCACCGCACCGGGCCGTCCGCCCGGACGGCGGCGGCGACGGTGCGCATCGGCGCGTACAGATGCCCCCAGATGTCGATCCGCACGGCCGCTCCCGCGCCGGTCACGGCCGCGACGGCGCGCTCGCCGGCCGCGAGCGCCTCGCGCGCGCCCGGCAGGAACCGCCCGCCCGCCTCGCTGAGCCGGACTCCGCCCTGGCGCTCGAAGAGCCGCACACCGAGCAGCTCCTCCAGCCGGGCCACGCGCTTGGACAACGCCTGCTGGCTGGTGTGCAGTTCCTCGGCGGCGCGCCCGAAGTGCAGCGTCCCGGCGGTGGTGACGAAGGCGCGGACCAGGGCGAGGTCGAGATCCATGCCGCTGACCATAGGCGACAACGCGGTGTTGTCGCCCGGTGGGTCCGGTTGTTGGCCGCTCCGGTGCCCGGACCGGTCAGATGGTCCCCGAGGCCGCACCCACCGCCGCACCGGCCGATGGTGCCGCAGGCCGACGAGGAGGACGACACCGATGAAAGCCTTTGTGCCGACCGGAGACCCCGCCGAGCCCGTCGTGCTCGCCGACGTCACCGAGCCCACACCGCGCCCCGACGAGGCGCTGGTGAGGGTCGAGGCGTTCTCCGTGAACCGCGGCGAGACCTTCAAGCTGGAAAAGCCCCGCCCCGGTGACCGCCCCGGCAAGGACATCGCGGGGCTGGTGGTGCAGCCGGCCGCCGACGGCAGCGGGCCGAGCGGGATCACCCGGGTCGTCGGCCACCCCATGTCGGGCGGCTGGGCCGAGTACGTGGCGGTGCCGACCAACGCCCTCGCCGAACTGCCGGACCGGGTCGGCACCGTTCAGGGCGCGGCCCTGCCCCTCGCGGGGCTCACCGCGCTGCGGCTGCTGCGCGCGGCCGGCCCCGTCGTGGGCCGCCGGATCCTGCTGACCGGCGCGTCCGGGGGCGTGGGCCACTACGTCACCGAACTGGCGGCCGCCGCCGGGGCCCAGGTCACCGCCGTGACGCGGGACGTCGAGCGCGGCGCCCGGCTGGCCGCACTCGGCGCCGCCGACATCGTCCACGACGTCGCCGACGCCCGGGGCCCGTACGACATCGTGCTGGAGTCGACCGGCGGGCAGGCTCTCGCCACCGCTCTGGCCCGGCTCGCCCGGCGCGGCACCCTCGTCTGGTTCGGACAGGCCGGGCGCAGGCCGGCGACGCTCGACTTCTTCGACTTCTTCGGCGGTCCCGAATCGGCCGTCCTGCGGCACTTCCACTACCTCGACGCGGACACCCGCCTCGACGACGACCTGGCCGCGCTGGTCCGGCTGACCGCCGAGGGGCGGCTGCACCCGGAGATCGGCCGAGTCACGGACTGGGCCGACACCGCGACCACCCTCACCGACCTGCGCGACCGCCGCATCCGCGGCAAGGCCGTCCTCACGCTGTCCTGAACACCACAGCCCAACCGACCTCTTTCAGCAGCCAGTTCACGAACCACCGAAGGAGTACGACCATGACGACCGGTACCGACCCCAGGGCCGTGGTCATCCGCTACGTCGAGGCCGTCCGCGACGGCGACGCGGACGTCATCCACGACAGCTTCGCCGAGGACGCCACCTGGCACTACCCGGGCGACCTGCCCATCTCCAAGGTGTGGCACGGACGGGACCGGATCATCGGGGAGTTCCTCGGCGGCATGGGACCGGTCCTGGTGCCGGGCACCCTGGAGATCGAGCTGATCAGCACGATCGCCGAGGGCGACCGCGTGGCGGCCGAATGGACCTCCAGGGCCAGGACCGTGTACGGCGGCACGTACGACAACCGCTGCCTCGGCATCTACACCGTCCACGACGGCAAGATCACCTCTGTGGTCGAATACGCCGACACACAGCATGTGGCCGCGACCCTCTTCCCCGGGCACGACGCCCGGTAAGTCACGCTCCGGCCGCTCCGGTCGGACGAGCCCGTGTGCCGGACACCGCCCGGCGGTGCCGGCAGGGGCCTCAGAGTTCCTTTCGCATGAGGACGCACATCGTCTCGTACCGGCGGAGCGACCCGTCCGGGCCTTCCTCGTCCCAGGTATCCGGCTCACGGCCGTACGCGACGTAGCCCAGGCGCTCGTACAGGGTGCGGGCCCGCGGGTTGTCCTCCTCCACGGCGAGTTCCGCCGTACGCAGCCCACGGCCGACGATGCGTCGCTCGGCGGCCCGGATCAGCAGCGTGCCCAGTCCGCGGGACTGGAGCGCCGGCAGCACGGCGAGCTGCCAGATGGTCCCGGCGCCCGCGCGGACCCGGTAGTCGACGCCGCCGATCGCCACGGGCAGATCCGCCGGGGTGCACACCGCCAGGTAGTCCACCTCGCCCGCCGCCGCCCGCGTCAACTCCCGCTCCACCTGGCGTAGATGGGTGGCCGAGCCCGACCAGGTGCAGGCGGGCAGATCCCCGGGTGTCAGGTCGCGCACGCCGACGGGGAGGGCGAGGGTCGTGCGGAGCGGGGCTTCGTCCGGATCGGTCATGGGCGCGAGCATGGCGTCCGGGGCGACGGCGCGGCAACACATTTCCGCCGCGCTCGCCGTCCGGGCGGGAGCGGCGCGGCAATTCCGGGGCGGTCGCGGGTGCAGGTCCCGTAGCGTGCCGGGATGGTGACTGTGCGAGCGATGACGGAAGCCGACGTCGAGGCCGTGGCGGCGATACGGGTGACCGGCTGGAGGACCGCGTACGCCGGGATCGTGCCCCGGTCCTGCCTCGACCGGATGACGGTCGAGGCCGACGCGCGGCGACACCGGGAGCGCGTCACGCAGCCGGGGAACGGCCGCACCGACCTGGTCGCGGTCGACGCCGACGGGCGCGTGTCGGGCTGGGCCTGCCTCGGACCCTGCCGTGACGCCGACACCACTGCGGCCACCGGTGAGCTCTACGCCCTGTACGTCCAGCCTTCGCTCATCGGCTCGGGCATCGGCCGCACGCTGCTCCGGGCCGTGCACGCACACGCCCGCGCGCACGGCTTCGACCAGATGGTGCTCTGGGTCCTCACCGGCAACACCCCGGCACGCCGTTTCTACGCACGGGCCGGATACACCGCCGACGGCGCCGTCCAGACCGACGAGTACGACGGGGTGTGCGTGCCCGAACTCCGCTACCGGCTGGCCGCCGACGCTCTCAGGCGGTCCGGCGGTGCTCCGTGACCCAGCAGCCCGGCGATCAGGGCGCCGGCTGCGTGGCCGATGTCGCGCCAGAAGCGGTACGTGCCGAGGGCGGCCGCGGAGAGGACGCCGGCGAGCAGGGGACGGTGCCCTCGTGGGGGTTTGCGGCCAGCGCGGTCGGCGAGGTGGCCGGTGAGGATCTGGCCGACGCCCCACAGGACGGTTGGAGCCCCTTGATCAGCCCGACGGCGGCTGTGCCGAGGCCGTGCCCGGTGAAGAGGAGCGGAAAGACACCCCAGGTCAGGCGGTCGCGCCAGGAGGTGCGGGCGAAGGCGACGGACAGGCCGGTGCTTTCGGTGCCGGGCACGGCGCGCTGTGCCGGGCGAGTTCGATGGCGACGTGGGCGGCGGAGTCGCGTACGACGAGGGCGAGACCGAGTCCGGCGGCGACGAAGACGACACCGATCAGCTCGGGGACGGGGCGCAGGCCGTAGGCGTCGGCGAGATAGCCGGTGACCAGGGCGGTGGCGCCCACGGAGGTGTCTCCGGCGGCCTCGTTGAGGCCGGTGGCCGGTCCACGACGGGCCGGACCGACCAGGTCGATCTTCATGTTGACCGTCATCGACCGGGTCAGCCCCTGGTTGAGACCGAGCAGCACGTTAGCGACGACCCAGCCCCGGGACGGGGCCCACGCGAGCGCGAGGGTTACCCATGGAATATCCGATTCCGCCAGCCGAG
Source organism: Streptomyces sp. NPDC025793 (assembly GCF_055558375.1). Classification (NCBI taxonomy): domain Bacteria; kingdom Bacillati; phylum Actinomycetota; class Actinomycetes; order Kitasatosporales; family Streptomycetaceae; genus Streptomyces; species Streptomyces sp. NPDC025793. Next base: position 120,782 of record NZ_JBVHMR010000009.1, on the reverse strand, counting down.
CCCCTGCGGCTCGGGCTGCGGGAGAACCGGGTCCGGTTCACTCGCGCAGGGTGAGCGGACCGTCGACGCGCCGGCCAAGGCCGCGGGGCTGAACCTGACGACCCCGTCGGCCCGCCTTCAGACGCTCAAACAGACCGGTTTCGTCGCCGCGCGCCGAGAGGGCGTGCGCATCTCTCGGCGACGACGGCGCCATGGAGGTCACCCGTGAGGAACTGCACACGCGCGTCGCCGCGGGCGGCGTGCTCGATGTGCGCCCGGCGGAGGAGTACCGGGCCGGACACATCTCCGGCGCGCTCTCCATCCCCTCGGCGAACTGGTCGACCGCGTCGCCGAGTTGCCCGAGGACGCCGAGATCGTCGTCTACCGCCGCGGCGAGTACTGCGTCCTCGCCCGCGACGCGGTCCGCCCGCTGACCGACCGCGGCCTGCGCGCGATCCGCCTCCATGACGGCATGCTGGAGTGGCGCCCGGCCGAGCTGCCCGTCGACACGGCGGACCTGACGTGAGCGCCGTATCCCCGCCGCGGTCGGCGGAGCACAGGGCGGGAGCGGGCGCACCGGGCGACTACTGTGCCGACAGACACACAGCAGCACATCCGGGACCGCACCGAGGAGAACGACGATGGCTCCTGCCGAGGCCGAGGTCGAGGCCACCTACGCCGTCACCGGCGCCACCGGCCGGCTGGGCGGACGCATCGCCCGCCGCCTGGCCGCCGCCGGCACCCCGCAGACCCTCCTGTGCCGCACCCCGGCCCGCGCACCGGAACTGCCCGGCGCGACCGCCGTACCCGGGGCCTACGACGACCACGACGCCCTCGTCCGCGCCCTGCGCGGCACCGACCGTGTGCTGATGGTCTCCGCCTCGGAATCCCCGGACCGCGTCGCGCAGCACCGCACCTTCGTCGACGCGGCGGCCGAGGCGGGCGTCGCCCACCTGGTCTACATCTCCTTCTACGGTGCCGCACCCGACGCGACCTTCACCCTGGCCAGGGACCACTGGCACACCGAGCAGCACATCCGCGCCAGCGGCATGCCCTTCACCTTCCTGCGCGACAACCTGTACGCCGACTTCATGCCCGGCCTCGTGGGCGAGGACGGCGCGCTGCGCGGCCCCGCCGGTGACGGCCGGGCCGCCGTGGTCGCGCAGGACGACATCACGGACGCGGCCGTCGCGGTCCTGCGCGATCCGGCCCCGCACACCGCTCGTGCCTACGAACTGACCGGTCCCGAGGCGCTCACCCTCACCGAGGTGGCGGCGACGATCACGGCGGTCACCGGCCGCCCGGTCTCGTACGTGCCCGAGACCGTCGAGGAGGCCTACGCCTCCCGCGCGGGGTACGACGCTCCCGACTGGCAACTCGACGCCTGGGTCTCCACGTACACGGCGATCGCCGACGGCTCCCTCGCCGGGGTGACCACCGCCGTCCAGGACCTGACCGGCCACCCGGCCACCACGCTGGAGCAACTGCTGCGGGGGACGCCCGCCGTTCGCTAGCCGGCCTCTCGCTCCAGCACACGGCGGGCGGCCTCGGCCTCCGCCGCGGGCGGGGACAGTTCGTCGAGGGTGTCCAGCTCGTCGTCCGCTTCCAGTTCCCGTTCCCAGGCCGCCGCCAGCTGCTCCTGTTCCTGGCGGGGCCTGGCGCCGACCGTGTCCCGGTGTTCCGGATCCAGGGCCGCCATGAAGCGTTCGACCGAGTCCGAGGCCATACCGTGCTCCTTGTCGCGGGGAGGGAGAGTGCCACTTTCGGCCCAGCATGGCCAAGCGGGCCCATGCCCGCCTCCCGACACCACCTGGAAACACCCTGATGGCCCCGGCGCCTACCGGGCGGACCTGGCGTCGTGTGCGGCAACGGCCATGACGAGGACGGAGGCCAGGGCGATGCCGGCGCCGACGTCCAGCGGCGCCGTGTAGCCGAGGCCCGCGGAGATGGCCAGGCCGCCGAGCCAGGCGCCGAGGGCGTTGCCGACGTCGGACGCGGAGACGTTGGCTCCGGCGGCCGGTGCCGCGCCGTGGGCGAAGTCGGTGACGCGCGTGATCATGCCGGGGACACCGGCGAACCCGGACGCCCCCATCAGGGACACGAGGATCACCGGGGCGGTGGCGCTGCCGGCCAGCAGTCCGAACGCGGTCAGGGTGAGGGGGAGAGCGAGCAGGGCGAGGAGCAGGGCGCGGTCGCGGTCGACGGCGCGCCCGCCGACCAGGTCGCCGCCGACCAGACCGACGCCGTACACCATGAGCAGCCAGGCGACATCCGCCGGGGAGAAGCCGCCGACCTCGGTGAAGGTGTAGGCGAGATAGCTGAACGCGCCGAACATGCCGCCGTAGCCGAGCGCGGTGCCGCGAGGGTCAGCCAGACCTGTCGGGAGCGCAGGGCGCGGAACTGGGCCCGCAGGCCGGCGGGCGGTTCCGGGCCCGGGTGGCCGGACCGGGCGGGCACGAGGGTGACGATGCCCGCCAGCGCCAGCGCCAGCACGCCGATCGCCGTGACCGCCCAGAAGGCGGTCCGCCGGCCCCACCGTTCGCCGACCAGCGCGCCGACCAGCGCGCCGAACGGCACGCCGAGGACGTTCGCGACCGTCAGCCCGGCGAACATGACCGCCACCGCGCGGGACTTCCTCTCCGGCGCGACCAGACCGCGCGCGACCAGCGAGCCGATACCGAAGAACGAGCCGTGGCACAGCGCCGCGACGACCCGCCCGAGCAGCATCACCGGACAGTCCGGCGCGACGGCGGACAGCAGGTTGCCGAGGACGGACAACGCCACCAGGCCGACCAGGACGTTCTTGCGGGGCAGTCGGGCCGTCGCCGCGGTGAGCGCGATCGCGCCGACCGCGACACTCGGCGCGTACCCGGAGATCAGCCGGCCCGCCGTCGCCTCGGACACCGCCAAACCCGACGCGATCTGTGGCAGCAGCCCGGCGATCAGGAACTCGGTGAGCCCGATGCCGAAACCGCCGAGCGCCGGTGCGACGAGCCCGCCCGGCATCCGCCCCCGGCCGGCCGTGCGGCCCGAATCGGTCATGCGGCGACCCTCACCCAGCGGCGGCGACCGCGTCCACGGACAAAGCTCCCCGCCTCTTGGACTGCCGCTGTGACGGGTCACCGACCGCTCTGTGACCGGTCATCAGGCGCGGACGACCGCGGATTGGCAGGATCGGTCACCATGACCGGCAGCGAGCAGCAGCCCGGGGAGACCACCCCGGCTTGGGACGACGATCAGGACTTCACCGACGCGGACCGGGGGTTGATCGCCCGGCTGGAGCCCTGTGTGGTGCGGGACGCACGAGGCGGGGTGGTGTGGGACGCGGACGCCTACGACTTCCTGGCCGCCGACTGCCCGCCGACCGCGCACCCCGCGCTGTGGCGGCAGAGCCGGCTCGTGGCCCGCCAGGGGTTGTACGAGGTCGTGCCCGGCATCTACCAGGTGCGCGGCCTGGACCTGTCGAACGTCACCTTCGTGGAGGGCGAGCGCGGAGTCGTCGTGATCGACCCGCTGATCAGCGCCGAGGTCGCCGCCGCCGCACTCGCCCTGTACCGCGCGCACCGTGGCGAGCGCCCCGTGACCGGCGTGATCTACACCCACTCCCACGTCGACCACTTCGGCGGCGTGCGCGGGGTCGTCGATCCGGCCGACGTGGCCGACGGCCGGGTGCCCGTCATCGCACCCGCCGGGTTCCTGGAGCACGCGGCCGGCGAGAACGTCTTCACGGGTACGGCGATGGCCCGCCGGGCGGCCTACATGTACGGGGCCGCGCTGCCCAAGGGACCGGCCGGGCAGATCGGTTGCGGGCTCGGGCTGACGACCTCGACCGGCAGCGTCGGCCTGATCGCGCCCACGGTCGACGTCACCGCCACCGGACAGATCGAGACCGTCGACGGGGTGCGGATCGTCTTCCAGCTCACGCCCGGCACCGAAGCCCCCGCGGAGATGAACCTCCACTTCCCGGACCTGAGGGTGCTGTGCGCCGCCGAGAACGCCTGCCACACCCTGCACAACGTGCTGACCCTGCGCGGGGCCCTCGTCCGCGATCCCAGCGCCTGGGCCAGGTATCTGACGGAGACGATACGGCTGTTCGCCGCGGACACGGACGTCGTCTTCGCCTCCCACCACTGGCCGACCTGGGGTCAGGACCGCGTCGTGCGGTTCCTGGAGGAGCAGCGGGACGCGTACGCCTATCTGCACGACCAGTGCGTGCGGATGATCAACGCCGGGTACACGGGCGCGGAGATCGCCGAGCGGCTGCGCTTCCCGCCCGCCCTGGAACGGGCCTGGCACGTCCGCGGCTACTACGGCTCCCTCAGCCACAACGCCAAGGCGGTGTACCAGCGTTACATGGGCTGGTTCGACGGCAACCCGGCGCACCTGTGGCAGCATCCGCCCACCGAGGCCGCGAGCCGGTACGTGGAGTTCATGGGCGGCGCTGACAGCGTGGTCGCCAAGGCGAGGACGTCGTACGAAGACGGTGATCTGCGGTGGGTCGCGGAGGTGCTGAACCATGTCCTGTTCGCCGACCCCGGGCACGCCGAGGCCCGGGCTCTGCAGGCCGACACGTTCGAGCGGCTCGGCCAAGGCGCGGAGTGCGGACCCTGGCGCAACTTCTGCCTGACGGGCGCGGCCGAACTGCGCGGCGGCATCCTCGGCACACCGACCCGCGCCGCCCGGGACCTCCTGGCCGCCCTGACGGCCGAGCAGGTCTTCCGCTCCATGGCCGTACGCGTCAACGGCCCCCGCGCGGCCGAGGCCGGACGGCTGCTGCTGCGCTGGGAGTTCACCGACACCGGCGAGAAGTGGACGCTCCTGCTGTCCCGCGGCGCGCTCACCCCGATGCCCGGCGACGCCCCGCAGGGTGAGCAGCCCACCGCCGTGCTGCGGCTGGCCCGTACCACCCTCGACGCCGTGCTGGTCGGGGCGACGACCTTCGCCGAGGAGATCGCGGGCGGAGCGGTGGACCTCGACGGCGATGCCGGGGCCCTGATCACCTTCGGATCGCTGCTGGACGCACCGGACCCGGACTTCGCGATCGTCACCCCGTGACGCCGGGGTCCGTCTCGCGCAGCAGCAGGGCCGCGAGGAGCAGCGCGGTGTCCCGCGGGTCGGCGAGGCGGACCCCGGTCAACTCCTGGATGCGGGCCAGCCGGTGGTCGACGGAGTTCGGGTGCAGGTTCAGCCGGCGGGCCGTGGCCCGGCGGTCCTGGCGCTCCTCCAGATGCGTGCGCAGCGTCTCGGCCAGTTCGGGTCGGCCGGCCAGCGGGTCGAGCAGGGCGGCGATCCGGTCGCTGCCCTCGCTGGGCCGGGACAGGTGGTACTCCAGCAGGACGTCGTCGAGCCGGTGCAGTCCGGGCGGCCGACCGCACGCGGCCGCGACCCGCACCACCTCCGCGGCCAGCCGCGCCGCACGCGGGATGTCAGCGGTCCCGGCCGCCCCGGCCACGGCCAGCCGCACCCCCGCTCCCGCCGCCTCGCGCAGCAACTCCACCATCTGGGTGGGTGGTTCGGCGCCTCCCGGTACGACCGCGTGTCCTCCCTCGGCGCCGAGCAGGGCGGGTACGTCCGTGCCGAAGACCCGGTCCAGCACCGCCTGGATGCGCCGCACCAGCCGCCGTACCGTCACCGGGGAGCCCGGACTCCCGCCGGTGGGCGGCGAATCGGCGAGGCGCAGGCACAGCACCAGCGCGGGCCCGTCCGGCGTGGATGCGCCGGCGGGCGGGCGGCCCTCCAGCAGGGCGCGGGCCCGTGCGTGACGCCGCTCGTGGCGTTCGGCGGCGAGAGCGGTCCGCTCGTCGAGATAGCTCTCGGCAACGGCGCCCACGACCCGGTCGATCGAGGCGAACAGCGCTTCGGCGAGCTCGGCCAGGGCGTCCCGTTCATCGGGACGAGCGGTCTCGCGCAGCGCCCGGAACAGTTCCCGCCCGCCCAGCGTGTACGTGCGCAGCAGGAGGTGCAGCGGCATCCCCTCCTCGGCGCGCTGGGCCGCGCGCTCCTGGAAGTACTCCAGCCCGTCCGGCCCCGGCCGGCCGGTGGCCCCGCGCAGGAACAGCCGCATGCCGTGCCGGGCCGTCGCGGCGATCTCCACGTCCTTCACCTCGGCGGGCAGTTCGGGGTAGCCGCGCAGTTGCGCGAACACCTCGCGGGCCATGCGCCGGGCGAGCGCGTTCACCCGCGGCTCGCACCGGGCGGCGAGCGCCGCCGCGGCAGCGGACAGCTCCCGCGGACGACCGCCGGTCCGCCGCTCCCCGTCCTGTCCGTGCGCCATGGATCACCTCACCGCCGATGCCGGTCCGTCACAGTAACCGGGGCGTAGGGCCGTGCTGCCGGGGCCCGGCCGGTTCAGAGGAGTCGGAGCAGCCTGTCGGTGAACTCGGCGGTGGTCGCCGTACCCCCCAGGTCACGGGTGCGGACGTCGGTCCTGGCCAGGAGCGAGGCCATCGCGTCCGTGATGTGCTCGGCCGCGGCGGGGTGGCCCAGATGGTCGAGCATCATGGCCGCCGACCAGATCGCGCCCAGCGGATTGGCGATGCCCCGGCCCGCGATATCGGGGGCGGAGCCGTGCACCGGCTCGAACATCGACGGGAACTCCCGCTCGGGGTTGAGGTCGGCGGCGGGGGCGATGCCGACCGAACCGGCGACCGCGGCCGCGAGATCGCTGAGGATGTCACCGAAGAGGTTGGAGGCGACCACGACGTCGAAGCGGGCGGGTTCCAGGACGAACCTGGCCGCGAGCGCGTCGATGTGCTCCTGGTCCCAGGCGACCTGAGGGAACCGGGCGGCCCGCTCGGCGACCAGCTCGTCCCAGAACGGCATGGTGTGCACGATGCCGTTCGACTTGGTCGCCGAGGTCAGCCGGCCGCCGCGCCGCGCGGCCAGAGCGAAGGCGAAGTCCAGGACACGGGTGACACCGGTCCGGGTGAACACGGCTTCCTGGACGGCCATTTCCTCGGGGAACCCACGGTTGAGACGGCCACCGGCCTCGCTGTACTCGCCTTCCACGTTCTCGCGCACGACGACGACATCGACCTCGCCCGCCCGCGCGCCGCGCACCGGGCTGTCCACGCCGTCGAAGACGCGGACGGGCCGGAGACTGACGTACTGCCGGAAGGCGCGGCGGATCGGGATCAACAGGCCCCACAGCGACACATGGTCGGGCACCCCCGGGTGGCCCACCGCGCCCAGCAGGATCGCGTCCTTGCCGCGCAACCGGTCGATGCCGTCGGCGGGCATCATGGCGCCCTCGCGCAGATAGCGCTCGCAGGACCAGTCGTCGTACGACGTGTACGACAGGCCGAAGCCGTGGCGCCGGCTCACGACGTCGAGAACCTGCCGTGCGGCGGGCAGCACCTCGGTGCCGATGCCGTCGCCGGGGATCAGGGCTATGCGGTGGTTCGTCATGCCGTCGATTGCAGCAGGGCGGTTCGCCGGGCGTCCAAGACGCGCTGCGGATCTGCCTCATAGGCCGGACCTATCAGCTGCCGGCGTCGCGGGTGGCCGTCGTGACGAACGCGGCGGCCGCGGGGGACAGGGTCCCCCGGCGGCTGACGAGGGCGACGTCCAGCGTCGTGCGCGGTTCGATGTCCAGGACGCGGGCACCGAGGGCCCGGGCGACGTCCCGCCAGGAATCCGTGACCACGGCGAGCCCGACCCCCGCCAGCACCAGGGGCAGCAGCGCCACCCGGTGCTCGGTCTCGGCGGCGACCGTGACGTCGATGCCCCGGGCGCGCAGCCCGTCGACGTAGGCGCGCATCCCGGTCCCCGGCTGACCGACGATCAGTCGCTGTCCGGCCAGTTCATGGCATTCCACGGCCGTCCGGCCCGCGAACGGACCGTCGCCCGGCACCATCAGCACGAAACGCTGACTCCCCAGCGCGTGCGCGACGACGGCCTCCGTGCCGGAGACCGCGCCGGCGGACGCCAGCAGTCCCAGCTCCACGGCCCCCGTGCGCACCAGGTCGATGACCTCGCGCGCGGTGAACGCCGCCTTCACCGCGACCGACACGCCGGGGTACCGCCGGCTGAAGTCCCGCACCAGGGTGGTGAGCGGCTCCACCGCCTGGGACGGCATCGAGGCCACGTCCAGGCGTCCCTCCCGCAGTTCCTGCACGGCCGCGACGCTCGCGCGCGCCGTCTCCAGGCTGCGCACGGCCTCCCGGGCAGGCTCGATCAGTGCCTTTCCCGCCTCGGTGAGGACCGCCCGGCGCCCGATGCGATGGAAGAGCTGGGAGCCGAGATCACGCTCCAGCGTGCGCACGGCCTGGGACAGCGAGGGCTGCGACACGTAGAGGGCCGAGGCCGCGCGGTTGAAGCCCCGCGATCGACGATCGCCAGGAAGTACTCCAGCTGCCTGATGTCCATGCGTGTCGTGTGCTCCTCGTCCCCGGCGATGTTCCCCGCGGGTTCTGTGCGGCGTTCCGTGTGCCACGGACATCCTCTACCGCGGCGTCACGGAGGCGGCGAACGCCGTATAGGCCGTCAGCAGGAAGGCGAGGGTGGCCGGTGTGACGGTCAGGGCGGCGCGCATCATCGCCGCCGCGGCCTGTGCGCCGGTCGCGCGATGGGTCGAGGGAGCCATCACGGCCAGCAGCACGGGGAGCGCGGCGAGGATGCCGCCGGCGAAGGAGCCGAGGGCGGCCGCGGCGTGCACGGCGAGCAGGACGGTCGCGGCGGACACCGCCATCCGCACCGGTATCTCCCAGCTCCGGGCGGTGCGTTGGGGCCGATGCGTCGGGGCCGGGGCGGGCCAGGCCCGCAGACCGGCGAAGGCCAGGGCCAGGGCCGATGCAGCCGTCAGCCAGACGTCGGTGCACAGCGCGGAGATCAGGCCCGCCGCGGCCGCGCAGGCCACAGCCGCCGTCAGGGTGCGCGCCGGGCGCAGGAGGGGGGCGAGCCGGCCGTAGGCGAGGCAGAAGGCCGCGACGACGAGCTGCGCAGCGACGTTGCCGCGTGCCGCATGCGCCGCCGCCGCGCTTCCGCCGCTGAGCCAGATGAGCAGCAGGAACGGCCCGGACGTCGTCGGCGCGCCCAGCAGGAGCCCGCCGCGGCGCGGGCCCGAACGCCGGGCGACGACGGAGACGAGGAGGACGAGGGAGGGGGCGAGGGCGGTGCGGAGCAGCAGTATCTCCATGCCCGCGAGCCTGGCACCGGACGCGCCGACTTTGGCTCGGACTTATCGGCGATATGCGGGATACCGCCGTGAATATCTCGGCTATATTCAGATCTTGCCGAGCATTTGTAGCCTGGCGCCATGGACCGCATCGACCGGCAGATCCTCACGATCCTCCTCACTGACGGCCGCGCCACCTACCAGGAGTTGGGGCGTCAGGTCCGCCTGTCGGCCAACACCGTCGCCGACCGCGTACGCAGGCTCCAGGCGGCCGGCGTGGTGCGCGGATACCGCGCCGAACTGAACCTGGCGGCGTTCGGGCGCGGGATGGAACTGCTCAGCGACATCCGGCTGCGCGAGGGCGTGGACCGCACGGCCTTCGAGGAGCAGCTGCCCGACGTGCCGCAGGTCGTCGGCGCGATGCGGCTGACCGGGGACTACGACTACCAGCTGCGCGTGGCCTGCACCGACGCCCGAGAGTTCGAGACGGTCATCGACCGGCTCAAAGCCGACTTCGGCGTTCGGGAGTTGAGGAGCCGGCTCCTGCTGCACGAGGTCCCGCTGGGGCCGGAGCGTGTGCTGGAGCCCTGAGGGACCGGCTGCCGACGGCGGCCGCGACGAGGAGCGCGGCGAGGGCGGTGAGGCCGATCCCGCGCCAGCCGAGGGCGTCGAGCAGCGGCGCGGCGACGGCGGTGCCGACGGCGCCGCTGGTGAAGTACAGCACGAGGTAGAGGCTGCGGAGGCTGCCGGCCCGGTCGGGGGAGAGGGCGATGATCCGGCTCTGGTTGGCGGCCTGCGCGGCGAAGCATCCGGCGTCGAAGACCGCGAGTGCGAGGGCGGTGACCAGCGGGTTGCCGAGCCCGGTGGCGAGCAGTGCGGTGCCCGCCGCCGCGGCCAGTATGCTCGCGACGATCACCGTGCCCGGGGCGTACCGGTCGGTGAGGCGGCCGGTCAGCGGGAGCGCCGCGAAGCCGAGCAGTCCAGCCAGGCTGTACAGGCCGATGGCGCCCGGGCCGAGGGAGTGGGGCGGCTGGGCGAGTGCGAGGGCGAGCGTGACCCAGATCAGGTTGAAGGCGAAATACCACAGCCCGCCGGTGACCGCCGCGCGGCGCAGTTCGGGGAACCGGCGCAGCAGCGGTGGGAGCGAGGCGAGCGCGGCCCGGTAACCGCGCTCGGCGTGCGGCCGCTGCCGCGGCAGGAGAGCGGCGGCGGCGATGGCGCCGAGCAGCGCGAGCGCGGCGAAGACGAGGAGCATCCGCCGCCACCCGATGGCTCCGCCGAGCGCCCCGCCCGCCAGCCGGCTGAGCAGGATGCCGGCCGACATGCCGGCGGCCACCGTGGCAACTCCGGCTCCTCGGCGTCCTGTTGGCGCGTGCCGGCCCGCGATGCTGCTGGCCTGCGCCGCGACGCTCGCGGTCGCGCCGATGAGCAGATAGGCGGCGAGGAGCGCGCCCGCGCCGGGTGCCGCCGCGGCCAGGGCGAGGGCGGTGGCCAGCGCGGTCAGCTGGATGCCGACCAGGCGGTTGGGGGCGAGGCGGTCGGTGAGGGGCAGCAGGAGGGCGAACCCGGTCATGCAGCCGGTGAGCGCGGCGGTCGGCACCAGTCCGATCACGGCGAGCGGTACGCCCAAGTCGGCGGCAACGGTGGTGAGTTCGGGCTGGATGGCGTAGTTGTTCGCGATCGCCGTACCGGCTGTGGCGGCCAGCAGGAGCGTGCCGCCGCGGGGGAGCGGTCGGGTCACGGCGTGGTGCCGCGGGTCAGGACGACGGCGTAACGGCACTCGGAGTGTGAGGTGTTGGCGAAGACGCGCTCGGCGGGCTCACCCAGCTCGATGGTGTCGCCCGCCTCCAGCTCATGGACCGTGTCGCCGTCATGGAAGGTCAGCCGGCCGTCGAGGACCCAGACGACCTGGCGGACGAAGGCGAAGGCGGCGGCCGGATACGGCACACGCGCGCCGGCCGGCAGCCGGATCTCGGCGATCTCCGCAGGGAAGCGCGGACCGGTGATCTGGCGGCGCCGGTATCCGGTCGCGGGGTCGCGCCACTCGGCCGTGTCCGCGGGCCGGCGCACGCCCGTCGCGCCCGCGGCGGTCTCGCGCGCGGTGTCCTCCGGCGTCCCCTCGGCGAGGGCGAGCAGGGAGGCGACGCTGAGCTGGAAGGCCGCGGACAGCTTGCCCAGGACGACCGCCGTGGGGCTGCTCTCCGCGCGCTCGATCCGGCTGATCATCGCCTGGGACACGCCGGAGGCGTCGGCGAGCTGGGCCAGCGTCCAGCGGCGGCGTTCCCGCTCGGTGCGGACGCGGGCCGCGATCTGCCCCACCAGAGGATCTACTATGTTGGACATGGCTTCAATATACGCAAGAAGCGCGTCGGCCGTGACGGTGCGCCCCGCCCGGCCCGACGACGTGGCGGCGATCGGCGCGATCCGCGACCACGCGATCGAGCACTCGACGGCCCTGTGGACCCGGACCCCGCAGACGCCGGAGCAGGCGGTCACCTGGCTCGCCGCTCATCTGGAGCGCGGCTCGGCGTTCGTCGCCGAAGTCGACGGCGAGGTCGCCGGGTTCGCCGTCTACGGCCCCTGGCGGGAGCTGGACGGCTACCGGCACACGGTGGAGAACTCGGTCTACGTCCGCGAGGACCGGCACGGGCTCGGCATCGGATCCGCACTGCTGACCGCCCTCATCACGGACGCGCGCGAGGTCGGCCACCACGTGATGATCGCCGGAATCGAAGCCGGGAACACCCCCTCGATCCGGCTGCACGAACGCTTCGGGTTCCAGGTCTCCGGCACGCTCCCGGAGGTCGGCACCAAGTTCGGCCGCTGGCTCGACCTGACGCTCATGCGACTGCCCCTGTCCTGAGCCCGTCGAGCACGTGCTGCCGGTGACGACGTCACGTGGGCTGGGCCGGGATCCGGACACGGACCCCGTAGCCGCCGTCCGGGGTCGGGCCGGCGGAGAACGTGCCGTGCAGGATCTCGGGGCGCTCCCGCAGCCCGACCAGGCCCTGCCGCGAGCCGGGCAGGGGCAGGGACGGGCGGGTGGGGCGGCTGTTGGTGACGGTGACACCGACGTCGTCGCCCTCGCACCACAGCTCCACGGTCGCCCCGGCTCCCGGAGCGTGCTTGCGCACGTTCGTCAGGGCTTCCTGCACGGTGCGGTAGATCGCCCGCTGGGCGGGTGTGCTGACCGTGTCGGGCAGCACACCGGTCAGCTCCGCGTCGATGCCGCTCGTCGCGACCAGCTTGCGGATGTCGGCCAGCGTGGGCTGTGGTGTCAGCTCGGTGGCGCGGCCACCGGAGGCGCGCAGCAGCGTGACCATGTTCCTCAGTTCGTCCAGCGTGGAGACGCTCAGCGAACGGATGGTGCGGGCGGCCTCCCGGGCGTCCGTGTCCCTGGCCCCGACCTGAAGCGCACCGGCCTGGACGGCGATCAGGCTCACCTGGTGCGAGACGACGTCGTGCATCTCCCGGGCCAGCTGGGCGCGTTCCCGGGCGAGCACGGCCTGGGCGTGCAGGGCCCGCTCGTGCTCCCTGGCCTCCTCGATCTCGGCCAGGCGCTGGGACAAGTCCCGCCGCGCCTGCACCAGTTGACCGAACAGTACGGGCGCGGCGGTGCCCGCGAGGGTGTAGACGAACTGGATCAGCGTCCAGGTACGGTCGCGCGAGTCGGGGTCGTGCCAGGGCCAGGGCGCGGCGGAGGCCGCCGCCATCAGCACGGCGCACGCTCCCAACAGGCGGCGGTCGCGCCTCCGTTCGGCGAGGGCGAACAGGGCCGCGAGCGGGGCCACGACGAGGTCCCCGACCACCGCGGCCGGCACCGTGAGCAGGACGACGACGAGCGGGACGCAGCGGCGCAGCGCGAGGGCGGCACAGGCCAGAGCGGCGGGACCCGCCTCGGGCCACGAGCTGCCCGAGACCGCGAGCCAGGCGTCCCCGGCCGCCACGGCGACGAGCCCGGCGTCCCGCACGGGCGCCGGAACCCGTGCCCAGCCGGTCCGGCGGCCGTTCACCGGCCGGTCACCGCTCGGCCCTCGGCCTGCGCCGTTCGTCCAGGAGCCGGGCACGCTGGGCGATGAGCGCGGCCTGGATACGGCCGGTCACGCGCAGCTTGGCGAAGATCGCGCTCAGGTGATCCTTCACCGTGCCGGCGCTCAGATGCAGACGCGTCCCTATGTCGGCGTTCGACAGCCCCTCCGCGACCAGTGTCAGCACATCGCGTTCGCGTGCGGTCAGCCGCTCCACCCGGGCCGACTCCTCGGCCTCCTCGGCGTTCACCGCCTCGGCACCGGGGTGGCCGAGCAGCAGGGCACGGGACGCCTTGGGGGACATGACGACGCCGCCCGCGGCGAGCGTGCGCACCATCTGGGCCAGCTGTTCCGGCTCGGTGTCCTTGAGCAGGAAGCCGGCCGCCCCGTGACGCAGCGCCGCGAGCACGTACTCGTCGGTGTCGAACGTCGTCAGCATCGCCACCACGGGCCCGTCCGGGAGCCCCCGCACCTCGCGCAGCACGGTGAGCCCATCGACGTCCGGCATGCGGATGTCCAGCAGGACGACGTCCGGACGTGCGTCGCGGACCCGGGCCACGGCGTCGGCGCCGCCGGCCGTCGCGACCACCTCGATGTCGTCGGCGGCGTTCAGGATGAGCTGGAAGCCGGAGCGGACGAGGGCCTCGTCGTCCACCACCACGACCCGGATCACATGCACCCCGGCCCGCTCCTGTCCGACCTGTCCGGACGCCTACGACCTTAAGAGGGCCCGGCCACCACCAGGGTTGCCCCGGTGGGCGGAACCAGCCGATCGGGGGGTGTCCTCCCGCCGCCCGGCGGGGGCGGCCCGGCCGGGCGACGGATACCGCACCGGCCGGGTCCGGTCCCAGGCTGGACGCATGACGCACAGCACAGAGGCGCCGGCGGCGAACGCCCGGTGAGGGGACACCTCGGCGGCGGAAAGGAGGCCGTCTTCCTGATCGTCGTGGCGTCGGCCGCGGTCCTGGGCGTGCTCCGGCCCGACCTGTACGCCGCCCTCACCCACCGCGCCGCGACAGCGATCGCAGGAATGTTCGGCTGAACGCACCACGAAGAGACCCATGAAGATCACTTTCCTGCTCTACGACGCCTACCGCACCAGTGGCACGGTCCGCGCCACGATCAACCTCGCCGGCGCCCTCGCCGACCGGCACGACGTGGAGATCGTCTCCTGCCACCGCACCGCCGACCACCCCCGCCCGGCACCCCCGCCCCGCGTGCGGATGCGCGCCCTGGTGGACCTGCGGCCCACCTCCCGGCACTACGTGGGCACCGCCGCCGAGCAGCGGACCCCGGGCACCGTGTGCCCCCACGACACGGTGCACGACGGCCCGACGCCGCCCAGCGGACTCGGCGAGGCGAGGCTCGCGGCCCACCTGAAGGACAGCGATGCCGACGTGGTGATCGCGACCCGCCCGTACCTGACCTGCTTCCTGGCCGAGCACGGCCGCCCCGACCAGCTGCGCATCGGGCAGGAACACGCCGCCCGCGACCTCCACCCGGACGCGCTCAGGGACGACCTCGACGCGGCCGTGCCCCTGCTCGACGCCTACGTGACCGTGTCCGCCGCGGACGCGCGCGCCCACCGCCGGGCCCTGCCCTGCGCGCCGACGCGCCTCACCGCCATCCCCGTCTGCACCCCCGAGCCCCGTGCGGAACCCTCGACCGGGACGTCGCGGACCGTGGTGGCAGCGGGACGGCTCACGCCGGCCGAACAGGACGACCGGCTCCTCGACGCCTTCGCCAAGGTCGTGGCCGTACACCCGGACTGGACCCTGCGCGTCTACGGCCACGGTCGCGAGCGCGGCCGCCTGCGCCGTCGTATCGACGAACTCGCCCTGCACGACAACGTCCTGCTGATGGGCGCGCGCACGCCCATGGAACCGGAGTGGGCCAAGGGCGCCATCGCCGTCGTGCCGCACCGCACCGAACCCTCCGGCACGACCCTCCTGGCGGCGATGAGCTGCGGGGTGCCCGTGGTGAGCACCGACCGCGACCACGCGCCCCGCGAGATCATCACGCACGGCGAGGACGGTCTGCTCGTCCCGGCGGAGGGAGCCGTCGAGGACGCCCTCGCCGACGCGGTGTGCCGCCTGATCGAGAACGACGCCGAGCGCCACCGGATGGCCGCCGCGGCCCGCCGGACCTCCGTACGCTTCCGTCCCCGGCACATCGCCGCGCAGTACGACGCCCTCTTCCTCGACCTCGCGCCGGAACTGGCCTCCCGCGGCGGGCACGGCCGACGGCCGCGCGCGGCACACCGTGACACCGACGGCGGCCGCCCCCTGTGGCGCCGTGCGCTGGAACTGGTCGGCCTGGCCGGATTCGGCTCGCCGGTCCGGGTCGGCTGCCGGGTCCTGCCCGACGGCTCGCTCGCCTTCCGCACCGCCGACCCCGCCCTCGCACCCGACGCCTGGCAACTCGTCCTGCGCCTGCGGGGCACAGCGGCGGCGGGCGAGGTGCTGAGACTGCGCCTGGAGCCCCGGGCGGCGGAGGCCGGAACGTCCTTGGAGGCGAAGCTGGACAAGGGATCGCGTGCCCTCACCGAAGGACACTGGGACGCCTTCGTCCAGCACGTCAGCGGCAACAGGTCCCGCCCGGTCCTCGCGGGGCCGGTCGAGACGGCACGGCTCCTGGACCCCGCCGCGCGCCGCCCGGCCGACGCGGGATGTACCGCATGGATCCCGTACCAGGCACCGGACGGCGGCCTGGCCCTGCGCACCTGGCACCGACCGGCCCATGCGGAGGTGTCGTCGATCGCCGCCGGCGACACAGCCATCCGGCTGACCGGCTCGCTCCACGGCAGCGTCGCCCGCGCCCACCACTACCGGTTCCGGGCCCGGCTCCGGGGCCGGCACGCATGGGCCTTCGACGGGCGGTGCTACGTCGATCCGTACGGCGACTTCGAGATCGGCATCCCCCTCGCCGCCGTGGCCGAGCACCATCCCGGCGGTCAGGCACGGTGGGAGCTGCGCCTGAGCGCGTACGGCGGCCCCGAGGTCCGGCTCGGCATGCTGACCGGAGACCTCGCGGACCGGCGCGACGTCACCTCGTTCCCGACGGCCTCGTACGCGGGGCCCGCAGGCCGCGTGACCGTCGAGCCCTGTCTGACACCGGACCACGAACTCGCCCTCGTCAGCTCCCTCGCCCCGGGCGGAAGTTCCGCACCGGAGTAGGCCGTGCGTGCACGCACAGGCCTGGGAATGTCCCCGGCGTCGTGCTCGGTCACCCCCGTCCGTCGTCAGCGTGTCGCGGCGCGTGTCCCGCCGCCACCCATGCGTGCACGACCGTCACGGGCACGTGTCCGTCGGCGGCGATCACGTGCTCGGGTACGCCCGTCAGCCACGCGGCGAGTGCGGCTCTGCGCAGACGGGCGGTGCGGGTGGCGAGGCCCGCCCGCAGGGCGCTCGCGGAGCCGGCGGTCAGCCGCGGGGCGTCCTCGGCCAGTTGGCGGGCGGCCCGGCGGACGGCGTGGCGGGCGCGCCGGGCGTCGAGGTCGCTCATGCCACCGCCTCCCGCTCCGCGTCGAGCGAGGTGTCGTCCAGGTGCCAGTGCAGGTCACGTACGCCTGGTTCCAGGGACAGCCGGGCGATGAGCTGTTCCAGTGCCCGGGCGGGGTCGCCGTTCAGTGCGACGGCCGCCCGCAGGCTGGTGCCGCCCTCGTCGTCGCGCCGTACCCGCAGCCCGGTGGGTGCGAGGCCGTCGCCCGCGAGAGCCTGGGACAGCAGCGCGCGCACATGCGTCTCGTCGGCGCGCTCGCAGACCAGGTGGACGGTGGCGCGTACGCCCTCGTTGTCGGGGTCGCGCTGCGGCACGCGGTCGATCAGCCGGCCCGCGGGGCGCAGGAACGCGTGCACGCCGAGGACGGTGGCCGTCGCGATCGCGCACAGCGCCAGCCGGCCGGAGGCGGCGAGCACGCCGACCGCCGCCGAACACCACAGCGTGGCCGCGGTGTTGAGGCCGCGCACGCCACCGCCCTCGCGCAGGATGACGCCACCGCCGAGGAATCCGATGCCGGAGACGACGTAGGAGGCGACCCGGGTGGGGCTGCCGGGGTCGCCGACGGCCTCGCTGTAGAGGACGAACAGCGTGGCACCGACGGCCACCAGGGCGTTGGTGCGCAGCCCGGCCATCCGGGCGCGCCACTGCCGCTCCACGCCGATCAGAGCACCGCAGGCGACGCCGACGGCGAGCCGGAGAACGAAGTCGAAAGTGGTCAGGTTCGCCATGGGAACCTCCCCTCGCCCCGCCGCAGCGGGACAGGTCGAGGGCATGGCGGCCGTCCGCCCGGCCGTACCGCCGGGGGAGGGCTACCGGATGCCCGAGGAGTCGGGGGACATGGGACTGGGGGGCCGGTCGGGGCCCGGACTGCTGCTGGGATCCATGCCGCTCACCTCCTCCTCGACGCTCTCTCTATATTTGCACATATGTGCAACTAGTGCCGCTCCGGAACGCCACCGGACGTCCTGCGCATGACCGGCTACCATACTTGCATGGAAGCGCAAGTAGCGTCGTGGGACGAGGAGCGGGCCGGGCGATCGGTGGCCGTGCTCAAGGCGGTTGCCGACCCCTCGCGCTACCGGCTGCTGTGGGCGCTGAGCGAGCGGGAACTGCCGGTCAGCAGGCTCGCCGAGCTGATCGAGGCGCATGTCGCGGCCACCTCCCAGCACCTGGCGAAACTGCGCTCGGCCGGACTGGTGACCTCACGGCGGGAGGGCACGCGCATCTTCTACCGGGCCACGGGTCCGCAGGTGCGGGCGCTGCTGGAGAGCGCGGTGCTGGTCACGGACGAGGCCGCGGCCGCGGGGGAGGTCGGGCCGGCCGGAGCAGGGGAGGCGGTCGTCGCGCAGGAGCGTGGTGCCCCCGTACGCGCGGCCGGGGTCCGGCGCACGGCCACGGAACACTGACCCACGGAACGCCCACGGCGGAACAGGGTGCACGGAACGCCGGTGCCGCCGGTTGCGGCGCGTGCTCAGTCCCGCCGCGTGCCGGTCGCGGCCAGGCGTGTGTCGTCGCTCTCGTCGAGGTGGTACTCCTGCGGCTCGGCGTCGTAGGAGTACAGCTCGGCGTAGCGGCCCCAGTCCGTGGCCGTCTCGAGCTGGCGGGTGACCTGCTCGGCGGTGAAATGGTGGGCGAGCAGATCGCGGAAGAAGCCGGCGCGCAGGGTGCCGCCCGAGTTGTTCCGCAGGCTCTGCGTGATCAGCGTGACCAGTGGGGCGCGCTGCACGGCCTCGGCGAAGATCTTCTTCGACTCCTGCACGTCGGCCCCCGCGAACGCCGTACCGATGTCGGTCAGCAGCAGGTCGTCCCCGCTGAGCGTGGTGAAGCCGAGCAGGTCGAGCGCGTCGACCTGGGGCAGCAAGTCGTCCACCGCCAGGCCGAGTTCGTCGGCGAGGTCGGCGAGGTCGCAGCGGCCGCCGCGGTCGAGCACCAGCTCCGCGAGCCCGGACAGCCCGTCGACACTGGCCGGCGGCAGCGGGGCGTTCGCGGGGGTGCGCTTCTCCAGCTCCGCAGCCTCCTGACGGCCGGGGACGCGGCCCTCCTTCTGGCGGCCGGTCATGGTCCGGTAGACGCTGTCGACAAGGTCGTCGAAGGCGGCCGAGTTACGGTCCCGGGGCCGCTCCAGGCCGACGTCGAAGACCTCGCGGATCGTGCCGTACGGGCGGGCGCCCAGGACGACGATCCGGTCGGCCATCAGCACGGCCTCCTCGATGTTGTGGGTGACCAGCACGATGGCGCGGGTCGGGAACTGGCCGGACTCCCACAGCTCCATCAGCTCGCCGCGCAGGTTCTCGGCGGTCAGCACGTCGAGGGCGGAGAACGGCTCGTCCATCATCAGCACGTCCGGCTCCACGACGAGGGCGCGCGCGAAGCCGACGCGCTGGCGCATACCGCCGGAAAGCTCTTTGGGGTACGCCGACTCGAAGCCGTCGAGGCCGATCAGGTCGATGGCCTGCCGGGTGGCGTCGGCGCGCTCGGCGGCCGGAACTCCCTTGGCCTCCAAACCCAGTTCGACGTTCTGCTGGACGGTCAGCCAGGGCAGCAGCGCGAAGGTCTGGAACACCATGGCCGTACCCGGATTGGCGCCGGTGAGCGGGGTGCCCCGGTAGGCGACGGTGCCGGAACTGGCGGGCACGAGCCCGGCCAGGCAGCGCAGCAGGGTGGACTTGCCGGAGCCCGACTTGCCGAGCAGGGCGACGACCTCGCCTGCGCGGACCTGGAGGTCGATGCCGGACAGGACGGGCAGCTCGCCGTCGGCACCGGCGTACGACTTGGTCAGGCCGGCGGTCTCCAGCAGCAGCTCGCCGTCGGCGGGCCGGCGGGGCGTGTCGGCGGTCAGGTGGGCAAGGCCCGCCCGGGCCCGGCGGTCGGCGCGCAGGCCGCGCAGAACGTTCAGCACCATGACGTCCGGCCCGACGTACTGCTCGGGCCGGCCGTGTCCGTGGCCGTCGAGGTTGCGGCGGCAGGGGTCTCCGGGTGGTCCAGCCCGTACCGGACGGCGACCATCCCGCCGAGCGAGTGGCCGACCGGAACGGCGTGCGGGACGGCGAGAGCGTCCAGCACCGCGGTCACGTCGGCGAGCACCGCGGGGAACGTCCACGCACCGGCCCCGGAACGGCCGTGTGCCCGCAGGACCATGGCGTTGCCACGATGACGCGGCGTCAACCGCGGCGTCACGGGGCCCAGTCGGCCGGAGTGCGTCCGGCTCCGTGCAGAAGGAGCAACGGCGGCCCGTCTCCGTCCCACCCTGGGGTCCGTCGACGACGACATGATCATCCGCGAGCAAGGAAGCGAGCCGGGGGCCGTTCGGCACATATTGGATCTATGCCAGGTGCTGGGTGAGGAAGAGCGCCGCGCGATCGAGCGCCTGGTCCGCCTCGTCCAGCACACCGGCGAACGCCTGGAACACGTGCGGCACTTCGGCGGTGACGTCCAGGATCACGTCCACCCCCGCCTCCCTCGCGCGTGCGGCCATGCGCGTGGCGTCGTCCAGCAGCACCTCGTTGGTGCCCACCTGGAGCAGCATCGGCGGGAAACCCGTCAGGTCGGCGTGGAGCACGGGGCTGATGAGCTCCTGGTGCGGGTCCTGACCCGCGAGGTACATGGCACCCGTGTGTGCCAGGCCCTCGCGTGTGAAGAACGGGTCGAGGCCGGCCTTCGTGTCCATGCTCTCGCCGCTCCGGGTGCCGTCGAACCCGGGGGAGAAGGCCACGATCGCCCCGGGCGGCGGCAGTCCCGCGGCGCGGGCCGCGAGGCACGTCGTGACGGTGAGGCCGCCGCCGGCGGAGTCCCCGGCGAACGCGAGGGACGCAGGGTCCTCACCGGCGTCGAGCAGCGCGCGGTAGGCGGCGAGCGCATCGTCGATCGCGGCCGGGAACGGGTGCTCGGGGGCGAGTCGGTAGTCCGGCGAGAAGGCCCTGACGCCGGTCCTGGCGACGAGGTTCCCCGTCAGCGACAGCGCGGTCTCGGGCGAACCGTACACATGGCCGCCGCCGTGGAAGTAGAGGATCGTGCCCGCACGCGGGCTCGCGTCCCGGGGTTCGACCAGCAGCGTGCGTCGGGACCCGAGGGTGACGTCCGTGGTCCGGATGCCGTCCGGCACGATCATCGTGGCCATCATCGCCGCGAACCCCGACCGGATCTCCTCGACCGGCTGCGGGCCCTCGGGCCGTGGTGTGCGCAGCATCGCGTCGATCCTCGCGCGTTGTTCCCTGCTCATCGGTGTCCCTTCCGCCGGTGGATCTCCCGCGCCACAAGTAGATGCCGCTACAGTATATGCCGTGGCATGTAAATCAAGCGGCTCCATCGCCGACCCCAGTACCTTCTTCGCCGACCTGGTCCGCTGCGAGACGCGTCTGTACAACGCGCTCAACGACCGGCTGCGCGAGCGACACGGGATCGTCACCTCGCAGTTCGAGTTCCTGCGCTACCTGCGGGAGCATCCCGGATCGCGGGTGGCCGACCTCGCTGCCGAGTTCGCCATCGGGATCGGGGCGACGAGCAAGGGGATCGACCGCCTGGAACGACACGGCTGGGTCGCCCGGCAGCCGAATCCGGCCGACCGCCGCTCGTCGCTGCTGACACTCACCGACGACGGCGCACGCCTGAGCGACGCCGCCGAGCAGACCTTCACCGAGCGCCTGACCGAACTGCTGGAAGGCGCTCTCGGCCGGCCTCAGACGGCGGCAGCCGCACAGGTCCTGTCGGTGCTGCGCACCGCGTTGGAGCGCGAGGGCGTCGGCCTACCGACCGGCTGACGCCGTGGTGGACCGGGAGTTACGGGAGTTGATGGTCAGGAGAGCGCCACTTCGGCCTTCAATTGTTCACCGGCCCTTTTCGGTGAGCATGTTGATCATCTTGATCAGGTCGTGGCCCGGGTTGCCCTCGGAGTCGGTCCCGTGCGCGTCGGCGCCTTCGAAGGTGGCGGCCTCGACGCTGCGGGGGAACAGGGCCTGCTCGTACTCGGTGAGTGCGGCCTCGATGTCGTCGGGGTGCGCGGCGAGGGCCTTGCCGAGTTCGGCGCCGTCGAGCATGGCCAGGTTGGCGCCTTCGCCGTTCGGGGGCGCGAGGTGGGCCGCGTCACCGAGCAGCGTCGCCCCCGGCACCCGGTCCCATCGGTGCCCGGTCGGCAGAGCGTAGAGGGGGCGCAGGACCGGCCCGCTGTCGGCCTCGGTGATGAGCGCGGTGAGCTCGGGTGCCCAGCCGTCGAACTCCGCCGCGATCCGCGCGGTGGCCTCGTCGGAATCGCTGAAATCGACGGCGGCGAACCAGTCCTGCGGCTCGGACAGCCCCACGTAGGCGTGCAGGGTGTCGTCCTGCTCCCGGTGCGCGAAGATGTCCCTGCCCGGCGTGGCCGCGATCATCGACCCGCCGCCGACCGCTTTTGCGGCGGCCGGGTGCCGGGTGGCGGCGTCGAACAGATAGGTCTCGACGACCGACTTGCCGGTGTACCGGGGTGTGGCGGCGGAGAGCAGCGGGCGGACGCGTGACCACGCGCCGTCGGCGCCGACCAGCAGGCTGGTGACGACGCTGGTGCCGTCGGCGAAGGTCACCTCGTGGCGGCCCGCACCGAGGGTCCGGGTGGCGCTGACCTTGTGCCCCCACCGGACGGTGCCGGTCGGGAGGGAGTCGAGCAGGATCTGTCGCAGCTCGCCGCGCTGCACCTCGGGGCGTCCGCCCGTGCCGTCGTCGGCTTTGTCGAGCAGTACGGTCCCGTCCGGGTCGAGGATCCGTAGCGCCTGCCGGCCCGCCAGGATGAGACCACGGAACTCGGCCATCAAGTCAGCTTCCTCTAGGGCGAGTTGACCACTGTAGTCGTGGATGTCGAGCAGACCGCCCTGCGCACGCGCCGCTGGGGATTGCTCCGCCTCGTAGACCGTGGCGGGGATGTCGTGGAGGTGCAGGACGCGGGCGAGCGTGAGGCCGCCGAGTCCGGCACCGATGATCGTGACGTGAGTCCGCATGATGGCTCCTTGGGATCGGGCCGCCCGGTGAGTTCCGGCCGGCCGTCTCCCTGAAGGTGTCAGCCGCCGCCGACGCACCCCCGACATCGGACCGACTGCCTCCGACAGGTCACCGACACGGCACACCGGTCCCGACACCCCATGGAACGGCGTCCGGCTCACCGGCCGCGCTCGCCCGGCCCGTGCTCGTCGGCAACCGTGGCGCCGTGGACGGCGCGCCACCGTCGCCGGGCTGACCGACTCCACCACCACACCCGCCGACCGGGTCGGCCTCGTGCGGCGGACCGGCGCCGGCTTCCGCGCACGGGGGGTGCCGCGTGCGGCCGTGAACACGGCCACCCAGCCGGGGCGCGGCCGACGTGACCACGCCCTCCGCGCTCAAGTGCCGCTCACACGCCGTTAGTCGAGGGTCAGTGTGACACCTCGTGCGACGGGTGCTCGGCACACAGACACCCGACGCCCCGTTCGATCCACTCCTGGCCGGCCCACTCCGGATGCCGTTCGACGAGCAGCGCCCGCACCTCGGCGACGATCTCGTCCTCGCTCATCGCCGAGTCACGCCTGCGCCAGGTCTCGTCGCGCAGCTCGCGCAGATAGTCGCGGACCGCCGTGAGGACCTCCGGGCCGCCGGGTTCACCGTGTCCGGGAACCACCGTCCGGACTCCGCGGGCGCCCAGCCGCTCCAGCACCTCCAGCCACCGGACACCGGAGACGTCCGTGTCGTACGGCGGGAACCACGGGAAGATCGCGAACTGCCCGGTCTCGGCGAGGTCCCCGGTGAACAGCACATCGGCGTCCGGCACTTCGACCACCTGGTCGCCCTTGGTGTGCCCCCGGCCGGCGGGTCGCAGCCGTACGACACGGTCGCCGAGGTCGAGGTCGTGCGTGCCGTCGAACACCTCGTCCGGAGTAGGCACCCCGATGCCTGCCAGCCGGTGGGCGACCGGCCCGCCGAAGCCCCGGAACATCTCCAGATACGCCGGTCCCTTCGCCGCGAGGTCGTCCGCCTGGGCGCGGTTGACGAGATACGTGGCCCGGTCGGCGAAGGCCTGCGCACCGAACGCGTGCTCCGGGTGGAAGTGCGTCGTGGTCAGGTACAGCCGACGGCCCCGGGCGACCTCGGACGCGAACGCGAGGACCTGCTCGGCGTTGGCGGTGCCCAGACCGGTCTCGACGACGAGCACGGCCCGAGTGCCGCCGATGACACCGACGTTGGGCACCAACTGGGCCCGCTGGTTCGGGATCACCAGCAGGTCGGGGGCGATCTCCCGGGCGGCGGCGACCCGCACGGCGGGGTCGGGGATGTGCACGCCCGCCAGGTCTCCCGGCAGGCTCCGGCCCGTGCCCTGCCCGGTGTCCCGCGCCGAGCCCTGTGCCGTGTTCCGCGTCATGCGCTGTGCCCTGTCCTGTGCCCTGTCCTGTGTCATACGGCGATTCCACCGCCGTGGCGTCGCGGCCGTCCAAGACCGGCTGGGTGTACGCCATACCGCACGGGTATCGTCACCGGTCATGGAGCTACGCACGCTGCGATATTTCGTGGCCGTCGCCGAGGAACTCCACTTCGGCCGGGCCGCCGCCCGGCTGCACATGAGCCAGCCACCCCTGAGCAGGGCGATCAGACAGCTGGAGACCGGCCTGGGTACGCCGTTGCTGCACCGCGCCGCAACGGGGGTCGCGCTCACCCCCGCCGGGACGACCCTGTTGAAGGAGGCGCGCGCCCTTCTCGGCCACGCCGACCAGGTACGCGTGCGCGTGGCCGCGGCGGCGGGCGTCGCGACGCTCACCGTCGGCATCCTGGGCGACGGCACCGACAGGGGAGCCGCCCGGCTCGCCGCCGCGTACCGGCGCCGGCACCCGGGCATCGGCATCCGGGTCCGCGAGACCGACCTGACCGATCCGACGTGCGGGCTGCGCGCGGGACTGGTCGACGTCGCCCTGACCCGCGCACCGTTCGACGAGACCGGACTGACCGTGCACGACCTGCGGGCCGACCCGGTGGGAGCGGTGCTGCGCGCCGACGACCCGCTGGCCCGACGCGAGAAGCTGTGCCTCGCCGACCTGGCGGCCCGGCACTGGTTCCGGTTCCCGGAGGACGCGGACGAGGCGTGGCGGACGTACTGGAACGGCGGCCGATCCCGCCAGGGGCCGGTGGTGCGCGCCGTCCAGGAGTGCCTGCACGCCGTGCTCTGGAACGGCACGGTCGGCATGGCCCCGCTCGGCCACGAACTCCCCGCGGAGCTGACCGTGGTCCCGCTGGCCGACATGCCGCCGAGCCGCGTCGTGGTGGCGACGAACGAGGGCGACACGAACCCGCTGACCCACTCGTTCGTCGGGCTTGCGCAGGCCGCCTACCGGACGTGAACGACGTCATCCGCACGCGCGACGACGCCATCGGTAGGTGCGCCGCGGTCCGCTCGGAGCGGGCCGGTTGACCTTCACCCTGGGGGAGGCCACAGCATCGGTGGGGCCGGGCGACGTGCCCGGTACGAGGAGGGGCGGGGCATGGAGTTGCTGACCATCGGGGCGTTCGCGAAGGCGTCCCGGCTCTCCCCGAAGGCACTGCGTCTCTACGACGAACTCGGCCTGCTCGCACCCGCTCGCGTCGACCCGGTGACCGGCTACCGCCTGTACGCACCGGACCAGTTGGGCCGGGCCCGGCTGGTCGCCTGGCTCCGGCGGCTGGGCATGCCCCTGGCCCGGATCCAGCGCGTCTGCACGCTGGAGGCAGACCAGGCGGCCCAGGAGATCCGGTCGTTCTGGGCCCGGGTGGAGGCCGACACCGCCGCACGACGGGACCTTGCCACCTTCCTCATCGGCCATCTGACCTGGAAGGAGCCCACCATGGCCGTGACCGCCAACCCCCTGGAGATCCGGTACGCCGCACACTCCGACGCCGGCCTCGTCCGCGACGGCAACCAGGACACCGTCTACGCCGACGCACACCTGCTCGCCGTCGCCGACGGCTGCGGCCGCACAGGCGCACCCGCGAGCAGGGCCGCCGTCGACGCGCTCAAGGGCCTGGCGGCCGAGGGCATTCCGGCCGAGGGCATTCCGGCCGGCGACCTCCTCAACGTCCTCGAAGACGCCGTCGACCGGGCCCGGCGGGTCGTGCAGGGGGTCGCCGGCAGCGGCTCCTCCGTCGAAGCGGCCGGGACGACCCTCACCGCGATGCTCTGGACCGGCGCGCAGATGGCTCTCGTCCACATCGGCGACTCGCGGGTCTACCTGCTGCGCGACGGGCAGCTGTTCCAGATCACCCACGATCACACCCTGGTGCAGTCGATGGTGGACGAAGGGCATCTCACCCCGGAGGAGGCCGCCTGCCACCCCCAGCGGTCGCTGTTGGTCCGTGCGCTGGGCCGGGGAGCCGACGGCACCCCGGACATGCGTCTGCACGACGCCCGGCCGGACGACCGGTACCTGCTCTGCTCCGACGGTCTGTCCAGCGTCGTACCGGCCGACGAGATCCGCCAGGTGCTCACCGAGTCGGCGGAGCCCGACCAGGCCGTCCGCGACCTCATCGCCCTCGCCAACGGTTCCGGCGGTCCCGACAACGTCAGCTGCGTGGTGGCGGACGTCATGGAGCGCCGGCGGTAGCGGCGGGGCGCGCGCACCATCCGGGAAGTCGCGCCCGGCTCAGAGGAAACCCAGAGCTTCCCGCTGCTGGTGCGGACCCGCACGCCGCGCTAGATGTGGAGTGTCATGTCCATGCGGGAGCTTGAGTCCGCCGCCAGGTTTCCCCGAACTGAGGAGTGACCCCCATGAACTTCTCGCTCGCATCGACGTTACGCACCGCGCGCCCGGTCGTGCAGGCCGTGTTTCGGCTGGTGACCGGATTCCTCTTCGCCTGCCACGGCGCGGCGTCCCTGTTCGGAGTCCTGGGCGGCTCCCACGGCGGCGGCGCCGTGCCCACCCTCCAGTGGCCCGGATGGTGGGCAGCGGTCATCGAGCTGGTGGGTGGCGTCCTGGTGTCCCTGGGCCTGTTCACCCGGGCGGCGGCCGTCGTCTGCTCCGGCTCCATGGCCTACGCCTACTTCAGCGTCCATCAGCCGCACGCGCTGTTCCCGATGGTCAACGGGGGCGAGCCGGCCGTCCTGTTCTGCTGGACGTTCCTGCTGATCGCCTGCCTCGGCCCTGGCGCCTACGCGCTCGACGCACTCGTGAAGAGGGAGGCGATCACCACGGCGGACGAGAGCCAGGCACCGGTGCCCATCGCGTAGCCCGTCCGACCGGAACGCACCGTTCCATCCACCCCGCATACGGCGCGAGAGCCCTTCGGCGAGGCCGAGGGCTCTCGCGTGCCGACAGCAGGCCGAGGGGCTGATGCCGTTGGATCGGCGGACGGTGAACGGGGGCGGTGGACGCGGGCGGCGATCGGGTTCCGCAGCGATGCCCGGCCCGGCTCCCGTATGCGCCGGCCGCTGTCGCCACACTCGGGCCGCGCGCCGAGGGTGACGAACCCCGGCAGCGGCGCTGTGCCCGCTATTCGACGGCCGGATCCTCCTGGGCGTGCCGCAGAGCCTCCTTCACGGACTTCTCCAGCTCGAACCGGCTGGTTCCGGTCGCCGCGGCATGCGCGGTGACGGCCGCCTGCACCGCCTCGGCCGCCTCCCGCCAGCGACGCAACTGCGCTTCGTACTCCTCGCCGTCGAGCCCGGCGAGCTTCGCGCGCTCTTCCTCGGCGGATCGTTCCAGTTTGATCAACTCATCGGGTACCTCTGCCACGGGCACGGATCGTAGACGCCGCGAGCACGGCGAGGAGTGCCGGACGCACCGGCCGATCGGGTGGTCAGAAACCGACACGTCGGCCTCGGCTCGTTGGGACACGGCCAGGACGTACAACACACCCTCGGCTGCCGTCACTTGAGTCTGGGCACGGCGGCGTCCGGGAGGCGTCAGGGCAGGGTCAGGACGCGGGGGCCCTGGTCGGTGATGGCCACGGTGTGCTCGATGTGGGCGGCCCTGCTGCCGTCGGTGGTCCGCAGGGTCCAGCCGTCGATGTCGGTCCGGTAGGTGTTCTGCCCGCCGGCCATGAGCATGGGCTCGATGGCGAGGACCAGCCCGTGGCGGAGGGGGAAGCCCCGGCCGGGGCGGCCGCGGTTGGGGACGTGAGGGTCTTCGTGCATGCGGCGGCCGATGCCGTGCCCGCCGAAGTCGGCGGGCATGCCGCAGCCCGCCTTGCGGGCGACGGTGTCGATGGCGTGGGAGATGTCGCCGATGCGACTGCCCACCTGGGCGGCGGCGATGCCGGCGTCGAGGGCCTGCTGGGTGGCGTCGATCAGATCGAGGTCGCCGGGGCGTGGCGTTCCGACGGTGAAGGTGATGGCCGCGTCGCCCGTCCAGCCGTCGAGCTCGGCGCCGCAGTCGATGCTCAGCAGGTCGCCGTCGCGCAGCCGGTAGCCGGTGGGGATGCCGTGTGACACCGCGTCGTTGACGGACGTGCAGATCACGGCAGGGAAGGGCACGGGGGCGAAGGACGGCCGGTATCCGAGGAACGGGGAGCCGGCTCCGGCCTCGGCCAGGGCCGACCGGGCCGCTTCGTCCAGTTCTCGCAGGGGCACCCCCACGCCGGCCGCCTCCCGGGCTGCGGCCAGGGCGCGGGCCACCACACGCCCGGCTTCCCGCATCGCGTCCAATGCGGCATCGGTCTTGATCTCCACCATGTGCGTGACTCCCCGCAGCACGTCGTTCCAATACTTATACCGGTATTAGTATCACGGTCGTGGTGAGAACTCCTCTGACACCGCGAGAACGGGAACGCGGCGGCGAGCGGGTCGGCGCACTGCTGCGTCGAGCGCGGGGGGCGCCGCACCCTGTATCCGGTGTCTGCCGGCGCCGGGCAATCCCGTCGTGGCGGTGAACGTCTCGCGCTACGGCTGCGCGGGCCTGATCACCGACGGCGCGGTCACCCCGTCGCAGACGGTGGTCATGAAGACGGTGTGCACGCGCGCCCGCGTGCCCGAGACCGCGCCGCCCACGCCGACCAGGGCGAAGACGGCGATGCCGACCTGGCTCATGTGGTGGGGGGACGGATCGGTCGACCGCCGCGCGTGTTGCTCCCGTGCGGTCGCCGCCAAGGCCGCCGGCGGTGCCCGACGGCGTTCACCGGTAGCGCAGCAGCAACATCGCGGCGTCGTCCTGGAGAGGTCCGCCTACGTGCTGGAGCAGATCCTGGCGAAGGGTCTCCAGAGCGGCCTCGGGATCGTGGTCCTTGAGCAGATGGGCGCGTTCGGCGAGCGGGTAGAAACGGCCGCCGCGGTCGCGGGCCTCGATGATGCCGTCGGTGTACAGCAGCAGTTGGTCGCCGGGCAGGAAGGCCGCGCGGTACGGCTGCGGGTCCGCGGTGCCGTGCGCGCCCAGGCCGAGGGGCAGCGCGTAGGACTCCGGTTCGGGCAGATCCAGGGTGCCGTCGTCGCGGACCAGCATCGGGGCCGGATGGCCGAAGTTGAGGAACGTGACCTGGTGGGCGCTCACTTCGGCGAGGATGGCG
The DNA here is from genome assembly GCF_055558375.1 of Streptomyces sp. NPDC025793. NCBI lineage: Bacteria > Bacillati > Actinomycetota > Actinomycetes > Kitasatosporales > Streptomycetaceae > Streptomyces > Streptomyces sp. NPDC025793. The sequence continues at coordinate 91,706 of NZ_JBVHMR010000009.1, read as the reverse complement.
GTGACGAACCGCTCGCCGTCCAGTTGCCGGTCGACGGAGCGGGCCAGTCTGCCGCCGACCTCCACCAGGTCCGCCTCGTCGAGGGCCGCCTCGCGGAACGCGCCGAGGACCAGCGCCGCTGTCTCCACCGCCTCCAGCCCCTTGCCCTGTACGTCCCCGACGATCACCCGTACACCCTGCGGTGCGGCGACGACCTCGTACAGATCCCCGCCGATACGGGCCTCGGCCACGGCCGACGTGTAGGAGACGGCCGCCCGCAGCCGGCCGGCGAGCTTCGGCACGGGCTTGAGCAGCACCCGCTGCGCGGCCTCGGCGATCGACCGGACGCTGTCCAGTTCGGCCTCCCGCTCGCGGCGCAGGAACACGGCCACCAGACCGGCGAGGGTGACGCCGATGACGGAGCCGACGATCATCCAGCCACGACGTGGCGTGGTCATGTCGTCGTACCAGCCCAGCGCGAAGCACAGCAGCAGCGCGATCACGCCGACACAGGTGGTACGCCGCCAGCCGCCCACCAGCGGGGCGAACGCGGGCCCCACGGCCACCAGCGGCAGGAAACCAAGTGACGGTCCGGTGGCGACGTCGGCCAGCGCCACGGCGCCCATGACCGCGAAGGGCAACACGGACAGCACCCTCGATCGACGACGCTGTTCGGACACGTCCCCCGCCCCCTCCCCCTCACGTCCGACCGGTACGGCACATCGTCGCAGACATACCCATTGCCTCTCATAAGCAGGCGACAGGCCCACCGACCGGCTCGGGCGTGGAACGCGCGGGCGGCCGCAGACGTCTCACCAGTTGATCGCGAATCGGTCTTCATGCTGGTCCACGGCGTCCGGCCGTGCCCTGGTCACGGTTTCATCAACGGCGCTCACCTGTGATTCCGTGGCGCGGCTACAACCGTCCGAGATTCACCTGCTGGGGGGATTGTCCATGAGCCTGACCGGGACGTCGTTCTTCGTCCTGCTGATCGTGGCCACCGTCGTGTGCGTGGCAGGCACCATGGTGCTCTGGTCACGGCTCAGAGGGCCCCATACGGTGCGGTGGGTGCTACGGCTGGTGATGATCGGTCTGTGCCAGCTCACCGCGATCTCGGTGATGGCCACCTGGATCAACAACGACTACGGTCTGTACGCCTCCTGGGACGACCTGCTGGGCAACGACAACGGAGCCGCCGTCGCCATGCCCGGCCCGCCGGCCGACCGTGCGAAGTTCACCCACAGTGCCACAGGAGTGCTGGACACCTACTTCCGCGGCAAGCACTCGCAGCTGTCCGGACAGGTGATCGTCTGGACGCCGCCCCAGTACAACCAGCCGCAGTACCGTCACACGCGCTTCCCGGTCGTGATGCTGCTGCACGGCGTGCCGGGCAGCCCGGCGTCCTGGCTGGAGCACGGCGGCATGCCGGGGGACTTCGAGAACGTGGTCACGTCGGGTGCCGCGCACCCCTTCATCCTGGCCATGCCGGTGGTCGACCCCGGCGGCGTCGACACCGACTGCACCGACCAGCCCAACCGGAAGGTTGCCACGTGGATGGCGCGTGACGTGCCGGAGCTGATCAGCAAGCAGTTCCGTACCATCGCCGGACCCAAGGGGTGGGGTCTCATGGGCTTCTCCACGGGAGGCTTCTGCGCCGCGCGGCTCCCGCTCGCGTACCCGAAGGTCTTCGGCTCCGGTGCCGCATTGGATCCCGACCCGCTCACCGGCGACACGAGCGTGATCTCGGATCCGGCCTCCCGCGAACGCACCAGCCCCACGTACATGGTGAAGCGCAGCAAGGCGGTGGTGAACCTGTTCCTGGCCACGTCGGCCGAGGACCGGCTCAGCCCGCCGCACTACATCGAGCAGTTCGTGAAGGAGGCCGCGCCGACGATGGTCCGTACACAGACCATGGTGCTGCCGAGCGGCGGCCACAATTACAACACCTGGACGCGCCTGTACCCGGCGGCCTTCACCTTCCTGAGCCGCCACACCACCGCACCGAAGGCCTGAACACGGACCCCGTCAGAGCTGCCGTTCAGGCCAGGGTGACGTGCATGCCGCCTTCGGCCAGGGCATCGACCCCGTCGGCGGAGCGGTCGCGGCGCTCGCCGTACGGCGTCGGCGTCCGGGACAGGTGCGCGCGGGCCGTCGCGGCGTTCCGCCGGAGCAGGGTCGCCGGGGCGGTGTGGCCGAACCTGCCGCGCAGGCAGTCGTCCAGCGCGGCCAGGCAGCGGCCGGAGTAGCCGCCCGGTCCGTTCACCGCCTCACGGAGCGCCAGGTACAGGCCCGGTTCGTCGCTGATGTGATGCCCGTCGTGTGTGTAGGCGCGACCGGCCCAGGCACCCGGGGCGTCCGGCGGTCCGGCGAGCCGGCGCTCCCAGACGGACCGGGCGTGCTCGCGGGCGGCCGATCCAGCCGCGCGGCTCGGCGTGTTCCGGGGGCCCAGCCGAACTGAGCGCACGCCGAACGCACCCCGCTGCCGAAGTCCGCCTCCCACCGGTTCTCGACGGCGAAGCGAGACGGGCGATGCGAGGCGGCAGCCGTCGGTGCGACAGACGTTCTGTGCGTCACCCGTGAGCCGGGGCGTGCGGGCGGGTGGGACGGGGCAGAGTGATCTTGGAGGGTGCCGATGACCGCACGTGACGTATCCGTGGACGCGACCGCCGGGGCGTGGTTGCCACGAGAGGAATGGGTCAGGACACAGCCCCGGGCGCTCATCGCCTCGTGCGTCCTCGTGCGCGACAGCGGAGGCCGGGTCCTCCTGCTCCGCTACGGACCGGATGAGCCGCGTGCCGGTACGTGGTGGCTGCCGGGCGGAATGCTCGATCACGGGGAAGATCCCTGCGCGGCCGCACACCGGGAGATGCGCGAGGAAACGGGTGTCGAACTGGACGTCGTGCCGAGGCTCATCGGTATCGACCACCGTGTCGACGTCGGCGGCACGGGACCGGTCCTCGACTGCTACTTCCACGCTGGGGTCCTCGACGAGGGCACCCCGATCCGGCTGAGCCCCGAGCACGACGACCACACCTTCACCGATCTCGACGGCCTGGAGCGGCTGATGACCGCCGATCACGCGGCAACGCTCAGAGCCCTGTGTGCCGCAGCCGTCCGGGACACGGTCGTCTGCCTGCGCGAAGGCCTCGCCCCGGTGTGAGCCCCCGCGTCGCTCACCGACGTGCCTCGCCTGCACGTCCGGCCCGGACGATGCCCCGAGGAACTCCGCCGAGCCGTGCCACGACAGGCCATGCACCACTCGTCAGGCCGACGACGGCGGGTGGACCGGCCACGACGGCACCCGCATTGTCAGTGGTGGCTGCGAGGCTGGCCGGTATGGACAGCGAGGATGAGCAGCTGCTGCGCGGCCGGGTCTACGGTCAGGACCACGACGACCCGGGCCCGCGGCCGGGACAGCGCTACGTCGAGTTGGTCGGCGGCCCGCTGGACGGGCTGCTGCTCGACATCACCGGCCGGACGCCGGACGACCTGGGCGCCAGTGTCGCCCTCGCCACCGAGTTGGGGCGGTTCGGCGCGGGCGGCCGTGCGATATACGCCCCGCGCCCCGGCGACCGGCGCCGCTTCGACTGGGTCGGCGACGCCCCCTGACCCGGTCGGGGGCGAGAGGTGGCTCCTGTACCCGCGTCACACCCAGCGCGTGGACGAGCGCGTCCTCCAGGCCCGCCGCGCGGACGTGGCATCCTCCTTGTGCGGTACCAGGGACTCCAGGACGCGGGCCGAGCGTGAGCCGGGGGCGCCGGTGATCAGGACCACCTCCTGGTCGTCCTCCGGCACCAGCAGCACATCGCAGTTGAGCCGTAGCCTGCCCAGCTCCGGATGGTCCAGGGTCTTGGCCCGGTGGCCCGGCGCATGCACCGGGTGGGTCTGCCAGATCCTGCGGAACTCCGTGCTCTGCGCGTGCAACTCCTCCAACAGGAGGGTGAGTCGGGGATCCTGCGGGTAGCGCTCGGCCGCCCGGCGCAGCCGGGCCACCGCGATGCACCCGAACTCCCGTGTGCTGGAGGTCTCGTACGTCTGCCCCGTGCCGAGGAAGCGCCGCCGGGCCAGATTGGTCGTGTGCCGGGCCAGGTCGTCGCCCAGCAGAGCCCGGGCCGCCGGATTCCAGGCGACCACACCGTAGGCGGCGTCGGTGACGATCGCCGCGGTCGCGGGCAGCCGTTCGAGCAGCCGTGCCACCTGCGGCCGCACCTGACGTACGAGGCGTGCGGCAGGCGGTGCGGCCGCGCCCGCGAGCTGGAACAGATGACTGCGCTCGGCCGGTTCGAGCCGCAGTGCGCCGGCGAGCGCCTCCAGGACGCGAGGTGAGGGGCGGGGGCCACGAGCCTGTTCGAGCCGGACGTAGTAGTCGACCGACATGTGCGCCAGTTCCGCGACCTCCTCCCGGCGCAGTCCGGGCGTACGGCGCGGGGCACCCTCCGGGAGACCGACCTCCCGCGTGCTCAGGGCCGCCCGGCGTTCCCGCAGGAAGCGGGCCAGTTCCTGCCTCGCCATACCGCTGCCTCCTCGTCCTGCCTGGTACAGGTGATCCCTGGCAGGACGGTGCCGGCCGGGGAACCGTGGCTGACATGAACAATCGCACAGCACTCGTCACCGGTGCCAACAAGGGCATCGGCCACCACATCGCCCGCCTGCTCGCCGCCGAGGGCTGCACCGTGTACGTCGGCTCCCGTGACGCGGGGCGCGGGGAGGCCGCGGCCGCGTCGATCGGCTCCGGCGCCCGGCCGCTCGTCCTCGACGTCACCGACGCGGACGGCATTGCACGCGCCGCGGCCCGTGTCGACCGGCTGGACGTGCTGGTCAACAACGCCGGTGTCGCCGTCACGCTCGACCCGCCCGCCGAGGCCCGCCTCGCGGACCTCCGCCAGACCTACGAGACGAACGTCTTCGGCGTCGTCGCCGTCACCAACGCCTTCCTTCCCGCCCTGCGCCGCTCGGCCCGGCCGCGCATCGTGAACATCTCCAGCGGCACCGCATCGCTGTCGTGGAGCACCGGCCCCAACCCCCAGTTCACCCCGGGCAACGGCTACGGCGCCGCATACCGCTCCTCCAAGGCCGCGCTGAACGCGCTCACCGTCTTCTACGCGCAGACACTCGGCGAGCCCTTCAAGGTCAACGCGCTCGCCCCCGGAGCCCGGGCCACCGATCTCAATCCGCGGGCCAGGGCTCGGGGCGGCGATCCGGAGGAGGGCGCACGGGGTGCCGTACGGCTGGCGCTGTTGCCGGACGACGGGCCGACCGGCGGCTTCTTCTCCTGGGACGGCACACAGGTGCCCTGGTGAACTCTTGACACCACTTCAGATGTAGTACTACATTCAAAGCACTACATCAGAAGTGATACGAATGGAGTTACCGAAGATGCGAAAGCTCGTGTACTACGTGGGTGTCTCGCTCGACGGCCGCATCGCCGGCCCCGGCGGCGAGTACGACTTCTTCCCCGCAGGTGACGAACGGCAGTCCACCGCCTACTCGGCCTGGACCAATGCGCTGTACCCCGATACGGTCCCGACCGCCTTTCGCGCCCCGCTCGGCCTGGCCGACGTGCCGAACCGGCACTTCGACACCATCGTCATGGGTCTCGGCGCCTATCGCCCCGCCCTCGACGCGGGGGTCACCAGTCCGTACGCGCACCTGCGGCAGTACGTGGTGTCCAGCACCCTCAAGCCCGACATCGACCCGGCGGTCACCGTCGTACCGGGCGACCCGCTCACCCTCGTGCGCGACCTCAAGCGAGAGGACGGCGCCGGACTGGACATCTGGCTCTGCGGCGGCGGCAAGCTCGCCGGCGCCGTTCTGCCCGAGATCGACGAACTGGTGATCAAGAGCTACCCCGTCGTCGCGGGCGCCGGGGTTCCGGCGTTCGACGGCGCCTTCGACCCGACGGTCTTCGACGTCGTCGCGCGCACCGCCTTTCCCGGCGGCAATACCCTCACCCACCTCACCCGCCGCCAGGCGGTCCGCACACCGGCCTCGTCGTGAAACGCAGGACAGCCCCTGCCGTTGTCGGCGGCAGGGGCTGAGTGTTCCGGCCGTTCTCAGATGCGCGGACGGTGGCCCTTCTCCTGGCGGGGGAAGGACTGGGCGGCTCCGGGAAGCTTCGGTTTCGGCAGAGTGGCCACCTCTTCCTTCGCCTTGTGCAACTGCTCGGCGGTGTCGTGGGGGAGCCGGGGCGGGCGGGGGCGGGCGTCGCGGAAGCGGAAGGCGGTGGTGAGATCCCCGAAGGCGGCGCGTCGCCAGGCGCTGATGTTCGGCTCCGTCACCCCGGTGAACCGCTCCAGGAACCGCAGGGCGGAGGTGTGGTCGAAGGCCTCGGACGCGACCCAGCCACCCACGGTCCAGGGCGAGATGATGATGGCCGGGACGCGGAACCCGCCACCGATCGGCAGGCCGTGGACGTACTCGTCCGGGGTCCCGTGAGGTGGGGTCGGCGGGGCCACGTGGTCGAACAGACCGTCGTTCTCGTCGTAGTTGAGGATGAAGGCGGTCTTGCGCCACACCTTCGGGTTCGACGCGATCGCCTCGATCTTCGAGGCGACGAAGTCCGCGCCGGCCGCGGGGAGGTAGTCGGGGTGCTCCGACTGGTAGCTGGTGGGCATGATCCACGACACGGCGGGCAGCCGGTCGTGTCGGGCGTCCTCCTCGAAGGTGCCCGCGGGCCGCTTGCGCACGCCGCGCTCGTACAGCTCCGAGCCGGGCCTCGCGTTCTGGAAGGCCGCGAACTGTTCGAGCATGTTGCAGCCGTAGTTGTCGTCCTGCTGGTACACCTTCCAGCTGACACCGGCGGCCTGGAGCCGCTCGGCGTACGTCTTCCAGCGGTACGGCGTCGGCGCGTCGTTGCTGATGACCGGACCGCCGTGGGTGCCGTCGGGGTCGATCGAGCCGGTCATCCACATCAGGCGGTTGGGCCAGGTGGGGCCGAACACCGAGCTGTGGTAGTTGTCACAGATGGTGAAGGTCTCGGCAAGCGCGAACTGGAAGGGGATGTCCTCGCGCGTGTAGTAACCCATCACGTAAGGGCCGTTGACGCCGTCGGCCTTGCGGTGCGCGGGCAGCCAGCGGTCCATCTTGCCGTTGTTCCATGCCTCGTGCTGGACGGACCAGGCGTGACTGGTGGACGGGATGGCCTGCGCGCTCGACTTGCGGGTGTCGAGGTGGAAGGGCAGCAGATAGCCCTTCGGGTTCTTGGCGTCGGGCTGGTAGAAGACGCTGCGGCCGGTGCCGAGCCTGAGGGCGTGCGGGTCGCTGAAGCCGCGGACACCCGAGAGCGTGCCGAAGTAGTGGTCGAAGGAGCGGTTCTCCTGCATCAGCATGACGACGTGTTCGATGTCGTGCAGCGAGCCGTGCGTGGGGGGTCCGGAGGCGACGGCCTTCTGGACGCTCGGCGGGAGGAGGGAGAGGGCCGCGGCGCCGCCCAGCGCGCCCGCTGACCCGAGCAGTCTACGGCGTGTCAACTCGGGCATGAATGCCCTTTCTTGAGCGAGAGCGGATTCCGTAGGGACAGCCCCGGCCCCGGCGAAGGGCGAGGCCGCCCATTACTCTCTGCCCAGGACAGAGGAGCACATCAGGGGTGAATGGTGAACTCGCGGCCAACGCGCGGAAAGGGGTTGGCCAAGCTGTTACCGCCCACACCCGCCCGTCGCCCCGTTGTCGTCGTCCGTTCTCGGGCGAGTGGACAGACGCCGTGCCCACGAATTCGCGGAAGACGCCGCCGAATACGGTGGGGGGCGGGTCGAGCGGGAGGAAGGGAAGAGGTGGATGTGTATGAGGCCGTCGACAGTCGACGGGCCGTGCGGGCGTTCAGCGATGAGCCGGTGCCCAAAGAGGTACTCGAACGTGTGCTGGCCGCGGCGACGCGGGCTCCGTCGAGCGGGAACCTCCAGCCGTGGCATGTGTACGTCGTGGCCGGCGAGCCCCTGGCCGAACTGAAGAGGCGTGCGACGGCCAGGGCGCTTGCGGGAGACCCCGGTGACGAGCGGGAGTATCCGATGTACCCGGCCGAACTGACCTCGCCCTATCTGGACCGTTTCACCGCTGCGGCCGCCCAGCGGTACACGGCGCTCGGAATCGAGCGCGACGACCCCGACAGACCCAAGAAGATCGCTGCGCTGAACTCGGAGGCGTTCGGGGCGCCGGTCGTGCTGTTCTGCTACCTCGACCGGACGATGGGGCCCGGACAATGGGGTGACGCGGGGATGCTCCTGCAGACGGTCATGCTGTTGCTGAGGGCGGAAGGGCTGCACAGCTGTCCCCAGGTCATGTGGACCATGTATCGCAAGACGGTCGACCGGACCGTCGGAGCCGGCGACGGGCTCGTACTGTTCTGCGGTGTCTCGGTGGGGTTCGAGAAGGAAGGCGTGCCACGGCTGCGTACCGGGCGGGCGGACATGGCGGAAACCGTGAGCTTCATCGGAGTGTGACCGCGAGGCGCCCGCCCACGCGGTGTTCGCCGGGCTCCGGGGGCGGTCGAGTCCTGGTGCCCACGCGGTCCCCTCGTTCTCAGGCGGCCTCGGGCTCTGGCTCCGGGCCCGTTCTCGCCGACAGGCCCGGGGTCGTCATGGCCACGGTGCCGTCCGTGAGATGGAGGACGAGGTCGGCCTGGGCCGTCAGGCGCAGGTCGTGGGTGATGAGGAAGGTCGTACGTCCGGCCGTGAGGCGGCGCAGCGGCGCCATGATCCGGGCCGTGGAGTCGTCGTCGAGTCCGGCCGTGGGCTCGTCGAGGATCAGCACGGGCGCCGTGCGCAGCATGGCCCGAGCGAGGGCGACCCTGCGGCGCTGGCCGCCGGAGAGATGGTTGCCGCGTTTGCCGGCGGGGCTGTCGTAACCGTCTGGCAGCGTGCTGACGAAACCGTGCGCGTCGGCCGCGACGGCCGCGGCGATCATGTCCGCCTCGGTGGCGTCGGGGCGGCCGTAGAGGATGTTCTCGCGGACCGTGCCGTCGAAGAGCATGCTGTCCTGCGGAAGCAGGGTGATGTGTCGGCGCACCTCGTCGACCGGGAGCCCGGCGATGTCCCGGCCGTCGAGCAGGATGCGTCCGCGAGACGGCTCGTGGAAGCGCAGCAGCAGTTTGCCGAGGGTGGACTTGCCGGTGCCGCTCGGCCCCGTGACCGCGACGAGCAGGCCGGGGACGATGTCGAGGCGCACTCCGTTGAGCACGGGACGGCCGCTGCCCGGGTAGGAGAATCCGACGTCCTCGAAGGTGACGGCGCCGCGCACCGGTTCGGCGAGGGGCGGGGCCTCCGGCCGAGGGGCGTCGTCGCGGACCGTGCCGGTGCGCAGCACCTCGATGAGGCGTTCGCAGGCGGCGGTCGCGGAGGAGGCGCTGACGACGATCTCGCCGAGTTCCTGGAGCTTGGGGTGGAGATAGCCGAGGAAGGCGGCGAAGGCGAGCAGGCCTCCGACGCTCAGGTGGTGTTCGGAGATCTGCCAGGCTCCGGCGCCGATCACGGCCAGCACGCTGACGGTCTCGACCAGTTCACCCATCGGGCCGTACACCGACGACAGCAGGATCTGCCGCAGTCCGGCCCGCATCCAGTTGCGCCCCTCGCGGTGCACCTTGCCGCGCTCGGCCTGCTGGCGGCCATAGGCCTGCACCAGGGGCATGTTGGCGAGGCTCTCCTCCAGCAGGGTGGCCAGGCGGCCGTTGCTGTCGCGTTCGGCGCGGGTGGCGGAGCGCATCAGCGTCCCGAACCACCGGGCGCCGAACCAGATCAGCGGGGCGGCGGACAAGGTGATCAGAGCCAGCTGCCAGCTCGTCCAGAAGGCCGCCACCGCGAACACCAGGGCACCGGCGGCGGACGTGATCAGCTCGACCGGCGCGGAGGCCACCAACGACTCGACGGTCTCGATGTCGCCGGTCAGCCGGGCGACCAGATCGCCGGTGCCGAAGCGGTCCAGGGCGTCCGGGGGGACCGCTTGCAGATGCTGGAAGACCCGGTCGCGCAGGCCGAGCAGGAAGTGCTCGCTGGTCCAGCCCGCGAGATAGCCGCCCGCCGCGGAGGCGACCGCACCGGCCACGGCGAGCCCCAGCCAGAGGGTGGCGGGCCCCCAGAAGGCGGCGAGGTCGCCGGGGGTGAGCACGTCGTCGGTGAGGACCCCGACGATGCCGATCGCGCCCGCGTCGCACCCGGCGGCGACCACCAGCAGCACGGCCGACACCAGTACGGCCGCACGGTTGACACTGACCAGCGGCCAGAACGTGCGGAACGCGGCCAGCGGGGAGATTCGGGCGTGGCGCATCCGTGAGGGGGCCGAAGGCACGGAAGAAGGCCACGAAGGCGGTGAGGGCGATGAAGGCGATGGAGACGGTGACGGTGACAGGGCATCGGCCGTGGCTCCCGCCCCGGGACCGGCCACGGGCATGGTGCTGGGTGCAGCGGTGTGCATGGCCGACACTTCCTGGGCGCTGCCCGGTCCGACGGCGTGCCGGGGCCCGTCGTGCACATGTGCTGTGCGTGCGGACCCCGGCACGGTCTGCCTGTGTGGTCGTATTCCGCGATGCGCGGCTACTTGGCGGCGGCCTTCTTGTGCTTGCGGTGGTGGTGCTTCTTGTGGTGCTTGGCCTTGCCGGCGGCACCGCTTTCCTTCTTCTTGGCCTTCTTGGCCAGTGTGATCTTCGCGAAGGACATCGTTGGTATCCCTTCATGACGGGCAGTCGACCGACGCTGATCGCGGCCGACTTCGCCTTGTGTCGCACCTGTGAGTACGGGGACGCCCGGTGCCTCGCTCAAGAAGGAAGGTGAGCGTTGACCTATATTCCCTTACCGAATCCGAACCCGAATATCCGAATCCGCCTGGCGGACGTCATGACCAGGTGGCCATGCGGTGTTCACTCGGGCGCCGTCGAGGCGCGTCAGTGTGCGGTGGTCGTCAGCTCAACTGCGCGTCAGGGAGGGCTCCATGACCACACAGGCCGAAACACCGGACGGGACGTCGAAGGCATCCGAGGGGGTCAGCCGGCGCCACGCGCTGGGCCTCCTCGGCACCGCGGGGGCCGGCGCGGCCGTCACTCCCTTGCTCGGAGCGGGCACGGCGCAGGCCGACCCGGTCACTGCACCCGCTCTGCACCGCACCGCGGACTCGTCCGGCGCGCCTCCGATCCAGGGACTCCACCTGACGTTCGGGGCCGACCCGCGGACCGAGATGACGGTGTCGTGGATCACCGACCGGCCGGTGACCAGACCCGTGGTCCACTACGGCACGCTGGCACACGGCTTCGGGTCCAGCGCGGCGGCCCGCACGGTGGGTTACGTCGACGGCACGTCCAGCCGCACGGTCTACGTCCACCACGCCTCGCTGAACCGGCTCACCCCCGGCACCGACTACCTCTACCTCGCCACCCACGAGGGGACGACGCCCGACAGCGGTGCGTTCCGCACCGCGCCCCGCGGACGTATGCCGTTCACCTTCACCAGCTTCGGCGACCAGTCCGCTCCGCAGGTGACCTGGGCGGCCAACGGCACGGCGGCCCTCGACGCGAACTCGACGCCCGCCACCAAGGACATCGTCACCGGCATCGAGCAGGTCGCACCGCTCTTCCATCTGCTCAACGGCGACCTGTGCTACGCCAACCTCGATGTCGACCGGGTGCGCACCTGGAACAACTTCTTCACCAACAACACCCGCTCGGCGCGCTTCCGCCCCTGGATGCCGGCCGCCGGAAACCATGAGATCGAGAAGGCCAACGGCCCGCTCGGCCTCGGCGCCTACCAGACCTACTTCTCCCTCCCTTCCACCGAGACCGACGAGGAACTCGCGGGTCTCTGGTACGCGTTCACGGTCGGCTCGGTGCGGGTGATCGTGCTCCAGAACGACGACAACTGCCTCCAGGACGGCGGCGACGTCTATATCAGCGGCTACTCCGGCGGACGCCAGCTCGCCTTCCTGGAGAGGGAACTGAAGGCGGCGAGGTCTTCCCGCGACATCGACTGGGTGGTCGTCGCCATGCACCAGGTGATGATCAGCTCCTCGGACGCGAACGGCGCCGACCTGGGCCTGCGCCAGAAGTACGGTCCCCTGTTCGACAGGTACGGTGTGGACCTGGTCCTGTGCGGTCACGAACACAACTACGAGCGTTCGCTGGCCGTCCGCGGAGTCGTCACGGGCAGTGAGACACTCACGCCCCGCCCGGTGTCCGGGAGCACCGACTCCATCGACACGGGGCTGGGCACCGTACACATGATCCTCGGCGGCGGAGGGGTCTCGGGGACCACGAACCAGAAGTTCTTCACCGACGGGACCGCCAAAGTGATCACCGCGGTGTCGCCGACAGCCGGCGCGAACGGCAAGCGCACCTCTGCCTACACCAAGGAGCAGGCCGTCTGGATGGGTGTCCGGGACGTGGAACACCCCTACGGCTTCGCGGCCTTCACCGTCGACCCGGGCCGGCACGCAGGCGACACCACCCGGATGCATGTGACGTACTACAACGTGAACAAGCCGCACGGCGAGCTGTCGGTCTTCGAGAACTTCACCCTTCACCGCAGGCGCTCCGACGGCGACGCCGGGTAGCCACGCGTCCCTCAGCGCACGAACATCATGTCGGGGTAGCGCGCCGACGGCCCCTCCAGCAGCTTCCCGCAGCGGCCGCGCAGCCAGTGGTCGAAGTACGCCGTGATGTAGGCCTCGTTGGTGCGTATCGCGGTGCCCGGGTCGATCGTGCCGATGTCGTCGATCCGGTCGGCGCGCCGCAGATGCAGCTGGGGGACGAGCGCCTCGGCGTCGGTGAACGAGGCGTGTTCCGAGCCGAGCAGGGTCAGCTGACGGGTCCAGCCCGGAGTGTGTTCGCGAAACGCCCGCCAGCCAGGTCCGGTGTCGGTCCTGCCGTCCTTGCCCAGCAGCAGGAGGGGCTTGTCGAGACCGTGCCGGGCGACCGGCATGAGCGTGCCGTCGTAGTTGGTGAGGTTGCCGTCCATGTCGATGCCCGCGGCGATCCGGTGGTCGGCGTCCATCGACTGGGCGGCGGCGGTGCCGCCCAGCGAGTGGCCGAACATGCCCACCTCGGAGAGGTCGAGTGCCCCGGTCAGACCGATGGGCAGCCGCCGGCCGTCCGCGTCGGGGTTGCGGCCGCTGTCCAGCAGGCGCAGCTGGTCCAGGACGAAGCCGGTGTCGGTGACCCGGACGGCCAGCGACTTGCGGATGAAGGGGTCGGCCTCGGAAGCGGGGGGCGGCGACATCGTCGCCAGGCTGCCGTCGGGGAACTGGACCTCGGGTGACTCGTAGGTGTTGTCGATGGAGACGACGGCGTAGCCATGGCTCGCCAGATCGGCCGCCAACGTGGTGCCCCAGGCGCGGGGTTCGCCGAGACCGGGGGAGTAGAGCACCACCGGCAGACCGCCGCCGCGTCCGGTGGCCACGGGTGCGTCCGCCGCCACATGGGTGACGGTGCCGGCCCAGTCCGTGCGGCCGACCGTGGTGTGCAGCCCGAGGAGACCGTCTGCGGTGACGCTGTCGAAGTGCTCGGCGGCCGCAGGCAGCATGTACGGAGCCTGCGGATGGTGGGTGGTCCGGGCCGCGGGGTAGTAGACGGTGATCATCAGTTCCCGGTGCTTGCGGCCGGCCTTCCACGGGTCCCGGCGTGAGCGGTCCACGAGGTGCAGGGGAACCGCGCCCACGCCGTACCGGCCGGAGGGGACCGGCAGCGTCGGCCTCCGGGCGGGGGGCGGAGAGGAGCCGGCCGGGACGGCCGCCTGCGCGGGCAGGGCGGCCGTCATGGCGCAGAGGGCGGCGACGGTGCAGGCGGTAAAGGCGCGAAGCCATAGGGCCGGGCGACGTGTGTACGGGTGACGCTTCGTCATACAGCCAGCATGGTCCCGCGCCGAGCGCCGTACATCAGGGAAGCCCCGGATCACCGCTCGGGGTCCCACCGACTTTTCCCTGACGGACAAGGCCTGCGGGCCGAGACCGGTCTTCGGGCGCGCCGGAGGGATCATTCGAGCGATGCCGTCAGCTCGTAGTGTCCGGAGGGCAGCCGGTAGGAGGCGGTGCCGTCCGTGAAGCCCAGGTACTGGACGCCCCGGACACCGGACAGGGCAGTCCTGCCCTCACGGACATCGGACGGGTCGGCGGTGGGGAGGGACAGGGTCGCCGTGCTGTTGGCGGGGACCGTCACCAGGTGGCTGAGCGTGTGGTGGTCGGTCCGCCACTCGCTGCGGATCTCCCCGTAGGGGGACAGGTGCGAGCCGGAGACGTGGGTGATCCTCCCGGTCGGATCGAGATGCGGCCGCAGGAAGAAGTGGCGGAAGCCGGGGGCGGCCGGGTCCTTGGCGATGCCGGCCATGCTCTCGTACATCCACTCCATGATCGCGCCGTAGGAGTAGTGGTTGAAGGAGTTCATCGCGACCGGGCCGAAGCCGTCCTGCTCGGAGTAGGAGTTCCAGCGCTCCCAGACGGTGGTCGCGCCGTTGTCGACGGAGTACAGCCAGGACGGCATGGCGTTCTGGTGGAGCAGCGCGTAGGCGAGGTCGGCGCGGCCCTCGGCCGTGAGGACCGGGGCGAGGACGTTGACGCCCAGGAAGCCGACGGCGAGGGTGTTCTCGGCGTACTGCACGCGCGTGCTGCCGGGGTGGGCCGCCTTGTAGGCGGCGTCGTTGCCGATGTTCTCGGCGAGCAGCGTGACCAGTCGGCGGCGCTGGGCCTCGGTGTCGTAGAAGCCGAGCTTGAGCACCCACAGCAGCGCCGTCTGGGAGTTGTCCTCCGTCCCGGTGGTGCCGCCCGGGGTCACGGGCGAGGCGTCGCCGAGACCGGAGCGCACGGTGAGGACGCCGCCCTCGGTGCTCAGGTACGTGGTGATGAAGGCCCGCTTGATGTGCGAGAAGAGGTCCTGGTAGGCGCGGGCCTCGGCGGTACGGCCGGTGGCGGCCGCCATGTCCGCCATCAGCCGGGCGCTGTAACCGTAGTAGACGTCGCTCATGAGCTGGGTGCTGGTCTGCTGGAAGGCGAGCCAGTCGCCGTAGATCGCGCCCTGCCCGGTGTAACTGTCCCCGGTGCGTGCGCGGATCCAGTCCATGTACGCCGTCATCGCCGCCCAGCCGCGGTCGATGACGGTGGTGTCGCCGGACATCTGCCACACCGTCCAGGGGACGACGACGCCACAGTCCGACCAACCGCTCGCCGGTTCCGGCGAGTTGTACCGGTTGCCGGGCGCGACATGGGTGAACTGGGCGTGGTCCGCGCCGTAGGTCCGCTGGGAGTCGACGAGGATGTCCTCGAAGTGGCTGAGGAACGCGACGGCGTCCACGTTGTACAGGCCGGTGTGGGAGAACAGCTGGGTGTCGCCCGTCCAGCCGAGGCGCTCGTCGCGCTGCGGACAGTCGGTGGGGATCCACAGGTAGTTGCCGCGCTGGCCCCAATGGACGTTGCTGATCAGCTGGTTGACCATGGCGTCGTCGGTGGCGACCGATCCGATCCGCCGCAGGGCCGAGGTGGCGACCCTGCCGGTCAGGCTCGTGACGGTGACCGGGCCGCCGGTGACGGTGACGGAGGCGTACCGGAAGCCGTAGAAGGTGAGCGAGTCCTGGTGGGTCTCGCCCTGCCCGTCCCCCTTGAGGGTGTAGGTGCTGGTGGCCCTGGCGCCGCGGAGGTTGGCGCGGTAGACGGAGCCTTGCGGGCCGTCGGCGCCCGTGCTCGCGTCGTTGAGCATCTCACCGAAGCGGAAGGCGACCTGGGCGCCCGCCGGGCCGCGCAGGGTGTAGCGGGGCACGCCGACCATGTTCTGCCCCAGGTCGAAGACCGCCGTGTCGCCCTCGTCCAGGGTCACCCACGCGGTGGCGGCCTCGGCGGGGTCGGTGACCGTGCGGGAGGCGTCGACGACGATGTGACCCCTGCCGTTGGCGCTGCCGTCCTGGCCCGCGACCCCGTTGTAGACCGTGACGGAGTGCGGTCTGCGGTCCCACTCGGGGGTCAGCCGGGCGCTCTCGCCGGGGTAGGCGACGAGCCGGGCGTCCGGGAAGCGTGCGGCGTGCGGGTGCTCGGTGACCTCCGCCCAGCCGGAGTCGTCGTAGCCGTTGTCCGTCCAGCCGGGCAACTCCGCGCGGGCGTCGTAGGTCTGGCCGTCGTAGATGTCGTCGGCGCGGTAGGGGCCGGTGTCCGTCGCCTTCCAGCCGGTGCCCGGAGCGGTGACGAGGCTCTGCGTCGAGCCGTCGGCGTAGCGCAGCAGCAGTTTGGCCTTCAGAGCGAGCGGGTTGCCGTCCTGGGAGTAGTAGACGCTGCCCTCGGAGACCCGGCCGTTGTACCAGCCGTTGCCCAGGACGGCCGCGAGCGTGATCTTCCGGTCGGCCGCGAGGAGTTCGGTGATGTCGTAGGTGAAGTAGCTGACGGTGGTGTCGTAGTTCGTCCACCCCGGGGTGAGCAGTTCCTCGGTGGATCCGCCGGGGGAGCCGGCGAGCGGAACGGCGACGCGGCGGCCGTTGACGTACGCCTCGTACACGCCGAGCGCCGACACGTACAGCCGCGCCGCGCGCGCCCGCCCCCGCAGCGCGGCCTCGCGGCGCAGCAGCGGGGCACCGGAGGTGTCCGGCTTCTTGCCCGCCATGGTGATCCAGCGGGCGCCCTCCCAGCCGGTCGTCCCGTCCGTGCTCAGCAGACCCGTCTCGAAGAAGGCCACCGGCGCCTCGGGAACGGCCCGTCCGTCCTCGTCCCAGACCTGGACCGTCCAGAAGTAGCGGGTGGACGGCCTCAGTTGCACGCCCGCGTACCCCACGGCGACCGAGTCCGCCGATGCGGCGCGGCCGCTGTCCCACGCATCGGCCCGGCCGCCGCGCAGTCGCTCGGCGCTGGTGGCGATCAGGAGCCGGTACGCGCTCTGCCGCCGGCCCCGGACCGAGGAGACCATGCGCCAGCCGAACCGTGGCCGGGCCGCGTCCACGCCCAGCGGGTTCGTGCGGTGCTCCACCGTGAGACCTTCCAGCCGCGTACCTCCTGCGATCGGTTCGGCCGCCCGTGCCGTAACGGCTGCGCCGATGCCGCCCGCCAGGGCCACCGGCACCGAGCCCAGCGCGGTGGCCAGAACGGTCCTGCGTCGTACGCCCTCACCCGTCGTGCCGTCGACTCCGTCGTTCATGCCGTATCCCTTCGGCTGTCCGAGGTTTGTATCGATTCAGCTCGATCGGCCGATGAAGCTAGTGGCGGATGAGGTCGCTGTCTAGCGCTGTAGCAGGAGGAAGACGAGACGGAATCAAACGGACATGCCTGTGGTGGGTCAGCGATTGAAACCGTTCAAAAGTGGAGCGCCTCCTCTCGCCCAGGCGGACGGCATCGGTTCGTCAACGCTCCTGAGGGGATCCCGTGATGGTCGGGCCGACGCCTCCGGGGGCTGATCGCCGCCCACTCTGTCACCGTGCGGAACCATGCGTGTCGGTGGGGACAGGGAGCGGGGCGGTGCCGGTGACACCGGAGACCGGGTACAGGGTCGGAGGCCGGTATCGGCTGCATGAGCCCATCGGCCGGGGCGGGATGGGCGTCGTCTGGGAGGTCCGGGACGAACTGCCGGACCGGCGCGTGGCGGTCAAGTGCACCCGCCCGGACGGTGGCAGAGCGGCCCCGCGCCTGACGAAGGAGGCGCGGTACGCGGCACGGCTGCACCACCCCAATGTGGTGGCCGTGTTCGACTGCGTCGCCGAGGGCGACGCCTGCTGGATCGTCATGGAGTACGTCCCCTCGCGCAGCCTGGCCCAACTGGTGGCCGAGTGAGGACCGTTGACCCCGCAAGAGGCCGGCTCGATCGGCGGTCAGATCGCGGCGGCGCCGGCGAAGTCCCATGACGAGGGCGTGGTGCACGGCGATGTGACACCGGAGAACATCCTGGTCACGAAGGACGGAGTGGCCCGGCTGACGGACTTCGGGATCGCGCGGGCCCTGTGGAGAGAGGTCACCCAGACCGGCACGCACACCACGACGGGCACGGTGCGCGGCAAGCCCCGCTATCCCGCGCCCGAGGTGGCCAAGGGCAGGGCGCCGGACGCGAAGGCCGACGTGTTCTCCCTCGACGCCAGCCTGTTCGCGGCGGTCGAAGGCCGTTCGCCCTACGGGGAGTTCGAGCACGTCATGGGCTACCTCGCCCGCGCCCTCGAAGGGCAGGTGCACGCCCCCGGGCGGGCCCGCTCACCGGACCGCTCACCGCGTTCCTGGAGGTCGAGCCCGGGAAACGCCCCGACGCCGCCGAGGCCCGTACCCTTCTCACGCGTGCCGCACCCCCGCCGGCACACATTCAGGAGTACGGCCAGGAACACCTCGGCCAAGGCGCGCAGGAGGCCACGCGGAAGACACTGAGACCCGGCGGCCGCACGCCGGCCCTGCCGTCGCTCACGCTGTGGCTGCCGAGAAAGGCGCGTCCTCGGCGCCGGGTGCTCACGGCCGCCGCGACGGGGTGCCGTATCTGACCCGCGAGGAGGTCGGGGAACCGGTCGGCAACGCCCTCAACGACCATCTCCTGCGCGCCCTGCTGGCGTCCACGACGCTCGTACCGATGGACCTGGGCCTCGTCGAGGCGACCTGAAGGCGAGCCGACGGGACCTGAAGCCCCGGTGCCACGGACCGCCCGGGACCCCTCCCGGCCGTCCCCTCCTACGCTCCCGGCCATGCCGACCACATCCGCCGTGCGCTCTGGACAGCCTTCGCACTCGCCACCGCCGCGGCCCTGGGGACGACCACGGCGCACCCGGTCCCCGCCTCGGCCGCCGCGCGCACCCGGCTCGTCGTCACCCACGGCGGCACCGCCGCGTACCCGGCCGTGTACGACGGCCACGGCCGCACCGTCGGAGGCATCACCGTCGAGGCGAGTCACGTGATCGTGGAGCACTACCGGGTCACCCGGCCCGAGGCGCCCGGCATCGAGATCACCGGCCACGACATCACCGTACGGAACAACACCGTCACCAGCCCGCACGGCGGCGACGGCGACGGGAAGCGCTTCTTCGGCGACCACCTACGCGGCAACAGGACCAACCCGCGGGTCCGCTACGAAGTCGGCATCGACGCCTCCTCCCGGCCCGGCTGCCGAGGCCCGAGGCCGGGCGGCGCTCCCTGACGCCCCGGGCCGGGCCGGCGTTCCGGCCCCGCGCGCCGTCAGTGCCCAAGCCGCTCGGCCGTGGCGAAGAGCGCGCAGGCCAGCACGATCAGCAGGAAGCTCACCACGGCCTCGTAGCCGTGGAGGAACGACAGACGCTCCACCACGCCGGCGTGCCAGTGGGTGAACTCCTGCACCAGGCCCAGCACCCCTTGCACGAGAGCGATGAACCCGGCGACTTCCAGCACCTTCTTCATGCCCACGATGGTGGCCCGCGGAGGTGGCCGCGCGCATCGGCCGGGCGTCGGCACGGCTGCGCCGAAAGTGCGCGGAACGATCGGGGCGGACAGCCGAAAGTCGCTCCCCCCGCGACTTCGGTAGCAGGCCGTCGGTGTATCGCCCGTGGACTTCGCACCGACTTGGCGCCGACTTCGCACCGACTGTGCGTCGGCCGGTACGGCGGATGTGCCGCGGGCGATGTTTAACGATCTTTCCCGCCTGCGCGGTGACTCCGTGCGCCTGGCATTGATCTTTGCGAACAGCTGGTACGGCGTGGTCGCAGGGCGCGCGGGACATGGCGGTGACCAGCCCGGCGGTCGTACCGCCCGAGGACGGGGTCACCCGAACGGCTCACGCCGCCGCCGATCCGATATGCCGTGTTCGCCCGTTTGGGGCAAGCTGGAGGCGGATCCGTTGCCCATCCCGTGACCACTGTTGTGCCGGGAGGCGTCATGATCGTGGTGGCCTTGCTTGTGCCGGTGATGGTCATGCTCGTCGTGTTCGCCCTGGACGCGTACGAGGATCTGTTGTTCCCGCCGCCGACGAAACCCCGGCAGGATCAGGAGACGCTCGACCCGACGCGAGATTCCGGGCACTGATCACAGACGTCCGCAGCGCTCCGGGGGCGGCCCGTGGATGCCGGGGGAGGTCGGATCGAACGTGCCCGTGGGAGGCTTCCTGGGGGCCGCGAGGGCGGTCCGGTCCGCCCCGCGGTCGGCGCAAGCCCCGCAGCACCAGGAGGCTCCCTGTGATGTCGCTCGATCTCCACCCCATCTTCCGGAACAACCGCGACATCGAACTGGCGCTGCGTCAGTTCCTCTTCAAGGCGAACCACGCGGGCGAATCCGTCGCGGAGATCATCCCGGGCAAGGGTTCCGGGCGGCTCAGGGCCCGCGTGCTGGCGTTCCTGGACCAGAAGCACATCCGGAAGCTGTACATCCGGCGCGAGGTCGACGCGGGCAACACCGGGCGCATTCTCCTCTACTTCCGGTGATCCGGTTCCGGCTCTACCCTCCGCTTGCGTCGTACGGCGGTGACGCCCGGCTCCAGACGGCGTCGAACCGGCCGATGACGCGGCGCAGTTCGCGAGCGCTTCGGGGTGACAGGGCCCGCATCACGGTGTCGAGCAGAGCGCGGGCTTCGAGAGGACTGTCGCAGCAGTCCCAGTACGTGTTTCCCCCTTCGTGGTCCCGCCACAGTTCACGCGCGGGACGATGGACGTATCTCTGCCACCGGCGCACGGCTGAGCTGACGTCTCCTGGGCACAGATAATTGCGGGTGCGCTCAAGACAAGAGATCTCGGAGAGCGCGCGTGAGGACAAGCCGTCGATGACGGGCGTCGTAGTCGGCGTCCGGCGGCCGGAGTTGCCGGCCCGGAGCTGTCCCGGCCGGCTACGCGGCATGGACCTTTCGGTTGATCGTCATGCCGCGCATCATGTCATGTCCTCGAACGGTGTTTCGAGAGGATTTTCGGCGGCCGCCTCTCGCCTGCCGTCCGCTGAGTCAAGCCCTGTGCATGTCCCGCTGCCATCGGATCTCGCCGTCGTGGCAGGTGTCGGTGGGGGTGAGTCCGGCTGTCGTGGCCACCGTCGCGGAAGCCCGGTGTTCGGGGTGAATGTGTGCGACGACGGTGTGCACCGGCAGTCGGCCGAGCAGGTCGACGAGTCCCCGGGCCGCTTCGGAGGCGATGCCCCGGCCCTGCCACGGTGTGCCCACCACCCAGGCGATCTCCGCGGTGAGGCCGTGCTCGGAAGGGGAGACCGTCGCCTGCACGGTGCCCGTGAGACAGGACTCGTCGCGGAGCAGGATCACCCAGTTCAGCCAGGAGACGGCCGGGTCGGGGGAGCCCGCGGCCAGGCGCCGGTAGCGCGAGCGCAGGGCCTGCGGGGTGTCCGGCGTACCGCCGATGAAGGTGTGCAGGGCCGGATCGGACAGCACCTCGGCCATCTCGTCGGCGTGCTCGACGCTCAGCGGCAACAGGTCCAGACGTGCGGTGCTGATGGTCCGGGCCGTGAGGTCGCTCATGCCGCGACCCTACTCCGACCTCCTCATGAGATGGCCCCGGCAGCCGCGGACTTTGGACTGCCGGGGCGACCGCGCATGATGAACTCGGCTCTGGTTCCGGCTATGTGACGGAGACATCCAGGTGCCGGTTCTGGTGGCGGAGGTCTCCTGGAGGAGCAACGGGAGTGAAGGCCGGCGAGGACGTGCGGGACCTGCCGGGGACAGCAGTCGCACCGAGCGCAGGGCCTTGTCGTCGGTCGCCTTCCAGCCGAGGGCCACCGGGCCGGCGGTCGTGCCCGGAATTCACCACCCACGTCGATGCCTCGTGTCCGCAGCGCCGTCGCGTACCGTATTGGCGGTAATGACGGTAATGACGGTAATGACCGTACGACTTTCGGACGGCAACGGCACCGGTGCGAGCTCGACGGAATTGGTTCATGTGACAAGGGGTCCGGCGCGGGGCGCGGCTTCGACGGCCGCGTCGGCGCTGCTGTGCGTCGCTGCCGTTCTCTACAACGACTGGCTGCTCCAGTTCTTCGTGACCACCGGTCTGCCGCAGGCCAGCTCCTATGTCAGCGAGACCTTCGCGGCGGATCAGCCGCACCGGCTGCTGTTCGGCACCGTGGAACTTTCCTGCGCAGCCGTACTGATCGCCGCCGCGGCGCTGGCCGCGCGCTCCGCGCCATGGGGCCTGACGCTGGCAGGCTGGAGCGCCGTCGGGGTGTTCGGCGGCTGCTCCGTGCTGGACGTGCTGCTGCCGATGGGATGCGCGCCGTCGGTGGAGCACGGCTGCCCGCCCGACAACTTCCAGCACACCACCACCAGCGGTCTGGTCGAATGCGCGCTGTTCATGTCCATGGCGCTGTTCGGCCTTGCGGTGCGCCGTCCTGTCCAGGACCGCGCTCTCCCGGACCGCGCTGTCACGGCCAGTGCTGTTCCCGGCCGTCCGGGACAGGTCGCGGGCCGGTGGGCGCCGTACCTGATGCCGGTGTCGATGGCGTCGGCGATCGCCACCGTAGGCCCTTATCTGGGGCACCCCGGCGGCCAGGGCATCGCCCAGCGCATCCACCTCGTGAGCGTCGCCGTCTGGTTCGTCCTCCTCGCCGTCGAGGCCCGCCGTGCGGGCTCGCCGCCGGGGCGCCGGGAGGGGGATTCCGGCCGCGGTGACCGGGATCGTGCGCAGGCCGCCCTCGCTGCCGCCGGACCTCTCGTCCCGCAGCTCCCCGATACGCCGTCCGCGCGTGTCCACGGCTATGTGACTCCCGGCCGCCCGCCTCGTCCGTCCCACCGGCCCCGGCCCCGCCCCTCTTCGGACGTCCAGGACGGGCAGTAGCCGTCCACGGCTCGGCGGTGTGGCCGCCACGGACGGTCTCATGGGCGCCGCACCGGAGGGTGAGGCGCCGTGTCTCGGCGGAGTCCGGGCACGCATCCTGGTCGACGGTGATGAGCTGGTCGTCCGGCCGGTCCGGTGGGAGCGGGTGGCCATGTGACACGGGGACGTGTGTGTGCCGCTGGCCGCTGGCCGCGGTGCGGCGGGTGACGGTTGAAGGGAACGGGGGGCGGTCGACGGGGAACGGGTGGCGGGCCCTGTGCCGGGTGCGGCGCGGCGGCCTCCGTGTCCCCGGCGTCGCGTGCCTCGACGCGCGGTCACCAGGGCGGGTGGGACCTCATGGCGGTGGCGGCCCGGCAGCCACGTGGCGTGCGTCGAGCTGGGGCCGTCCGCTCCGTTCTGCCTGCTCGCCGTATCCGCGAAGGACGGACGGTCAGGAGGGCGAGGCCGTGACGCGAGGCCGCGCCTGGCCGCGCCGATGCTCGATGCCTCCACACTCTGGCGCCGGCCGAGGTCGTCAATGACGCCGATGATCACGCCCTGCACACGTGAGGCTCGGGCAGGCTGCGTCCGCTGTCGCGCCGAATGGCAGGTGCCCTGGATCGGGCCCGAGCGGGTTGGCCGCGGGTGGCTGCGGCCCGGTGACCTCGACGATGGCCGGACGGAGCAGTCGGGCGCCGTGGCGGTAGCCGGTGCGCAGGATCTTCGTGCAGATCGGCCGGTCCGCGTCCGGGGAGGCGTGATGGGTGAGGGCGTCGTGGCACGCCGGGTCGAAGGCGTCGCCCTCCTCGCCGAAGGCCTCGACTCCCAGGGATCCCAGCTGTGTTCGCAGGGTGTCGGCGATGTCCCGCAACCCCGGTGTCATGGCCTCGTGCGCGCAGGCGCGGTCGACGGCGTCCAAGGCGGGCAGCAGGGTGCGCAGGACGTTGGCCACGGCGGCCTCGCCCAAGGCCAGCCGGTCCCGGTGTACCCGTTTGCGGTAGTTGTCGTACTCGGCCTTCACCCGTTGCAGGTCGGCCGTGCGCTCCTCCAGCAGGCCGCGCAGCCGGGCGGAAGCCGGGTCCGGCAACCGGCCCCGCTCCATCGTCGGCTCACCTCCGGATCGCGTTCCTCACAGCCTGGATAGAACGCGGGCGTTGTCATGTCAAGGGCCCTCGAACGGTAGCGAGCCACCGCGGGCGGAGTCCCGAGCCATTGACAGGAAACCTGTCGCTCATCAGACTCCAGACCAGCAGGAATCCTGTTGGTTGAAATTTTGGCGATCGGGCTATCAACGCTGGGGAGCAGGCCATGACGACCACCTTCGACATCGACCCCGGGCACCTGTTCATCGACGGCCAGTGGCGCGAGGCCGCGGACGGCGCTCGCATGGAGGTCGTCGACCCGTCCACCGGACAGGTCGTCACGACCGTCGCGCAGGCCGGTGCCGGTGACGTCGACGCCGCCGTGCGCGCGGCCAGGGACGCCTTCGACCGCGGACCGTGGCCGCGGATGAGCGGCCGCGAACGCGGTCGCGTGCTGCACCGCGTCGCCGAGCTGATCCGGGAACACGCCGAGGAGATCACGGCCCTGGAGAGCCTCGACGTCGGCAAGCCGATCTCCCTGTGCGGCGCCGTCGACGTGACGAACGCGGCCGACGACTACGAGTACTACGCCTCCCTCGCCCAGAGCCAGGACGGCGCCACCCGCGACACGCCCCTGAGTGCCCTCGCCTACACCCGCCGGGAGCCGCTCGGCGTCGTCGCCGCCATCACGCCCTTCAACTTCCCGCTGATCCTGGCCGGTTCGAAACTGGCCCCGGCCCTCGCGGCGGGCAACACCGTGGTGCACAAGCCCGCCGAGGAGACCCCGCTCAGCGCCCTCCGCATGGCCCGCCTGCTGCAGGAGGCCGGCGTTCCCGACGGGGTGGTCAACGTCGTCACCGGCACGGGCCCGGTGGCGGGCGAGGCCCTGCTGCGCCACCCCGGCATCGACAAGGTCGCCTTCACCGGGTCCACCGCGGTCGGCCGCCATGTGGCGAGCGTCGCGGGCGAAGGACTCAAGACCGTCATGATGGAACTCGGCGGCAACGCGGCCCACCTCGTCTTCGAGGACGCCGACCTGGAGAAGGCGGTCGGCGCGATCATCAAGGGGTTCGTCTTCAACACCGGCCAGTTCTGCATGGCCGGCCCCCGGCTGCTGGTCGCCCGGCCGGTGCACGACACCCTGGTCGGCATCCTCGCCGAGGCGGTCGCGCAGGTCCCCGTCGGGGATCCGCGCGATCCGGGGACCGTCGTCGGACCGATGGCGGGGGAGAAACACCTCAAGAAGGTCGAGGAGTACGTCGAACTGGCCCGCAAGGAGGGCGCCAGGGTGGTCGTCGGCGGCGAGCGCCTCGACCTGAACGGCGGCTACTACTACCGGCCCACGGTGATCACCGGCCTCTCCAACGAGTCCCGTGTCGTCCAGGAGGAGCTCTTCGGCCCCGTCCTCACGGTCCAGCCGTTCGACTCCGAGGGCGAGGCGGTGGCGCTCGCCAACTCCACGCCGTACGGCCTGGCCTCGGGTGTTCAGACCAGCCGGCTGGCCCGAGCCCACCGCGTCGCCGAGCAACTGCACGCCGGCATCGTCTGGATCAACGACTGGGCCGTGCTCGACCCCGCCGTCCCCTTCGGCGGGGTCAAGGACTCCGGATTCGGCCGCGAGTACGGCCCCGAGGCCCTCGCCTCCTACAGCAAGGTCAAGTCCGTCGTCGTCTCGCTCGACTGAGCGCCCGAGCAAAGGAGTTCACCGCATGACCACCACCACGCGTGCCGCCGTGGTCGAGGCCGGGGGAGCGCCCTTCACCCTCGCGGACGTCGAACTCGACACCCCGGCGCCCGGCGAGGCCCTCGTCCGCATGGTCGCCGCCGGGCTGTGCCACACCGATCTCGGCGTGGCGAGCGGCGGCCTGCCGTTCCCGCTGCCCGGTGTCCTCGGCCACGAGGGAGCCGGTGTCGTCGAGGCCGTAGGCCCAGGCGTGAGCGACGTCGGGCCCGGCGACCACGTGCTGCTGTCCTTCACCTCCTGCGGGGGCTGCCGCAACTGCCGCGAGGGGCACCCGGCGTACTGTGCCACCTGGCTCCCGCTGAACCTCGTCGGCGGCCGGCGCGCCGACGGCACCAGCACCGTCAGCCGCGCCGGCATCCCGCTCGGCGGGCACTTCTTCGGCCAGTCCTCCTTCGCCGAACGCGCGTTGGCGGACCGGCGCAGCCTGGTGAAGGTCGACCCCGACGTGCCGCTCACCTCCGTCGCCCCGCTGGGCTGCGGTGTGCAGACCGGGGTCGGCGCCGTGTGGAACGTGCTCACTCCCCGCGCGGGCAGCACACTCGTCGTGCTCGGCGCCGGGGCCGTGGGGCTGTCCGCGGTGATGGCCGCCGCCCTCACCCCCGCGACCCGGATCATCGCCGTCGACCGTTTCACCGAACGCCTCAAGCTCGCCGAGGAGTTGGGCGCCACCCACACCGTCAACACGGCCGATGGCGACCTCGGCGACGCACTCGCCCTCCTGACCGACGGGCAGGGGGCCGACGGTGTCGTCGAGACCACGGGCAACGTCGCCGTACTGCGCCAGGGAGCCGACGCGCTCGCGGCCCGCGGCACCCTGGTCGTCGTCGGCGCTCCGCCCTTCGGCACCGAAGTCGCCCTGGACGTCAACGGGTTGCTGCCGGGCAAGCGGATCGTGGGCCTCACTCTGGGGGACAGCGAGACCCAGACCCTCATCCCCGCCCTCGTCCGGCTGGTCAAGGAGGGGCGGCTCCCGCTGCACCGTCTCATCAGTACCTATCCGTTCACGGACATCGACGAGGCGGTGCGGGACATGAGCGCGGGCAGGACGATCAAGCCCGTCCTCACCTTCTGAACACCCGCGCACGCCGAGGGCGAGACGCCACGCCGACCGGGGGCCCGAAGAGGACTCAGGAGGTCGGGTGGACCACCATCGCCGCGCCGCCGCCACGTCGCTTCGGCTCGGCCACCGCCGTGACCTTCCCGCGGGCTCCGAACTCCAGCGCGGCGACCGCGCCGATCTCGGGTGACGGGGTGAAGGCCGGCGGGGCGAGCACGAACTGTTCACCGAGGGCTTCCAGGGCGGAGCGCTCGGGTGAGTCGAGGAAGGCGGGTTCGGCCTCGGTCGTGGTGCGGTTGCGCTGCGAGATGCGCGGTGCGGCGACCGCCTCCGGCAGGCTCATGCCGAGGTCGAGGCGGTTGACGAGGGTCTGGAGGACGGTGGTGATGATGGTGGCGCCGCCGGGCGAGCCCACGGCGATCACGGGCCTGCCGTCGCGCGTCACGATCGTCGGCGACATGCTGCTGCGCGGCCGCTTGCCCGGGCCCGGCAGGTTCGGGTCCGGCACGCCCGCCTGGAGGGGCGTGAAGTCGAAGTCCGTCAGCTCGTTGTTGAGCAGGAAACCGCGGCCGGGAACGGTGATGGCCGAACCGCCGGTCTGCTCGATCGTCAGCGTGTAGGAGACGACGTTGCCCCAGCGGTCGGACGCCACCAGGTGGGTGGTCGACGGCCCCTCGTACGGCTCCTGGCTGCCCCTGCCCGGTGCGGTGCAGCCCGTCGGGTTGCGCGGGTCGCCCGGGGCGATAGGGCTGGTCAGCGACGTGGTGGGGCGGATCAGACAGGCGCGGTCCTTGGCGAACTCCTTGGCCAGCAGCTCCCTTGCCGGGACGTCGGAGAACGCCGGGTCGCCCACCCAGCGGTTGCGGTCCGCGAACGCGATCCGGCTGGCCTCCAGGTAGTCGTGCAGCGCCTGCACCGTGTCGGCCGGTGACAGGTGGAGGTTCTCCAGGATGTTCAGCGCCTCGCCGACCGTGGTGCCGCCGGAAGAGGACGGTGCCATGGAGTACACGTCCAGGCCGTGGTAGGTCGTGTGGGTCGGCTCCCGCAGGATCGCCCGGTAGGCGGCGAGGTCCGAGCGTTCCATCAGTCCGGGGCGCACGGTGCGCGTGGATCCCTGGGCCACCGGCGGGTGCTGGACGGTGCGCACCACGTCGCGCCCGATGGCGCCGTGGTACATCGCGGCCACGCCGGCCCGGGCCAGCTCCCGGTAGGTGCGGGCCAGGTCCGGGTTGCGGAAGAGGGTGCCGACGACGGGCAGTTGGCCGTTCGGCAGGAACAGCTGGGCGGTCGGGGTGAAGTCGCGGAACCGGGCCTCGTTCATCTCGGTCTGGGCCCGGAACTGGTCGTTGACCACGAAGCCGTCGTCCGCGATCCGGGTCGCCGGGCGCAGCGCCTGGGCCAGGGAGAGGGTGCCCCATGCGTCGAGGGCCCGCTGCCAGGTCGCCGGGGTGCCCGGGATGCCCACGGACAGGCCGGAGTTGACGGCCTCGTCGAAGGGGATCGCTTTGCCGGTGGCAGGGTCGGTGAACGAGTCGGACCGCATGCGGGCGGGGCCGGTCTCCCGGCCGTCGATGGTGTGGATCGCACCGGTGCGGGCGTCGTGGTAGACGAAGTAGCCGCCGCCTCCGACACCTGCCGAGTAGGGCTCGACGACACCGAGTGCGGCGGCGGTGGCGACGGCCGCGTCGACGGCGTTGCCGCCACGCCGCAGCACGTCGATACCGACCTGCGTGGCATACGCGTTGACGCTGGAGACGGCACCTCCGCTGCCGACGGCGACGGCCTGCTTCGCGGGTGACCGAAGACCGGGCGACGGCTCCCGCCGCGCGGTGGAGGGCGAGGCGGCGGCGGTGCGGGGGAGCAGGGGGAGGGTGAACAGAGCCGCTGACGCGGCGGTCACCAGGGTACGACGGGTCGTCACGGGTCCTCCGGATTCGCCCCTCCTGAGAGGGGGTCGACGACGGGGAGGTGGGGGGTGCGCGAAACCCTGGCAAACAGCTGCGGGCCGGGCAACCGTGTCGATCAAGGTTTGCGGTAGATCTGAGGTTTCCCGGGGTAAGGGCCGCGGCACGGGTCAACTGGTGACGGGCAGTCGGGCTCGCGCCGGACGGCTGGACCGCCGCGACGCCCGTGCGGTCCCGGTGTGGCGACGCGTCGGGGCCGGCCGGGCCGAACGGTTCAGGACGAGGCCTGGGCCAGTGCCGCCAGCGTTTCGAAGTCCCAGGTCAGCGCGCCCGAGCGGAGGTCGGCCGTGATCGCGTCGAGCCAGTCGAGCTCCGCGGTCAGGACGGCCCGGCGGTACTCGTCCTCCAGCATCGTCACCCGCGGCAGCGACAGTCCGCGCGCGCCCTCGGCCGCGGATTCCAACTCGGCCAGATGCGCCCGTACTTGGGCGGCACGCGCGGACAGGTCGGCCTCGACCTCCTGGGGCAGCAGCATCATGGTGAAAGAGAGCGCGGCGGGGAACTCCGGGTACTCCGACCGCGATGCGACCAGCATCTCCCGCAGCCACTCCCGCGTCGCGGCGCGACCCGCGTCGGTCACCTCGTAGACCGTGCGCTCCGGGTACTGCTGGTCCCGACTGGTCTCGCGCACGGCGATCAGCCCCGCGTCGAGCAGCCGGTCGATGGTCCGGTACAGGTTCGCCCGCTGGCTGACGTTGACGACCTGGTCCTTCCCCCACTGCTTGATCAGCCGCTGGATGCCGTACGGGTGCAGCGGTCGCATGTGCAGGAGCGAGAGAACGGTGAGACCGAGAGGGGAGCTGCGCATGCCCGGAGCCTACCCGAGCCGATCTCAGATGAACTAGTTGACATGATACTAGTTTCATTGCAACTATCAACGCATGACGACAGCGACCCCGCTCGCGTCCGCCGAGCGCATCCACGCGGACCACGCCACCGTGAAGCACCTCGGACACTGGACCGAGGCCACCGAGTTCGACGTACGCGCCCGCCGCGCCACCGTCGTCCTGGACCTCCGCTCCCCGCGGATCGGCTGGGACGAGCCGGTCACCGTGCGGCTGGACCTCACCTCCGCCGCCCTCACCCTGCTGCTGCCCGATGCCGTCGCCGTGGACAGCTGGGGCCTCGCCTTCGCGGGCCGCGGCCGGGTCAAGGACGCGGAAGCCGGCGCCGGTCCGGCCCGGCTGCTGCTGACCGGAGCGGTCGGCGACGGCGAGATCCGTATCCGTCGCGGCGGCACCGCCCAGCTCACTGCCATGTGCTCCCGGGCCTACCTGAACGACCTACGCCGCGCCCACCGCGACGGCGGCCTCCCCACCGTCGACGACCCCACCCGCGAGAGGACCCGCTGACATGTCCCGCACCCGCACCGCGATCGTCGTGGGCGGCGGCATCGCCGGCCCGGTCGCAGCCCTCGCGCTGCGCCGGGCCGGGATCGAGGCCACCGTGCACGAGTCCCACACCGGCACCGCCGACGGCGTCGGCGGTGCCCTGGGAGTCGCCCCCAACGGCCGGGCCGCCCTCGGGCTGGTCGGACTCGACCGGATAGGCGCCCCGATGAACGCCATCGTGCTCCAGAACCACAAGGGCCGGGTGATCACCGAGATCCGTCAGCCCATGCAGTTCAGCTGGCGTGCCGACCTGTACCGGCGGCTCTACGACCTCGCCCGGGAACACGACGTCCAGATCCACCACGGACACCGACTGGTCGACGTACGCGAGAGCGGCACCGGCATCCGGGCCGTCTTCGCCGACGGCACCACCAGCGAGGAGGCCGACATCCTGATCGGTGCGGACGGCCTGCGCTCCACCGTGCGGGGGCTGATCGACCCGGCGGCTCCCCGGCCGCGCTACTCGGGACTCCTCGGCTTCGGCGCCCGCGTCGAGGGCGCCGGACTGCCATCCACCGGCGAGCGCATGTACATGGCCTTCGGCCGACGGGCCTTCTTCGGTTACCAGACCTTCGCCGACGGCACCGGCGTCTGGTTCGCCAACCTGCCCCACCCCTACCTGACCTGGCAGGAGACCGGACAGACCTCGAACGAGGAGTGGCTGCGCCGGCTGGGCGGGGCCTTCGCCCACGACACCGTCCCCGCGCTG
The DNA here is from genome assembly GCF_055558375.1 of Streptomyces sp. NPDC025793. Classification (NCBI taxonomy): domain Bacteria; kingdom Bacillati; phylum Actinomycetota; class Actinomycetes; order Kitasatosporales; family Streptomycetaceae; genus Streptomyces; species Streptomyces sp. NPDC025793. The sequence goes on along the minus strand of NZ_JBVHMR010000009.1, from coordinate 61,167 downwards.
GACCTGCTGCGGCGCACCCGGCCCGAGGACCTGATCACCTCCGGTCCCATGGAGGATCTCCCGCACGTCCCGCAGTGGCACCGCGGCCGCATGGTGCTCGTGGGCGACTCCGCCCACGCCACCTCGCCCAGCTCCGGCCAGGGCGTCTCCCTCGCCGCGGAGAGTGCCGTCGAACTCGCCCGCGCGCTGCGGGACCTGCCCCACCCCGAGGCCTTCGCCGCCTACGAGCGCTGCCGCCGTGCCCGGGTCGAGCGCGTCATCGCCCAGGCCGCCCGCACCAACAGCGGCAAGGCGGCCGGACCCGTGGGCCGGGTGTTGCGGGACGCGCTCCTGCCCCTGTTCGCCCGCCTCGCCACTCCCGAGAGGACCGCCTGGCAGTACGACCACCGGATCCGCTGGGACGACCCCGTCGCCGCGTGAGGACACGTCCGGTGAGCGCAGTGCCCTCGGCAGGCTCAGGGGTGGATTTTCTTCTCCTCGGCCAGCATGGCGACGAACTTCGCGATGCGGGCGGCCCTGGTCTCCGGCTTCCTGGCGGCCTCGACCCGGTGCAGGATCGCGTACCGGTTGTGGCTGTCCAGAGTGGCGAAGAAGGCGCGGGCCGCCGGCACCGCGTCCAGGGCGGCCCGGAGGTCGTCGGGCACCGTCGCCCTGCTCTGCGCCGCGTACGCCGCCTCCCAGCGGCCGTCCGCCCTGGCCCGCTCCACCTCACGCAGACCGGCGGGCCGCATCCGGCCCCGCTCGATCAGAGCGGTCGCCTTGGCACGGTTGATCTGCGACCACCTACTGCCCTGGCGCCGCGGGGTGAAGCGCTGGAGCCAGTGCCGTTCGTCCAGCTTCCTCTTCTGCCCGTCGATCCAGCCGAAGCAGAGCGCCGACTCCAGCGCCGTCGCGTAGTCGACGCCGTCGGCCCCGGAGCCGTTCCTGGGAACCTTGAACCAGATGCCCGACACGTCCGCGTGGTGCTCCTCCAGCCACCGCTCCCACTCCTCCTGCGTGGCGAAGAAGAGGACCGGATCCGCCGCTTTGCGTGATCCCTCAGCCATGTCCGCCATGAAAGGCCACGGCCGGGACCGGGTCAACCACCCGGCACCCTGAGGACCGCGGCCACGGTGGCGGCCACCAGGCCGGTGCCGAAGAGGACGGCCACGACGTACCGGGGGTGTGACCGAGATACGCGACAAAGGGGCAACGGGATGATCTTCAGGTCCTTGATGTCGTCGGGTGAGGCGAGGGGGTTTGCCGGCAGCCGGGTGTTCTCCTCGAAGATCTCCTCAGCGCGGCGGCAGGAGAGCCGGGCACGGCCGGTCTCCGGGCACACGTCGAGCGTCAGCGCGACGCCGAGGTGCCACAGGGCGGCGATCTGGTTCTCCGCGAGGGCCTTGGTGCGGTCGGGCGGTGCCGGCCGCCGCTCGATGCCGATCGTCGGGTCGCCGTCGATCCAGCCCTGGCGCTGCCACCAGCCGATCGCCTTGCGTGCGATGGACAGTTCCCGGTCGACGGTGTCAGCGTCCATCTCGTCCGCCCGCGCCGCCGCCAGTTCGGCCAGCACCTCCGGCAGTGCCGGGCCGTCGATCGCGGCGACGGGGAAGACGGGGGGCTTCGCGCCCCCGCGGGCGGGTCCGGCGGCGCCGGTTCGCCGGCGAGCATCCCCCCATGTCGTGAGCGAGATCCGGTACATCCGCGGAGGACTTCGCGAGCCCGCGCCGGTGAGGTACCGCTCGACCGCCGCGGTGTACGACGACGGCGGGACGGACAGAGGTACGACCCGAGCGCGCGGCAACCGAGGCGCGCCCCCGCTCCCGAGCTCGGTCACCGGTTCGATCGTCACGTCGCCCCGCCTTCCTGGAACTGCCGCGGTAAATGCGTACTCCTCGCCCCGGCGGCCGGATTGGCCCGCCGCAGGTCGCGGTGATCGCGGTAGGGGCTCTGCCGCAGTAAATCCGGCATTTGCTGCGGCAGTTGCGAACGCGTTTCCGCGATTGAGCATCCGCCCGAATGCGGTTCTGCTGTGCGGACTTGAGGGGAGGGGACTGTCAGTGCCCGGGGCCGGCATGCTTGCCTGGGTCATGCCCCAGATCCTCCGTCACGGGCAGGCACTCGGCGAGCAGGTCGACGACGTCGCGCCAGGCTCGCTGCGCGTGCCGTGGGTGATAGCCGACGCCGGGGACCATGGGGTGGCCGACCGGCGGGTGGTGGAAGGCGTGCAAGGCGCCGCCGTAGACCGCGAGGCGCCAGTCGACGCCCGCAGCCTGCATCTCAGCGGTGAACGCGTTCCGTCGCGCGGGCGGCATGATCGGGTCTTCCGACCCGACCCCGGCCCACACCGGGCAGCGAATGCGCGCCGCCTCGCCCGGTCGGCCCGTGGTCAGTGCGTTGACTGTCCCGATCGCACGCAGGCTGACGCCGCCGCGCCCGAGTTCCAGCCCGACGGCGCCCCCGGTGCCGTAGCCGACGGCGGCGATCCGGTCGGGGTCGGTCCGCGGTTCGGTGCGCAACACGTCGAGCGCCGCATGGCCGATGCCCCGCATCCGGTCGGGATCAGCGAGCAGCGGCAGGCAACGGGCCAGCATCTCCTCGGGGTCGCCCAAATAGCGCCCGCCGTGAAGGTCGAAGGCCAGCGCTACATATCCCAGTTCGGCGAGAGCATCGGCCCGGCGGCGCTCGACGTCGCTGAGCCCCATGCCCTCTGGTCCGAGCAGCACCGCGGGCCGGCGGTCGACACCGGCCGGGAGCGCGAGGTGCCCGATCATCGTCAAACCGTCGGCCGGATACTCGACCGTGCGCGTCGTCATCGTCGTCACGAGACTGGACTGTAATGATCGTCGAGCCCGGTCCAGCTGGTGTTCTGCCGCTCGCAGAACAGCGCGGGTATCCCTCTGCAGCTCGTGCGCGGCGATCAGCCGCTTGAACCGCGGATACGCGGTCCGTTCGATCGATGTCACAACCCACCCCAGGCCCCATACGACGCCCAACGTCACCACCAACGACACTGAGCCGTATGGGTGACGGCCGGCGGGCACTCAGGGCTTCAAGATCATCCCGTTGCCCCTTTGGCGCGCGTCTCGGTCACACCCCTACCGGGAGCGGTCGGGCGGGGGCGAGGGGCGGACGGGGCTCAACTCGCCCCAGTGGCGGGCGGTTTCGCGCGACTCGGTCCGCCGTGCCACCGCCGCACCGAGCCACAGGCCGGCCGTGAGCAGCATGCCCGTGGCGGCCGCGGCGCAGGGGATCCACCACGCCTCGGCCAGGAGCAGCAGGACGGCGATCACGCCGCCGGTGCTCCAGCCGCTGACGCAGGCCGCGGCCGCCCTGCGCCGGGAGACGGGCCGGTCGGCTCCCGCACGCAGGTCGGCGAGGGCCGGCAGGTACCAGACGCAGCCGGAGGCGGTCACGGTCGTGGCGCCCAGGGCGAGAACGGCCTGCGGCATGGTCTACCTCGCCGACCCGTCGAGTTCGAGTGCGGCGATCTCCGGGTGATGCAGGTCGAAGGCCGGGGACTTGGAGCGGATACGGGGGAGTGAGACGAAGTTGTGCCGCGGGGGAGGGCAGGAGGTGGCCCACTCCAGCGAACGCCCGTAGCCCCAGGGGTCGTCGACTTCCACCGGCTTGCCGTACTTCGCTGCCTTCCAGATGTTGTAGAAGAACGGCAGGATCGACAGACCGAGCAGGAACGACCCGATCGTGGAGACGGTGTTGAGGGCGGTGAAGCCGTCGGCGGCCAGGTAGTCGGCGTAACGGCGGGGCATGCCCGCGGCGCCCAGCCAGTGCTGGACCAGGAAGGTGGTGTGGAAGCCGACCGTGAGCGTCCAGAAGGTGATCTTGCCGAGGCGCTCGGCGCGGGCTTCTCGTCCTCGACGGCGGGCTCGATGTCGAGGACGTGTGCGCACATCCACTGCTGTACGGCGCTCAGCCTGTCGAAGCCGAGCCGCTGCGCGCGCACCCATCGCCCGAGGTCTTCGCCCTGCAGCAGGACCAGGCCGGGAGCGGTCGGCAGTTCGCCGCCGGCTTCGAGATGCCGGCGGGTGAGATGGAAGCAGCGTTGCCATTCCACCGGCCAGGCGGGGCACCAGGAGGGGTCGATGTCATCGAGCTGCTCGCGACGTGACATCGACAGCGCGCCGGCCGTCGATGTCAATCGGGCTCCGTCGGCGCCGAGTTGCACGTCCTGCCGTGCCCTGCGTGCGGCGGCCCACTGGTTCTTCAGCCAGATGCCGACCTTGCAGCCCTGGTGGGTGGCGTCCCGCGGAGCCAGGAGGTGCCCGTTGTCGGCGGCCCACCCCCGGGCCGCTGCCAGGCCTTCCTCCCACGCGGTGTCGAAGTGCGCCGGTCGCCGCGGAGCCGATGGGCGGTGCATGACATAAAGGCGGCGCCGGGCCGGCTACGGCGTGGGCGGCTTGAGCAGGGCCAGCAGGGCGCCCTGCGGGTCGCGGACCACGCTCATCCGGCCGGCGGTCGTGTCGAAGGGCGCGGTGCGGACGGTGCCGTCGCGCTTGACCAGGGCGTCCACGGTGGAGTCGACGTCGTCGACGGCGAAGTAGGTCAGCCAGTGTGCCGGGGTGTCCGGCGGGTCGTCGGCGAGCAGGGTGACGCCGCCGATGGTCCGCCCGCCGGCCTGGAGGGCCCAGCGCGAGTTGGTCCCCGGCGTCCGTTCGACGCCGGTGCCGAACACCTCTTGGTAGAAGCGCGTGGCAGCGTGGACGTCGTCGGTGTGCAGCTCGTTCCAGACGAGCGCGCCGGACTCGTCGACCACCTGTGCGCCCGAGAACTCGCCGGGCTGCCAGACCCCGAACACCGCGCCCTGCGGGTCACGGGCGAGCAGCATCCGGCCGAGCGCGCCGCCGTCCATCACCGGGATGAGCAGGGTGCCACCGGCGGCGGTGATCGCGTCCTGGGTGGCCTCAGCGTCGGCGGTGGCCAAGTAGCTGATCCACATGGCGCGTTGAGCCGAGGTCCCCTCAGTGGCCGAGGCCGGGGGAGGGGTGGGGGCGATGCCGGCCACGGCCTTGCCGCCCAGCTCGCAGACCGCGTATCCGCCGGACTCGGCCAGCCCCGCCTGTCCCTGCCAGCCGAACAGGTCGCAGTAGAAGTCCAGCGCCGCCAACTGATCCTTCGGCATCAGATCGACCCAGCACGGGGCGCCGGTCGGGTAGGCAATGGTGACTTCGGGCATGTGCCACTCCCCACTCTCTCTGCTGGGGTGCCTGGTCGGCACCCGTACGTCGGACCGCGACCCGCCGCCTGAGACACCGCCCGCGACCGGAGGTCCGCTGCTGATGTCCGGCCGTGGAACAGTCGCGCGAAATGACTTCCCGTCCGACGGCAGGGCTACGTCGCCCGTTCGCGGCAACGATGCGCGCGGGCGTTGACGCGCCGGTCCGTCGCACGATGCGGACCTTCTCCCAAGCCCGATCTCGCGCGTCCCGCATCCTTGCAAGGCAACGTATCTTTGCGTGACACGTATCTTTGCGTGGCGCGCATCTCTGGCTATCGTCGTTCCATGGGGTTGCGAGAGCGGAAGAAGGCCGAGACGCGCGCCGCGCTCAGTGGGGCTGCGCTGCGGCTGACCGTCGAGCGTGGGCTCGACAACGTCAAGGTCGAGGACATCGCCGAGGCCGCCGGGGTCTCGCCTCGCACGTTCAACAACTACTTCTCCGGCAAGGGTGAGGCGATCGTCGCCCGCCACCTCGACCGCTGCCTGCGCGTGGCGGACGTGCTGCGCGAAAGTCCGGAGGAACCGCTGTGGGACGCCCTCACCCGCGCGGTGCTGGCACAGTTCGCGCCCGACAGGGCTGCCGCCGAGCACCCCGCCGCCGACGCCGTGCAGTGGACGGCGGGCGTGCGCATGATGCTCGCGGAACCGGCACTGCGAGGCGAGATGCTGCGCGCCGGGGCCGTCGCCGAAGCCGAGATCGCCGCGGCCGTGGCCGACCGCACCGGCACCGACCCGAAGCGGGACCTGTACCCGCACCTCGTCGCGTCCGCGGTCATGGCCGCGACGAACACCGCCACGGCCCATCATCTCCGCACCGATCCGCCGGTCCCCGTCGGGCAGTTGCTCGCGGACGCCCTCGCACAGCTCACGGCGGGCCTGCCCACCCCCTGACAAGCCACTGCGGATGGAAAGCCCGGCAGGTGCTCGGGCCGATGTCCCCTGCCCGTAAAGGAACTTGTCCGTGATCGACGTCGTTGTCGCGGGCGCCGGGCCGAACGGTCTGATGCTCGCCTGCGAGCTGGCCCCGGCCGGCGCACTCCCCTGGTCCCGGAATGCCGCACCGAACCGTCCGGCGAGCACCGCGCGAACGGCCTCGTCGGCCATGTGGTCCTCCTGGACCTCACCGGCACCTTCGACGCGGGCCACTGGGCGCCGCACGTCGGCACGGCGACCCTCCCCCACCTCGAAACGGCCCTGCTGCTCCGCCCCGACTGCTGCGTCGCCTGGCAGGGCACCACGGGCGACGGCCTGCACGAAGCGCTGGAAACGTGGTGCGAACCGGTGCTCACGGAATCCACCCGCACCGCTCGGATAACATGATCGAACTCACGGCGAAGGTGACCTCTTCGCCGGCCGCTCGTCGGAAAGCCATGCCGCCCGGCGCGACGAGTGACCTATTGATCGACAACTCACACATCGGCCAGATAATTGATATCCAGAACATCGCGAGTGCTTTCGCGAATAGACAGCAGGACAAGGTTCGTTGATCGGCGCCGACCGCGGGGGATGCTGTGGGCCGTGGCGGGTGCGGTGGCCCTCGGGTTCCTCGTCTCGCTGGAGATCGCCGCGCGTCACTACGGCCTGCCGGGACCGATCACCAATCAGGTGGAAGAGGTGATATTCCCGCCGAAATCAGGGTTTCTGCTCTACGCCAGTCTGGCGTTGACGATGGTGGTGCTCACCTGGCGGCAGCGGTTCGTCGCGCTCGGTGTCGCGGTCGGTATCGACGTCGTGATCCTGGTGGTGCGCTGGGCGGCCGACGTCAGGATCACCGACGGCCATCCTTTCGGAAACGGGGCGTTGTGGGTGATTCTGGGCCATGCGGTCATCGCCGTCACACGCCGTACCGGACGCGAACGCGTCCTGCTGCTGAAGGGCGTCGGCCTGGGACTGCTGCTGGTGGCCGGCCGCAAGACCGGTGACGCCTGGCTCCTCGTCACCTCGAAGACCCGCCCGGCGGTGTTCGACCAGTACGCGGCGACCGCCGATCACGCGCTGGGCAACCCGTCGTGGGTGGCGGGCCGGATCGTCAGGGCCACCGGTCCGATCGGTGCTCACATTCTCGACTACGTCTACATCCAGCTCGCGGTGGCCGCGGTCGTCGTCGCGATGTACCAACTGCGGAATGTGGCCGCCGAGCGCCGATTCCCGCGCCATCATCTCGTGCGGACCTTTCTGGTCATCGGTCTCCTCGGGCCGGCCGTCTACATGCTCTTCCCGGTGGTCGGGCCGGTCTTCGCGTACGGCGCCGAGGGCGGGAACTGGGCGGTGGCCAACCTGTGGCCCGACACACCGCCGCCGATCAACGCCCCGCACCCCATACCGTTCGACGAGATCACCCCGCGCAACTGCATGCCCAGCCTGCACACGGCATGGGCCACCACGATTTTCCTGCATTCCCGCAAGGGCCCGCGAATTCTGCGATACGCGGGCACCTTCTGGCTCGTCGCCACGCTCGGCGCAACGCTGGGATTCGGCTACCACTACGGCGTGGATCTCGTCGCCGGCGCGGTGTTCGCGCTCACGGTCGAGGCGGCCCTGCGCGCGTTCGCACGCGGCTGGGACCGGACGGGGAGCCGGCTCGTCGCCTACGGGGCGACCGTCTTCGCCGTGCTCCTGGCGTCGTACCGCTATCTGCCCACGAAGATGGCCGAGCACCCGTGGCTGTTCGGACCGCTGCTCATCGCGGCGATGAGTTCCGTGATCGTCGGTTACCTGCGGACCACCAGACAGTGGGAGCCGACGACCGCCCCGGTGCGCACACCGGAACCGCAACCCGAACCGGTCTGACGCAGGTCGGCACCGCAGGTCGGCACCGCAGGGCGGTGCCGCTCCTTCCCTCAGCCACGGGGGCTTCAGCCGGTGCGTCAGTAGGTAGAGCAACGGGGCAGCGCCGACGATCGCGTTGGATGCAGACGTCCCCCCCACGGCGACCATGAGCGCGTCCGGGAATTCCCCTTCCGCTCCCGAGTGGTCACCGCGACAACGCCGCGAGGCTCAGCGGCGGACGGGCCGACTCGGGGTGGTCGAAGTCGGAATGCGCCCCGGCGACAGCCGTGTGTGGAGCGGGGGGACCGGAGCCGCGCCTGCTCCCGAGCGGCCGATGCCGGGGGAGCCCTCCGCGCGCAGATGCCAGAATCCGGTGTCAGGGCAACCCCTGGCGCGCGGCGCCGTACCCCGGATGGCAGGATCGGAAGGGTGTCCGTCATGAGCAAGCTGCAAATCAAGCCTGGTCAGAGCGTCGTCGTGCTGGGCAAGCCGGACGACGTCCAGCTGGAGTTCGAGTCCACGGGTGACGTGGCCTCCGCCGATGCCGTGCTCGCCTTCGTCACCACCGCCGGCGACCTTCCCGGGGCGGGGGCGCAGGCCGCGCTCGGCGCCGCCCGGCGCGATGCCCTCGCCTGGGTGGCCTACCCGAAGGGCGGCAGGCTCGGAACGGATCTGAACCGCGACACCCTGGCCGCCGCCCTGTCCGAGCAAGGCGTGCGCCCCGTGCGACAGATCGCCATCGACGACACCTGGTCGGCGCTCCGATTCCGGCCGGGTGGCTGACCTGCCGCAGGAGCCGGGGGCGTCGACTCCTCGACGCACACCACCGCGGAACGTGCCTCGGAGTACCCCGTACACTGACTGCCCTTGTCGGCCAACGGGGAGAGTGTTGCAGCATGAACCATCAGGACGGCGCCAACTGGATGCTGAGCGAGACCCCCATCTACGCCCGCCTCGTCGAGGAGTTGGGTGACGTCCCCACCGAGGTCAACCGCGTGAGCGTGCAGATTCACCGGGAGGCGGACCGGGCCGTCGACTTCAGCGCGCTGCGCGGCTGGGCGGCATGAGCGGCCACTGCCTGCCGCGCTCCTGAGCATGCCCTGAGGGCCCGGCCCCGGATGAGTTGCCGGGGGGGGGTGTCCGGGGAGTGACCCGGCCGACCGCTCACGACGGCCTCCTCCGCCTTTTTCCACCACCCTCCGGCCCGCCGTCGGCCCCGCACCGGGTCCCGAGTCAGCGGACGAGCCCGGCCTGTGCCGTCGTGCGCCGTCGTGGTCCAGGGCTGGACAGGGCGGCGTAACGGTGTCGCTGATCGGCACGATCTGCCGGTGGGTGTCGTCTTGCGGCACGTCCTTGTTCGTCACCGTTCGTCACCCGCTTGAGGCTGTCCGCCGCGGCCGGCGACGGGACGCGACGCGTGGGCGCCCCGGCCGTCGGCGGCGTATGCGCGGGAAATCGTCACCGGCGTGCGGGAGTTGACCGTCGGCGGCGAGCGGACGGGGGAGGGGGACCGGCCGTGGCCGAAGGGCTCGGGCCAGTGGCCTCTGCGGTGGGGACGTCGCGCGGGCGCAGGCCGCCGATCAGGCCGAGGATCAGGACGGCGATGCCCAGCCATACCGACGGACTCGGCGTGCCGCTGCCCGTGACGGCGCCGACGACGGCCGCGGCGAGTGGTGCGATGCCGGTGAGCAGCCCGGCTCGCCCGGAACCCGCGGCGCGGACCGTCGAGTACCACAGGACGAAGGCGACCGCCGTCACCAGCAACGCCAGATATCCGACCGCCGCCCACTGAGACCCGGTCAACTCGCCCACGGCCGACGGCCCTTCCCGCGTCACGCCGAGGGCGGCCAGCATCACGGCAGCCAGCCATATCGCGTGCACGGACACACCCCACGGCGAGTGCCGACGGAGCACAGGCACGGCGCACAGCGTGAACGCGGCCTCGCAGCCCAGGGCCAGCACCGCCCAGGCCACTCCGACGGCATCGGTGCGGCCGGTGCCCTCGACCAGCACCGCGCCCGCCATGACGACGGGCGCCGCCCACAGGACCTGCCGGCTCGGCCTGCGCCGTTCCAGGAACGGGCCCGCCACACCGAGGACCACCGGCACGCAGGCGACCGCGACGGCGATCACCGCGGGTTCCGCATGGGCGACGCCCCGGACCACGGCCACGTTGAACAGGACCAGCCCGGTGACGGCGATCCCGGCCAGCCACAGCCACTCGCGGCCGCGCGGCCGGAGCAGGCGCGCACCGGCGAGCCGGGCCATGACCAGGAGGATCGCGGTCGCGGCGGCGTACCGGACGGCCTGGGTGGTGAACAGCGGGGCGTCGACGAGCGTGTGCGAGACGGTCACGCTGCTGCCGACCAGCGCCATCCCCACCATGCCCGGCAAGAGCTGGGCGAAGGAAGCGGAAGGTGTCTTCATGGCGTCCAGGCTGCCTCCACAATGGACGTCATGAGCAGGTCCACAGAGCCATCGGTACGGGGGTCCAAAACCTCGCACCCGGCCACGAGTGCAGGAGCGGAGGCGTCGGCGGACGCCGCGTCGGCCGCCGGGGCGGGTGTCGGCTCGGACTTCCTCCAGCTGGACATCGGCCAGGCGCCGCCCGGCGGGCGTACGGCCTGGCTGGCCGACCGGCTGCGGTCGGCCATCGCCGACGGCAGGCTGCCGGTCGGCGCACGGCTGCCCGCCAGCCGGGTGCTCGCCGAGGAACTGCGTGTCACCCGCGGCGTGGTCACAGAGGCGTACCGGCGGCTCGCCGAGTCGGGACAGATCGCCGGCCGCGGCCGGCTGGGCACGGTGGTCGTCGCGGCGCCCGCCGCACCCCGCGTCCCCGCCACGGCCATGCCCCGCGACCGGGACCGCGTCCGCGGCGCGGCCCCGTCGGGGCCGGGGGCCGTGCTCTTCGGCTCGGGTGACCGCGAGGGCGTCGTCGACGCACTGCGAGCCCTGCCGAGCCGTATCGACCTCTCCCCGGGCGTCCCTGACCTCGCCGCATTCCCCCGCACGAGCTGGCTGCGCGCCGAACGCGCCGTCCTCGCGGGTGCCACCCCGGCCGACTTCGGCTACGGCGACCCCCGGGGCGCCCCCGCGCTCCGCACGGCCGTCGTCGGCTGGCTGGCGCGCAACCGGGGCATCCGCGCCGACCCGGACGAGGTCGTGGTGGTCGCGGGCGTGGCGCAGGCACTCGGCCTGCTCGGGCAGATCCTCGCGGCGGACGGAATACGGCGCATCGCCGTCGAGGATCCCGGTTCGCTCGGCGCGCGCCAGCAGTTGGAGTACGGCGGCCACGAGATCGTGCCCGTTCCCGTGGACGCGGCCGGCCTCGACGTCGCGGCGCTGCGTGCCGGCGGCGCGCGGGCGGTGCTGCTGACCCCGGCCCACCAGTTCCCGACCGGTGTCGTCCTCGACGGCGAACGCCGTCGCGAGCTGCTGAGCTGGGCGGCCGGCGGCGGTACGGTCATCGAGGACGACTACGACGCCGAACACCGCTACGACCGGCCGCCGGTGCCGGCGCTGCGCTCGCTGATGCCCGAAGGCGTGTGTTACGCGGGCAGTGTGTCCAAACTGCTCGCCCCGGCGCTCCGCGTGGGCTGGCTGCTCGTACCGCAGAACAGGCTGGACGCGCTCGTGGCGGCCAAACGCTACGCCGACCTCGGCAACGGCATCCTGACCCAGCTCGTCCTGGCGCGCCTGATGGACTCGGGTGAGCTGGAACGGCACCTGCGCCATGTCCGGCAACGCCACCGCCGACGCCGGGACGCGATGCTGCGGGCGATCGAGAGGCACCTGCCCGGCGCCCATGTCCACGGTGCGGCCGCCGGCCTGCACCTGACGGTCACCTTCGGCAACCCACCGGGCGGTGCCCGTGACGGCCTCCGGGACACGGACCTCGCGGCGGCGGCTCTCGCCCAAGGGGTGAAGGCGCACCCACTGTCCTGGCACCGGATCACCCCCGGTCCGCCGGGCCTCGTCCTCGGCTACGCGGCGGGCCCCGCGCACGAGCTCGACGAGGGCATCGCCGTCATCGGTTCCGCGCTGAGGGGTCTGCGCGGCTGAGCCCGGTGCACGCGCCGGGAGTGCGTGGCGACGTCCACGCCGGCACCGCCGACGGTGACCCGGGCGGGCTACCGGTGTGCCGGGTGGACAACTCGCCGAAGTCGGTGGGCCCGTAGAAGCCCGGGCGGCGGGCGGGTGCGGCCGAAGGCGGCCCAGCCGGTCCCCGGCTCGGCCGCGTCGCTTCCGGCCGGTTCGCCGTCGCCGGGGCAGCCGGGCGTCCCGGTACGGTGCGCCCGCGCGCTCGGCCGCCGCGGACGGCGTGAACGATCAGGTGACTGCGCCGGTCGCACCTTCCTGCAACTGTTCGGCAGGTCGGTCCGCTCTTGGATCAGCCTGTGGTGCAGTACTTTTCCGAGAGTCCGTACAGCTGGCTGTGCCGCCCCCCGACTGATGAATGCCGCGATCGATGCGATGTGGTGACCTCTCCTGCGCGCACCACGAACTGTGAGCAACTGCCCCTGAACACAGCGGAGTCCACGGCCCTTCATGCTGACTGGCTCCTCGGGGACGCGGAGGCACTGTGAACGAGACCGAAGTACTGATCATCGGTGGCGGGCCGGTCGGGCTGGCGCTCGCCCTGGACCTGCGCTCCCGGGGGGTGTCGTGCCTGGTCCTCGAAACCACCGACGGCCGGGTACGCCATCCCGGAGTCGGCACCGTCGGTCCCCGGTCCATGGAGCTGATGCGCCGCTGGGGCCTGGCGGAGCGGATTCGCAGGACCGGCTGGCCCGGTGACCACTCGCTCGACATCGCCTGGGTGACAGCGGTCGGTGGGCACGAGATCCATCGTCTCGGCTTCGGCACCACCGACACCCGTCCGGCCCTGCCCTACACCCCGGAACCCGAGCAGGTCTGCCCGCAGCACTGGCTGCTCCCGCTCCTCGCCGAGGCGGTGGGACCCGAGGCACTGCGGCGCGAGTGCCGGCTGGACTCCTTCGTCCAGGACGACGACCAGGTCCTCGCCACCGTGACCGACCTGGCGGACGGCAGCCGCCTCGACGTCGGGGCCCGATACCTCGTCGGCTGTGACGGCGCCGCCTCCCGTGTGCGCACCGCCCTGCGGATCGCGGCACCGCCCCGGCGCCCGACACGGGTCTTCCGCAACATACTCTTCCGGGCTCCTCGGCTCCGCGAGCAACTCGGCCCCGACGGCGCCCTGGTGTACTTCCTGACCCAGCCCCCGGACCTGCGCTACCCGCTGCGGGCGATGAACGGCAGGGACCTGTACCGGCTGACCGTCGGCCACCGCACCTCGGCCGACCCCATCCGGGCCATCCGGTCGGCGATCGCCCTGAAGACGCCCATCGAGGTGCTCTCGGACAACGTCTGGCACCTGACCCACCGGGTCGCCGAACGCTACCGCCACGGCCGGGTGCTGCTGGCCGGGGACGCCGCCCACACACTGTCGCCCTCCGGCGGTTTCGGGATGAACACCGGCATCGCGGACGCGGCCGACCTCGGCTGGAAGCTGGCCGCAGAACTCGCCGGCTGGGCAGGTCCCGCACTGCTCGGCTCCTACGAGCAGGAGCGCCGCCCCGTGGCCGAACTCAGCCTGACCGAGGCCGACGGCAACCTACGCCGCACCCTCGACCGCCGCCTGCCCACGGAGATCCTGCTCGACACCGCCCAGGGCGCCACGGCGCGGACGCGCCTCGCCCGGGCCATCGAACGCAGCGGTGTACGGCGCGAGTTCGAGGCCCCGGACATGCACTTCGGCTACCGCTACGCCTCCCCGGTGATCGTTCCGGACGGCCGCACCGCGTACGACTGGTGCGCCGACCTCGTGGCCGGCGGCCGGGCCCCGCACGTCCGGCTGGGGTACGGGGCCTCCAGCCTGGACCTGTTCGGTCACGGCTTCCACCTGGTCGCCTCCGACCCCCGCCCCGACCTGCCCGCGCTCGACGCACTGGCACGCGCCTTCGGCGCTCGCCGGGTCCCGTTCGCGCTGACCCGGGCCCCGCTCTACGCCAGCCCGTACGCCCTGATCCGGCCCGACGGCCATGTCGCCTGGCACGGCGCCGAGTTGCCGGCCGACCCCGGTGCCCTGGTGGACACCGTGCGCGGGGAGCGGCGATGACGTTCGGCCCGGCCCGCATTGCCGGCCCGAGTCGGCCCGGCGGCACAGGCGCCCTCGGCAGCCATGCCGCAGCCGCGCTGCCCGCCCGAATACCCGGAACGTAACAGCACGTTCTCCACGGGCTGCCGCGCCGTGCAACCGCCACCGCCATCCGCTGAACGGGCGCATCCGTGAGCGGGCCCGGCCGCCGTTCCCCCACTCCCGTCCGCGTGCCCCCGGTCCGGTCCGCCAGTCCGGTCCGCCACGCACCGAACCGACCGATCACCGGCAGGAGTTGTCGCCATGCGTGTCCTCGTCACCGTCACCGGATCGTCCTCCCACGTGAATGCCGTGCTGCCCCTGGTCGCGGCGCTCGCGGCAGCGCGCCACCAGGTGCTCGTCGCGGCCCCGGCCCATCTGCTCGGGCCGTTCGACAGCCCGCCGGTGCAGCGGGAACCACCGCTGACCGATCCGCACACCACCTTCTCGCCGCAGGCCGAAGGACCGCCCGAACGCCGCGCGTTCGACCTGTTCGCCGGACCCCACCTCATCGACAGCTACCGTGCGCTGCTGCCCGTGGCCCGCGCGTTCGCACCCGACCTGGTCGTGCGGGACGGCGGCGAGTTCGCCGGATACCTGGTGGCGAAGTCACTCGGACTGCCGCACCTGGCCGCGCCCTCGGGAGCGGCCAACCACCTGAACCCCGCGGCCCTGCAACCGCAGCTCAACCAGCGGCGCGCCGCGCTCGGACTACCGGCCGAGGACGACCCCGACGCCATCCACCGGCACGGCCGGCTGGACTGCATGCCCCCGGAGTTCTCCTTCGCCCGCCACCCGACCGGCAGGTCCTACCGCTACCGACAACCCTCCGAGATCGATCCCGGCGCCGTACTGCCGCCATGGGTGGCCGAACTCCCCGCCGACCGGCCACTGGTGCTCGCTTCGATCGGGACCGTACTGCCCAGCGTCCCGCCCCACGTGCTGGACGTGCCGGCCCTGCTCGACGCCGTCGTCGACGGTCTGGCGGCGCTCGACTGCCAGGCGGTGGTGGCGACCGGCGGCATTGCGGTGGAGCGCCCGCAGACGGCGGGCCACGTGCACCTCGTGGACCGCGTGCCGCAGCCGATGCTGCTGCGCTGCACCCAACTCCTCGTCACCCACGGCGGGTACAACAGTGTCAGGGAGGCGGTCGGGGCGGGGGTGCCGATGGCCGTGCTGCCTGGCTTGGGTGACCAGCTCGCCAACGCCGACCGGGTGCAGGAACTGGGTCTGGGCCGCCGTGTCCCCTCGCCGGACGAGGTGGCCGCGGTGTGCCGGCAGGTGCTGAACGACCCCGAGGTGGCCGCACGCTCCCGGCACGCCCAGCGGCGGATGCTCGGCCTCCCACCGATCCAGGCGGCGGTGAGCGACCTGGAGAAGGTCGCGAGCGGGGGAGCGTGAGATGGAACGGGACGACTGCGACGTCGTGATCGTCGGCGCCGGACCGACCGGCCTGGCCCTCGCGGTGGGACTGCGTCTGTACGGGCTGCGGGTACGGGTCCTGGAGAAGCAGGACAGCTGCAAACGCGAGGCCCGCGCCGGCATCGTCTGGCACCGGGCCATGGAAGTGCTGGCCGACCTCGGCTGCGCCGAGCGGTTCGTCGAGGAAGGAGTGCCGCTCAACTCGACCGAGCTGATCGTCCAGGGGCGGACGGTCGGAGTCCTCGACCTGACCGCGAGCGGCACCCGCTGGCCCAACCCGCTCTCGATCGAGCAGGACGCGGTGGAGCGGCTGCTGGCGGAGCGGCTCGGAGAGGTGGGCGGCTCGATCGAGTGGTCGACCGAGGCGACGGCGGTCCGGGTGGCCGAGGACGCGGCCGAGGTCGAGGTCCGCTGTGCGGACGGCCGGCCGCGGACGCTGCGCTGTGCCTGGGTGGTCGGCTGCGAGGGCTCGCACAGCCTGGTGCGCAAGGCCACCGGCGTGCCGTTCGACGGCGGCCCGCGGCGTCACCTCCAGGTCGCGCAGATCAACGCGAAGGTGGACTGGCGGCTGCCGTACCACGGGGACCGCAACCTCCTGTTGGACAAGGACCTGTCGCTCGGCTGCGCGCCCCGCCCCGGAGGCGGCTACCGCTGCTTCGCCTTCACCCGCGAACCGGACTCGACACCACTCACCCCGGTGACCGTCGAGGAGATGCGGCAGCTCTTGATGCGGGCCGCTCACGACTCCGACGTATGGCTCACACCGACACTGCCGGAGTGGACCAACCGGGCCCGGTTCCAGGACCGGTTCGCCCGCACGCTGCGCTCCGGACGGGCCCTGCTGGCCGGGGACAGCGCGCACCTGTGGGCGCCGATCGGCGGACGCGGCCTGAACACCGGCCTGCGCGGTGCGCACAACCTGGCCTGGAAACTGGCCAGTGTGGTACGCGGCTGGGCCCCGCCCGAGCTGCTGGACACCTACTCCGCCGAGCAACGGCGCACCGCCCTGCGGGTGATGCGTCGCACCAGGCGTGACGTGCTGGAATCGCCGGGCACATGGCGGGTCTTGCTGGCGATGCGGCTGGTCGGCCGTCACGTACTGGGCACCCGATGGGCGACCGACCGCATCCGCGGGCGACTCGCCGACCTGGACCTGGACCACCGGGGAAGCCCGCTCTCGGCACCCGGAGGCGGCGACCGGATGCCCGACCAGCAGGTCTGGGCGGACGGTGGCGAACACCGCCTGCGCGCCCTGCTCTCCTACCGGCACTGGACCCTGCTCTCGGTCGGCGAACGCCCCGCACCCGCCCCGGCACTGGCCTCCTGCCCCATGCCGGTCACCGTCCGCGCGGTGTCCCCGACACACGCCTCACGCCAACTACCCGACAATTCCCTGGTACTTGTCCGTCCCGACCTGCACATCGCCCTTCAGACCCGAAGCCCCGAGGAGGTGACGGCCTACCTGGGACGATGGTGCACCCACCCCAGGACCGCCTCCGGGCAGTGACCGACCTGGAGTACTTGGACCCGAGCGTGAACCAACCCCCTGACCACATGCCTGTCCACGCGCCCTCTTAACATCACACAACGACTTCACCGAACGGCGATGGAGTCGTGCATCTAGGAGGAACGGTCATGCAGGCTCGGAGGATCGGCGCGGCCGCCGCGACAGCGGTGGCGCTTCTGGCTGCCCGCGACCTTGTCCAGAAGAGGCATGCGCTGCTCCGGAACTTCCCGGTGATCGGGCACGCCCGGTACCTGTTGGAGACGATCGGGCCGGAGCTGCGGCAGTACATCGTGACCTCCAACGAGGAGGAGCGGCCGTTCAGCCGTGACCAGCGTTCCTGGATCTACGCGTCGGCGAAGGAGGAGAACAACTACTTCGGCTTCGGGACCGACGTCGACGTCGAACATGTGCAGGGGCACGCCTACCTCAAGCAGCGCACGTTCGCCGGCACTCTTCCCGACGCGCACGACCCGCTGGCGCCGTTGCCCTCGGCCAAGGTGCTGGGCGGGCCGCGCGGGCGTGCCAAGGCGTTCCGGCCGGCGAGCGTGGTGAACATCTCGGCGATGAGCTTCGGATCGCTCTCCGGCGCGGCCATCACGGCGCTCAACAAGGGGGCGGCGCTGGCGGGCACGATGCACAACACGGGCGAGGGCGGCCTGTCGCCGTACCACCGTAACGGCGGCGACCTCGTCCTCCAGATCGGTACGGCGTACTTCGGCTGCCGCAACGAGGACGGCAGCTTCAACCTCGACAAGCTCAAGGACGTGGTCGCCGGCGCCCCGGTCAGGGCGATAGAGATCAAGCTCTCGCAGGGGGCCAAGCCAGGGCTGGGCGGGATGCTGCCGGGCGCGAAGGTGACCCCGGAGATCGCCCGGATCCGCGGCATACCGGTCGGCAAGGACTGCGCCTCCCCGTCGCGGCACACCGCGTTCAGCGACGTCGACTCGATGCTCGACTTCGTCGAACTGGTCGCCGCCGAGACCGGTCTGCCGGTCGGGGTCAAGAGCGCGGTCGGAGAGATGGGCTTCTGGCGGGAGCTGGCCGCGCTGATGGCGCGTGGCGACCGCGGTGTCGACTTCGTGACCGTCGACGGCGGCGAGGGCGGCACCGGGGCGGCGCCGCTGATCTTCACCGACTCGGTGTCGCTGCCGTTCCGGATGGGCTTCTCCCGGGTCTACGGCGCCTTCGCCGAGCTGGGTCTGACCGACGACCTGACCTTCATCGGCTCCGGCAAGCTCGGCCTGCCCGAGAACGCCGCGGTCGCCTTCGCTCTGGGTGCCGACATGGTCAACGTGGCCCGTGAGGCGATGCTGTCCATCGGCTGCATCCAGTCGCAGAAGTGCCACACCGACAAGTGCCCCACCGGCATCGCCACGCAGAACCAGTGGCTGGCCCGCGGCCTCGACCCGGCCTCGAAGGCCACCCGGGCCGCTGTCTACCTGCGCACCCTGCGCAAGGAGCTGACCAAGGTCTCGGCAGCCGTCGGGGTCGCCCACCCGGCACTCATCACCGCCGACGACATCGAGATCATGAACGGTGACTACGAGGCCCGCACCCTGGCCGGCGTCTACGGCTACAAGGACGGTTGGGGAGAGCTCGGCCCGCACCTCGCCGACGAGATCACGGCCCTGCTCACCACCAAGCCGACCGCCGTCCGGAAGCCGACTGTCTGACGCACCCTCACCCGCCCATGAACAGGCGGGCTGCGAGAGCGTCGTCGGCCCGCACTCGGCGAGAACCCGCCGGGCGCCTCGCGTGTCAGCAGGCAGGCCGGCACGCGAGGGGACCGGGATGCCGCGCTATGACGCCCTCGGGCTCAACAGCGCGGCGCGGACGCAGTCTTCGGGGCGCGCCGCACCACCGCGGCGGCGCGCGTCCGCTCCTCGTATCCCTCTCTCGTCCGGAGGTTCGCCCTATGACGGTCCTGCCCGCCCGTGCTCCCTTCGGTGCCGCGTATTACCACGAGTACACGCCCGCCCACGACCGCACGGCCGACCTGCGGGAACGGCTCAGGAGCGACCCGGACCTGATGGCCGGGGCCGGGTTCACCGTCATCCGGGTCGGCGAGTCCGTCTGGTCGACCTGGGAGCCGGACAACGGCCACTTCGACCTGGACTGGCTGCAGCCCGTCCTCGACGGCGCCCACGAACGCGGCATCGGCGTCGTCCTCGGCACCCCGACGTACGCCGTACCGCCGTGGCTGGCCCGTCAGTACTCCGAGATCAGCGGCCAACGGCGCACCGGAGAGCGGATCGGCTGCAGCGCCCGCGAGGAGGCGGACTTCACCCGCCCGGCCTGGAGCTGCTCCACACCACGGCGTCTTCCAGCGCTTCGTCGACCACCTGCGGGCGAAGTACGGCGACGTCGAGACTCTCCACCGGGAATGGGGCCTCGCCTACTGGTCCCACCGCCTGTCGACCCGGGCCGACCTGTGGACCCCCGACGGCAACGCCCAGCCCCAGTACGACGTGGCAAGGCGGGAGTTCCAGGCCCGCCAGGTCACCGAGTTCATCGGCAGGCACGACATGCAGGACGGCCTGCTCCTGCCCGGCCCCACCCCCGACGACCACCGACAGCAGTGGAAGACCACCGGCGTCTGGGCACTTAGGCAGACCGCCGACTGAATGTACGCCTCGCGCCAGGCGCTGTTCCTGGTCACCGAGACCGACGCCGGCTCCATCGGCTTCCCCTGGGACAACCGCCCGACCTACGACGGCCAGTGGCGCCAGGCGGCCTGGGCGCTGGTCGGCCGCGGCGCCCGCGTGATCGAGTACCGGCACTCGCACACCCTGCACCACGGCGTCGAGACCTACTGGGGCGGCGTCCTGCCCCACACCGGCCGCCGGGTCGCACCTACGCCGAACTCTCCTGGCCGGGCGGGGAGTTCGAGACCGCGGGGCCCCTCGTCGCGGGCCTCGAACCGGACGCGGACATCACGCTCGGGTACTCCACGCCGAGCGAGTGGCTCATGCAGAGGTACCCGCCACTGGCCACCCCGGACGGCGAACCGGACCCCGCCGGCCACCACCGGATCGTCGCCCCCTTCTGCCGCGGCGCGTTCGACGCGGGCCGTCAGGTGCGCATCGTCCACGCCCGCCAACTGCACGACCCCCGTGGCGAACGCCCCGGCCCCCCCCGAGGAGGCGGCTCGCCACCCGACTGGCTCGCTGCCTACGCCCACGCGGGCGGGCACCTCGTCCTCGGCCCGCGCACCGGCTACGCCGACCAGGAGGCCCGCGCCCGCCGGGAACCGGCACCCGGGCGCCTCGCCGAGGCCGCGGGCGTCAGCTACGACGAGTTCAGCGACCTGGCGCGGCCGATCCCGGTCCGTGCCACGGACGGCGGCCCGCTGCGGCTGCCCGAGGACGCCACGGCGACCGGGTGGGCCGACGGCCTGACGGTCACCGACGCCGACGTACTGGTCGTGTACGAGCACCCGCACTTCGGCCGCTGGCCGACGGTCACCACTCGCCACCACGGAGCGGGGCGCATCACGTATGTCGGCACGGTCCCGGGCCGTGGCCTCGTCCGGGCGCCGGGCGCATGGCTGACGCCCTCACCGGTCGGCGGCTGGCGCGATCCGCCGCCGACCGTCACCGCGACGACCGGCACCTCACCGGACGGCCGCCGCGTCCACGTCGTCCGCAACTGGAGCTGGGAACCGGCCCGTGTCACGGCATCGGTGGACCTGACCGACGTCCTCGACGGCGGCCCCGTGCCGGCCCGCGCCCCGCTGGAACTCGGCCCGTGGGACGTACGGATCCTCGTCACCGCGGACGAAGCCCCGACGGCCCAGGACGAAGCCCCCGTGTTTCCCGACCGGCGCCCCTCCGGCTGACCGGGCTCCTGTCACCGGGGCCGGCTACCGGTCGGCCGGAGTGATCCGACGGCCTGTGAGGTGCGTGGGCCGGATCGACACCCACATCTCGCGCCCGCCGCCCGCCCACGGCCTGGTGTGGGCCCGTTCGGTGAGCCGGTGGACGGCCCCGGGCTCCGTCACCACGCTCGCGGGGCCGATCGCGAGCACGCTCCAGCCCTGGCTCAGCGCCTCGTCCACATGGTCGACCTCGAAGGCGACCTCCCTGCCCGCGGCTGCCGCCGGCGCGGCACCGGGTGCGGTCCGGAAGGCGATGGCGTCGTCGACGACCTCGTAGTTGACCGGGACGACCGCCGGGCGGCCGTCGGAGGACGACACCGCGACGCGCCCCACACCGTGTGTGGAGAGCAGTTCGCGGCACTCGTCCGGGCTGAGATCCCGCAGCTGCGGGTGGAGCAGCGCGTGGCCCTGCCCAGGTGGGAGATCCATGCCTCCGCCGCGCAGCGCGGCGACCGTGGTGCCCAGGGCGTCGGCCAGCCTGATGACCGTGGCCATGGTCGGATCCGCGGGCCGCTCCTCCAGGTAGGCCAGGTAGTCGGGGGACATCCGGGCGCGGCCGGCCGTCTCCTCCCGGCTGAGCCCCCTCCTGCGGCGCTCGACCCCCACGCGCCGGCCGATGTCGCCGGGATTCGCCGTCCCGGCCGGAGGGGCGGTCAGGTACCCGGCCTCCGCCTCGTCCGTGCCGGGCCGCGTCTCTCGTGCGGCGGCTGCCGGCCCGACCTGCTCAAGATGACGGATGTGGGCGTCGGGCCCCGGGAACACGAGGGTGACTTCGTCCGTGTCCGACCAACGCACGTCGTACGGGGGCGTTCCGTCCTCGTGGTGGAGTCCGACGATCTTGCCGTCGCGCCTGGTGGCGCCGGTCGTCGGGCTGTCGATGACGAGCAGGTCGCCGAGGTGAGCTCGCATGATCGCCGCCCTCTCCTCGCAGGGGTGCTGTATCCAACCTGCCACGCGGGGCGCGTGGTCGCATGGTCGCACGGGGCCGTGTTGCCCTGGAGTACGGCGGGGGTGACCGTGGAGAGGGGGAGCGAGGAAGTGAGAACCGTGCGAGCGCTCGTTTACCACGGCCCGGCACAGACCTCCTGGGACAGCGTCCCGGATCCCGTGATCGAGGAGCCGACCGACGCGATCGTACGCATCGACGCCACCACCGTGTGCGGCAGTGATCTGCACATCCGGCGGGGGGACTTTCCCGAGGTGAAACCCGGGACGGTGCTCGGTCACGAGGCCGTCGGCGAGGTGCTGGACGTCGGCGCCGACGTCCACCGGCTGCGCCCCGGGGACCAGGTGATCGTGTCGTCCGTGTCGTCCTGCGGTGACTGCGGGGAGTGCCGGGCGGCCAGGTACGGCCAGTGCCGTGGGGGCGGCGGATGGATCCTGGGGAATCTGATCGGCGGGACCCAGGCCGAGCTGGTCCGGGTGCCGTTCGCCGACCACTCCGTCACCCGATGTCCGTCCGATCTCCCGCTCGACGACGCCGTACTGCTCGCCGAACTCCTCCCCACCGCCTACGAGGTAGGGGTCCGCAACGGACATGTGTCCCCGGGAGACACCCTCGTCGTCGTGGGCGCGGGCCCCGTCGGCCTCGCCGCGGTGATCGTGGCGCGGCTCTACTCGCCCCGCCGGATCGTCGTCGTGGACCTGGCCGGCGCCCGTCTGGAGACCGCGCTCAGGGTCGGCGCCGACGCCGCCGAGTCGCCGGGCACGATGATCGCCGAGCTGTCCGAGGGGCCGGGCGCCGACGTGGTCATCGAGGCTTCGGGCGATCCGGACGGCTTCGTGCTGTGCACGCGCGCCGTCCGCTCGGGGGGACGCATCGCCAACATCGGCTCGCACGGCAAGCCGGCGACGCTGCATCTGGAGTCCCTGTGGCGCAAGAACGTGACGATCAGCACCGGTCAGGTGGACACGTCCGCCACCCTGTGGCTGCTGGAGCTGCTGGAGCTGCTGCGCTGCGGACGCCTGCCCGTCTCCGGCCTGGTCACCCACACCTTCGGCCTCAGCCGCATGGAAGACGCCTACGAGCTGTTCGCGCACGGCGCCACGACCGGAGCGCTCAAGGTCGTACTCCATCGCGAGTGAACCAGCCCCGGCAACCCGTCCGGCGCGCTGGATCCCCCCGAGCTGCCTGCCGCGGCGACCCCATGAAAGGCGGTGGGGAACATGACGCTCCCTCTGGTCGTGGGCGTCGACGGATCGGACTCGTGTCTGACGGCGGTCGACTGGGCCGTGGCCGAAGCCGTACGCCACGGTCTTCCGCTCAGGCTGGTGTACGGCTCCCTGTGGGAGCGCTACGAGGGCGGCCTGCCGGCAGCGGGCCACGAGCGCCCCTCCGAGCAACTGTTGGCGGAGCACATCGTCGCCTCCGCGGCCGACCGTGCCGCACGGCGCGCCACCGAGGTGAAGGTCACCACCGAGATCCTCCCGGAGGACGCGGCGGACGCCCTCGTGCGCGCGGGCGACCATGCCTTCGCGCTGGTGACGGGGTCGCGTGGGCGTGGTCGGCTGCAGGGCATGCTGCTCGGTTCGGTCGGTCTGGCCGTGGCTGCCCGCGCGCCCTGCCCGGTGGTCGTGGTGCGGGGCGACCCGGCAGGCCTGGCAGGCACGCACGAGCGGATCCTGCTCGGCCTCGGGGATGCCGACACGGGGGCGGAGGCCGTGCGGTTCGCCTTCCGTGAGGCCGAGGTGCGCGGCTGTGTGCTGGACGTGGTGCGCGCCTGGCGCAGGCCCGCCCACGACCGGATCGGCGACCGGGCAGCGGCCGCCGACACCCACGCGCAGCGCGCCTCGGCGCTGCTCGACGATCTGCTCGGCGCCGCTGCCACCGCGTATCCGCACGTCCGTACGCGCCGGGCCACTCCAGAAGGCTCGGCGGGCAGGATCCTCGTGGACCGGTCGGCGGCCGCGGATCTCGTGATCATCGGGGCGGGACACAGAGCGGGGCGTTTCGGACTTCAGCTCGGTCGGGTGAGCCACACCCTGCTGCACCACGCCTCCTGCCCGGTCGCGGTCGTGCCGCAGCGTCACTGACCGCGTCCGCCGCCGCGCGTCATGCCGCAGGATGCACTTCTCTGGCGGTGCGGCGATGCGTCCCGCAGCGTGGAGTACGGCGCCGGCGCGCACGTCCAAAGAGGCGTCGGAAGAAGAGAGGTGGCACGCATGGACAAGGATGTCTCCGAGCGCCGGGTGGTGGTCGGTGTCGACGGGTCGCCGTCCTCGTACGAGGCCCTGCGCTGGGCCGTGCGCTACGCCGGCCTGCTGGACGCCACCGTGGACGCCGTCGCGGCGTGGGAGCTGCCGGGCCTGCACGGCTGGTCGGCGCCCGCCGTGGACATGGAGGTCGACGAGGAGGAGACCCGGGAGACGCTGCGCGAGGAACTGACCGACGTACTCGGCGCGGACGCGGTCGGCTCGGTCCGGCCCCACGTGGTGCACGGCAACGCCGCCGACGTTCTGCTGCGCGCCGCCGAGGGAGCCGAGGTACTCGTCGTCGGCAGCCGGGGGAGGGGCGGATTCGCCCGCGCCCTCCTCGGTTCGGTCAGCCAGCACGTGTCCCAGCACGCGGACTGCCCGGTCGTGATCGTGCGCACCACGTCGTCATGAGCGTGGCGTCGACCGCGACCCCTTGGCCGGCTTCCACGCGGCGCCAGTGCCGGTGAGCTCGGCCGTGAGCCGGGGTCAGATCACGTCGAGCAGGTCCGACACCGCTCGCCGTGGGCTCGCGGGCCCTTCGGGGCCGTGGCCGAGCCGGATCACCATCTGGACGTACGCCATGTCCGAGACGGGATCGCGTGCGGCCCAGCGGATCTCCGGCCACTCCAAGGGCTGGGACGTGACCGAGGTGACCAGTCCGTCCGCGGTGGCCCGCAGCAGGACCCGCTCCAGCGCCTGGCCCGCGCACAGCCAGTCCGCGGGCTCGTCGCGGGCCGTGCCCAGCAGAGCGACGTTCGGGTTCTTCTCGAAGGGCGCCCAGCCGCGTCCGGGCACCGGGCGGCCCGCGGCGAAGTCACGCACCGGGGCGGAGGTGGTGGGTTGGCGCGGCCCGAACGCATCGGCGGGGATGCCGTCGGGCACCGCGACGGCATCCGGTGCTTCCGTGTGCGTCCACCGGGCCGTCTCCTGACGCAGTCCGGGGTCGAGCGCTTCCCTGCCCTCGGCGTCCCGCACGAGGTCCAGGATCGACCGCACGTGCCAGGCGCCGGGGAACACCAGCTGCGCACCCTCGGCGCGGGCCGCCTCGCAGAGCCGCTCGCGCACGGCGGCCGGGATCTCCTCGTCGAGGAACGGCACTCGGCTGGAGTGCCGGCGGCGGATCGCGGGCCGCAGCGGGACGAGCGACCCGTCGGGTGCCCCGGTGCCCTGCAGCCGCACCTCGGCGAGGAACTCCGGGCAGGCCGGATCGGGCAGCAGTCGCACGGTCGGCGCCAGCCCCGCCGCGGCTGCGGCCACCCGCAGGTTGAACAGCGCGGCGCCGCAGCCCACGTGCAGGCCCCGGTTGTCCGGGTCGGTCCGCGGCAGAGCGCGCTCCAGGTCGGCGTACAGGCGCAGGACGCCGCTGTCGCGCAGGTAGCGGAACGCCCAGGGCTGTGCGTTGTGCAGCGAGGGCGCCGCACCGGCGTCCGCCACGAGCGCGGTGACGGTGTCCACGCCAGGAGACGGTGCGGTCATGGTGACTTCCCTTCGTGCCGGTACGGCGGCTCACCCGGGGGACGGGACGGCGATGACCGGGCAGCGGGCGTGGTGCAGCACGCCCTGACTGACCGAGCCCAGCAGCATGCCGGTGAAACCTCCGCGCCCCCGGGTCCCCACGACCAGGCCCAGCGCGTGGGCCGAGGCCTCGGTGAGCACCTGCACGGGATGTCCGACGACCAGTTCGTGACGCAGCTCGACTTCGGGGAAGCGGTCGCGACGGCCCGCCACGACCTCGGAGAGCAGCCGGCGGGCCTCCTGCTGCGGCGCGTGCTCGTCGAAGATCCTCAGCGGCCCGGGTTCCCACACGAGCAGGGCCCGCAGCTCGGCGCCGCGCAGGGCCGCCTCCTCGAACGCCATGTCGACCGCGGCGACGGAGTGCGCGCTGCCGTCGACGCCGACCACGAAGAAGGCCGGGTCCTGAGTGATGTGCTCCGGCTCGGGCACGACCACCAGGGGGCAGCGCGTGTGCGCCATGACCGGCAGGGCGACCGATGCGGAGCCGAACACCTCCCGGCCCCGGCTCAGATGGCGCGATCCCAGGACGACCGCGGTGGCGTCGCGACTCTGCTCGCGCAAGATCCACGCGGGATCGCCTTCCGCCAGCAGGACGTCCAGCTCCAGCCGCGGATGCCGGGCCGCGACGAAGTCTCCGGCCTGCTCCAGCACGTGCTTTCCCGCACCGTGCAGGGCCTCGTTCCACTCCTCCCAGGAGGGCGGGACCTCTCGCCCCCGCAGGCCCCTGGTAGGCACCCCCTCGACGTGGACCGCCCGCAGGGGCAGGCCACGACGGGCGGCCTCGTCGGCAGCCCACGCCAGCGCCGTGCGCCGGGCGGGATCGGGATCGACGCCCACCACGACCGGAAGACGGTCACCGGGCCGGGACACGGCCGCCTCCAGCCGCCAACTCGCCGCAGCCGTATACCGGTTCGCGTACGACTGTCCCGGCCCGCCTGTCGATGGGCCGCGCGGCCCGGTCCTCGTCCTGACGTCGTGCGGGTGCCGTCGTCCGTGCGGGAGCCGTCATCGCTCTCGTCTCCTTCCCGCGGTGCCGCGGACGGGCGGCGCCGCCGATTCCATCGAAGGCCCCGGCGGTGCCGGCCTGCCAGGGGCCATTGGTCCCCACAGCGGGCCCGCCGGTCCTCGGCAGGTCGGACTCCGGACGTCGGCAGTCTCCCGGGCCTCAGTGGTCAGAGCGCGCCGTCGAGCCCTGCGGCTCCAGGTGGGACGCGAGGACCGCCGCCTGGACCCGGCGCTGGACGCCGAGCTTGGACAGCATCCGCGAGATGTGGTTCTTGATGGTCTTCTCCGACAGGTACAGCTTCTTGCCGATCTCACGGTTGGTCAGGCCGTCGCCGATCAGGGCGAGGATCTCCCGCTCCCGGGGCGACAGGCTCGCGAGCTCCGGCGGCATCGAGGGGGCCGCGCCCGGATCCCGGAGGGAACGCATGAGGCGGGCCGTGGTCGCGGGGTCCAGCATCGACTGCCCCGAGGCGACCGTGCGGACCGCCGAGACGAGGTCCGAGCCCTTGATCTGCTTCAGGACATAGCCGGACGCCCCGGCCATGATCGCGTCCAGCAGGGCCTCCTCGTCGTCGAAGGAGGTCAGCATCAGGCACGCCAGCCCGGGCACGCGGTCGCGCAGTTCGCGGCAGACCGTGATGCCGTCGCCGTCGGGCAGCCGGACGTCCAGTACGGCGACGTGCGGGCGCAGCGCGGGGCCGCGGGTGAGCGCGTGCTCCGCGGTGTCCGCGTCGCCGACCACCTGGATGTCCGGTTCGGCGTCGAGCAGATCGGTCAGTCCGCGGCGGACCACCTCGTGGTCGTCCAGCAGGAACACCCGGATCGGGTCCTGCTCGGTGAAGGTGCGTGGCTCGGTCATGGCGACCCCTCGTTCCCCGGTGGCGAACAGACTGCGACTGTCCGTGAGGCTGATCATGACCTGCCGGCGCCGCACACACTAGGGCCGACCGGCCCCCCTCGCTCCAGGGTCCTCGTGCACGAGGTCGAACCGCACGTCCACCACTCCTTCGACGGCCCGTACCAGGCGCGCGGCCACCGGGACCAGCGCACGGTCGCGGATGCGGCCCGCCAGCGTGACGACGCCGTCCCGCACCTCCACCTGGACGGCCGAGGCCGACAGCGGGAAGAGGTACGACACGATCTCCCGCCGGACCTCCTCGGCGATGTCCTCGTCGTCGCGAAGGAAGACCGTGAGCAGGTCGGCGCGGCTGACGATTCCCCGCAGCAGCCCGGCCTCGTCCACGACGGGCAGCCGTTTGACGCCACCCCGCGCCATGATCCGGGCGGCCTCGGCGACGGTGGCGGTCGCCCGTACGGTGAGCGCCGGGGAGGACATCACGTCGCCCGCCGTCAGGCCCTCGGCCTTCGCCACGTCGACCGGCTGACGCAGTTGGAGGTAGGCGGCATCGGGGTCGTCCCTCAGTTCTTCCTTGGTCAGCAGGTCGGCCTCGGAGACCACTCCCACCACCCGGCCCTCGCCCTCGATCACCGGCAGCGCGCTGACCTTCCAGTCCTGCATCAGCTGCACGGTCTCCTTGAAGGGGGCCCGGCGGCCGATGGCGGCGACCGTCTGGGTCATGACATCGCTGACGGTGCGCGAGGTGCCGTACATGGTGAACTCCGTGGGTTCTGTGTCGGTCCTGCCCTTTCCAGCCTGTGCCGCTGCGGTGAAGCCGGCCAGGGGCCACCCGGCCCTCCGGGCGGGCCGTCGGGTGCCCGTGCGTTGCGTCATGCGCGCGTCACTCGTGCTCCGCAAGGGGGCCGTTCGGCTCTGTGCAGGGACCTGCGGCCCCTGACTCCGCGACGGCGGTGTCACCACGCTGGTATCGGGTTCCTCGTCCCGGGAGGTGGAGGCCATGACCCGAACCGTCACGGCGGGTCTCGACGGCTCGCCCGAAAGCCGTGCCGCCGCCGAATGGGCGGCCCGCGAAGCGCGGCTGCGCGATCTGCCGCTGAAGGTCCTCCATGTCTTCGAGCCCGCGCCCCTGCCCGTGGCGCAGGCCCCGCTGCTCGGCGCCGAGACCGGCCAGGACTGGGCGGAGAGGATTCCGGTCGAGGCCGCGGAGGGCCTGCGACTGCGCCACCCCGGCCTCGAAGTGATCACCGAGCAGGTCACCGGCGAGCCTTCCGAGGTCCTGGCCGAGGCGGCGGGCGCCGCGGAGTTGCTGGCGCTGGGCTCACGCGGTCTCGGCGGGATCGGCGGGTTCATGACGGGTTCGGTCAGCCTGTCCGTCATCGCCCATGCCGTTCGCCCGGTGGTGCTGGTGCGGGCCGGAGAGCAGGCCGCCGACGAACACTCGGCGGACCCCGTGGGGATCCCGTCGGCCGCGACCCCCTTCCGGCCCGTCGTCGTCGGCCTCGACACCGACGACGTGGACGAGACGCTCCTGGAGTTCGCCTTCGACGCCGCCGCACGCCGTGACGCTCCCCTGCGGATCGTGCACGGCTGGCCCGACCCGCCCACCGTCTTCTACCGCTTCTACGGTGACGCGGAACTCTCCGGCACGCTCTCCCGCGGTCAGGCGGCCGCCCTGACCGAGGCCGTACGACCCTGGCGGCGGAAATTCCCGAACGTCGACGTCATCGAGGCGAGCCGCTGCGGCAGTGCCGCGCAGGTCCTCGTCACCGCGGCCCGCGACGCCTCCCTCGCCGTGGTCGGCCGGCGCATCCGCACCAGCCCGCTCGGGGCCCACATCGGCCACGTCACCCATGCGGTCCTGCACCACGTCGTGGCGCCCGTCGCCGTGGTCCCGCACGGCTGACCCGCAGCGGACGAGTGGACACGAGCAAAGACGAGTGGAACGGAGAGGAGAACCATGACGGATCTTCCGATCGTCGTCGGCGTGGACGGTTCGGAGCCGAGTCTGCGGGCCGTGGACTGGGCGGCCGACGAGGCCGCCCTGCGCGGGGTGCCGCTCCGGCTGGTGCACGCGTCCTTGTGGGAACGCTACGAGGGCGCACTGCTCGATCCCGACCCGGACGAGCCGTCCGAGCGCATGCTCATCGAGGACGTCGTGGCCGTCGCCTCGCGCCGCGCCGGCCGCAGGCAGCCGGAGGTCGAGGTGACGACGGACGTGCTGCCCGAGGAGCCGGACTACGTGCTGATCCGGGAGAGCCGTGCCGCCCTGATGCTGGTGCTGGGATGCCGTGGCCGCGGCGAGATCGCCGACGCGCTGCTCGGCTCCGTGAGCGTGACGGTCGCCGGACACGCCCACTGCCCGGTCGTCGTGCTGCGCGGCAGTCACGACAACCAGGCCCGCGCCGGGATCCGGGGCCGTGTCGTCCTCGGCGCCGGCGAGAAGCCGGCGGGATCGGCCGCCGCGCGGTTCGCGGCCGAGGAGGCCCTGTTGCGGGGCGTGTCCCTCCGGGTCGTACGGGCATGGCGGCGGCCCGTGCACGCGACCGGTGAACCGGCGGACGTCCACGAGGGCCAGGCCGCCGAGATCCTGGAGGAGGTCCTGCGGGTCGCGCCGGCCGGCCTCGACGTGGACCGCCGCACCGTCGAGGGGTACGCCCGCGACGCCCTGATCGCGGTGTCCCGCGAAGCCGATCTGCTCGTGGTCGGCGCCCGGCGCCGGCCCGGACACCACGGGCTCCAGCTCGGCCGCGTCGCCCACGGCGTCCTGCACCACGCGGCGTGCCCGGTGACGGTCGTACCCGAACTTTCCTGATCAAATCGGCAAAATGGCTGATAACGGACTACGAACCCGAGGTTCCCATGCCCAAGGCCGCTCACCGGGACGACACCGCACCGATCGAACCCGCCGAGCTCATCGAACCCACCGGACACACCGCTCTCACGGACGACGAACTGCGCACCCTCGACGCGCACTGGCGCGCCGCCAACTACCTCGCGGCGGGCCAGATCTATCTCATGGCCAACCCGCTGCTGCGCGAGCCGCTGCGGCCCGAGCACATCAAGCCGAGGCTGCTCGGACACTGGGGTACCTCACCCGGCCTGAACCTCGTGTACACCCACCTCAACCGCGTCATCACGGCGCGCGGACTCGACGCGCTGTGCGTGTGGGGCCCGGGCCACGGAGGGCCGGCCGTCCTCGCGGGCTCCTGGCTGGAGGGCAGCTACAGCGAGACCTACCCGGACGTGTCACGGGACGGGGCCGGCATGGAGCGGCTGTTCCGGCAGTTCTCGTTTCCCGGCGGCGTCCCGAGCCATGTGGCGCCCGAGACCCCGGGGTCGATCCACGAGGGCGGCGAACTCGGCTACTCCCTCGCGCACGCGTACGGCGCCGCCTTCGACAACCCCGGACTGCTCGTCGCCTGTGTGATCGGCGACGGCGAGGCGGAGACCGGGCCGCTGGCCGCGTCCTGGCACTCCAACAAGTTCCTCGACCCCGTCCACGACGGTGCCGTGCTGCCGATCCTGCACCTCAACGGCTACAAGATCGCCAATCCGACCGTCCTGTCCCGGATTCCGCGGGAGGAACTGGACGCGCTGCTGCGCGGATACGGCCACGAACCCCTCCACGTCACCGGTGACGACCCCGCCGCCGTGCACCGAGCCCTGGCCGCGGCGTTCGACGAGGCGCTGGACCGCATCGCCGAGGCGCAGCACGCCGCGCGGGAGGACGGGGCCGGTGACCGGGTGCACTGGCCGGTCATCGTGCTGCGGACACCGAAGGGCTGGACCGGCCCCGCCGAGGTCGACGGCGAACCCGTCGAGGGAACCTGGCGCTCCCACCAGGTCCCGCTGCCCGCCGTCCGTGAAAACCCGGCGCATCTACGGCAGTTGGAGCAGTGGCTGCGCTCCTACCGGCCCGAGGAACTGTTCGACGCCGACGGACGGCCCGTACCTGACGTGCTGGCCTGCGTCCCCGGCGGACCGAGGCGGCTCGGCGCCACCCCGCACGCCAACGGCGGCCTCCTCGTCCGCGAGCTGCCCCTCCCGCCCCTCGACGGCATCGCCGTACCCGTGGACAAGACGGGCTCGACCCTGCACGAACCCACCCGGGTCCTCGGAACCCTCCTCGAACAGGTCATGAACGGCACGCGGTCGCGCCGGGACTTCCGGCTCGTCGGCCCGGACGAGACCGCCTCCAACCGGCTCCAGGCCGTCTTCGACGTCAGCGGAAAGGCCTGGCAGGCGGGCCTGCTGCCGGTCGACGAACACCTCGACCGGCACGGCCGGGTGCTGGAGATCCTCTCCGAACACCTCTGCCAGGGCTGGCTGGAGGGCTACCTGCTCACCGGCCGGCACGGACTGTTCTCCTGCTACGAGGCGTTCGTGCACATCGTCGACTCGATGGTCAACCAGCACATCAAGTGGCTGAAGACCTCGCGCGAGCTGACCTGGCGCGCCCCGGTCGCCTCCCTCAACTACCTGCTGACCTCGCACGTGTGGCGCCAGGACCACAACGGCTTCTCCCACCAGGACCCCGGTTTCGTCGACCACGTCCTGAACAAGAGCCCCGACGTCGTCCGCGTCTACCTGCCGCCGGACGCCAACACCCTGCTGTGCGTCGCCGACCACGTCCTGCGCAGCCGCGACTACGTCAATGTGATCGTGGCCGGTAAACAGCCCTGCTTCGACTGGCTCACGCTGGACCAGGCGCGCGAGCACTGCGCGCGCGGAGCCGGGATCTGGGAGTGGGCCGGCACCGAGAACGGCGGCGCACCGGACGTCGTCCTGGCGTGCGCCGGGGACGTACCCACCCAGGAGGTGCTGGCCGCCGCACAGCTCCTGCGCCGGCACCTGCCCCGCCTCGCGGTGCGCGTGGTGAACGTCGTCGACATGACCCGGCTGGTGCCGCACGAGGAGCACCCCCACGGCATGACCGAGTTCGAGTACGACGGCCTGTTCACCACCGACAAGCCAGTGATCTTCGCCTACCACGGCTACCCGTGGCTCATCCACCGCCTGGCGTATCGCCGCACGGGGCACGGGAACCTGCACGTGCGCGGCTACAAGGAGTCGGGCACGACGACCACCCCGTTCGACATGGTCGTGCGCAACGACCTCGACCGCTACCGGCTCGTCATGGACGTCATCGACCGGGTCCCGGGCCTTTCCGTGCGTGCGGCGTCCGTGCGCCAGGCCATGGCCGACGCCCGCACCCGTCACCACGCCTGGATCCGCGCCCACGGGACAGACCTGCCCGAGGTCGCGGAGTGGAGCTGGCAGAGCTGAGCACGGGCAGCTCACCGGCCCCGACCACGACAGCGGCGCTCGCGGCACCCGGCGTCGCGCGGGGTGCCGCGCCCGGCTCGGCGGAGGCTCACCGCATGCGCCGGCTCTTCCGTGTACCGCCCGCGGAACACGCCGACCGCCTTCGGCGCGTGGGGTCCGACGGCGCTCGCCGGGGACGGGCCGGCTGCGCGGCAGGGCGGTCGGCACCCGGCGTCGCGCGGGGTGCCGCGCCCGGCTCGGCGGAGGCTCACCGGTAGGGGGGCGGGGTGAGTGGGACGGAACGTGGTCGTGTCAACCGGACCTGCGGCGCCACAGGGGCTCCACGGCGTCCCACTCCCGGTCCCAGCGGGCCGTGCGCCGCCGGTCCAGGCATGCCCGTGCGACCGCCGTCGCCCCGCACGCGGGAGCGGCGACGGCGAGGGCGGCCGCGGCACCGAAGAGACCCGCCTCGACGGCGCCCTCGACACGTCCCGTCGGCTTCGCGGGGGCCAGCCGGCCCTGGTCGTCCTGCCAGACCGGCACGCGGGACCCGGCACGCAGACCGGCGGCGACCGTCGTCCGTCCGGTGTGTGCGGTGTCGTCCGGGGCCGTCCAGCGGACCGTCGCCAGGACCCGGCCGTCCGCCGACAGGGCGGACAGGGCGCCGCTCGGCGCGTCCGCCGGCAGAACGGCGCGGACGGCGTGCCGGTGGGCGCGCTGTTGCGCGAACACGTCCTGCGCGGCACGGGTCGCCGTCACCGCGGCCCCAGCGCCGCCGACCACCACGACGACCCACATCGCCAGGACGATCCAGGACTCCACGACGTCCTCGCGACGGCGCAGCGGGTTCCTGGCGTTCATCGGGCACCTCCTCGCCGCGGCGCTGCCGTCCGCGCCGTGTCAGGGACCGGGGGAGACGTCGGGTGCCGACGCGGGCCGAGGGAGCTCGGGGTGCACGTCGAAGACGTCCCGCAGCCCGGTGACGCGCAGCACGCGCAAGAAGGCCGCGTCCCCCGCGACCAGCCGCAGCCGGCCCTGCCGGGCGAGCACCCGGTTACGTGCGCGGCACAGGACGCCGAGTCCGACGCAGTCGATGAACGCGACCGGACGCAGGTCCAGCACCAGGTCGAGGTGGGATGCCCGGGTGACCGTGTCGAGCCGTTCCGACACAGCGGGCGCCGTCAGCACGTCGAGCTCGCCGTACAGGGTCACGACCGTCGCGCCGCTGCTTCCGTGGCGGGCCACGGCCGATACCGGTTCGACGGGCCCGCCGGTCGCGTGCGCCGTGTGCTTCTCGGCCATGGGGAGATCGAACCGGGTGCACCGGGCACGACGGTAGGGCCGTCCGGCCCTGCTTGCGGGCCCGTCCGGGACACCCGCGCCACCCGTCCGCCGCCGGTCCGGGCCGTGGGCGCCCTCGCACCGCCCGCCCCGGTGCGAGGGCCGTACGGCCCAAGCGGAACGTCCCGCGCACCGACGAAGCTGAAGGTGCGGGGCGGCCTCCGGGCCGTGCCGGACAGTGCCGGACTCGCGACGGACCGACCGAAGAGAGTGAGGAACGCCATGAAGGGCTTCGTCTTCCACGGTCCCGGACAGGCCTCCTGGCAGGACGTCCCGGACCCCGGCATCAAGGAGCCGACCGACGCGATCGTGCAGGTCGGAGTCGTGACGATCTGCGGGACGGATCTGCACATCCTCAAGGGCGACGTGCCCGAGGTGCCTCCCGGAACGGTGCTCGGCCACGAGGCGGTGGGGGAGATCGTCGAGGTCGGCGGCGACGTGCGCACCGTCCGGCCGGGGGACCGCGTGCTGATGTCCTGCATCACCTCGTGCGGCCGGTGCCGCTTCTGCCGGGAGCAGCGCTACGGCCAGTGCCGGGACGGCGGAGGCTGGATCCTCGGCCATCTGATCGACGGCACCCAGGCCGAGTACGTCCGCGTTCCCCACGCCGACCTGTCGGTGCACGCGCTGCCCGGCGCCGTCCGCAGCGAGGACGCCGTCCTGCTCGCGGACATCTTCCCGACCTCGTACGAGGTGGGTGTCCTCAACGGGCGGGTACGTCCCGGAGACACCGTGGTCGTCGTCGGCACCGGGCCCATCGGGCTCGCCGCGATCGTCACAGCGCGGTTGTTCTCGCCCGAGCGGATCATCGCCGTGGACCTGGCCCCGGCCCGGCTGGAGGCGGCCCACCGGCTCGGTGCCGACGCGGTCGCGGACGTCCGGGAGGCTCCCGCCCAGCTGGTGGCCGACCTGACCGACGGGCTCGGCGCCGACGTCGTCATGGAGGCCGTAGGTGTCCCTGACAGCTTCGAGCTGTGCACCCGCATGGTCCGCCCGGGCGGGCGCGTCGCCAACATCGGCGTGCACGGCAGGCCGGCCACGCTGCACCTGGAAGACCTGTGGATCAAGGACGTGACCATCACGACGGGCCTGGTGGACACCTACTCCACCCCGACCCTGCTGCGGATGACCGCCGCCGGCCGACTGCCCACCGGCCACCTGGTCACCCACACCTTCTTGCTCGGGCAGATGGAGGAGGCGTACGACGTCTTCGGCAACGCCGCCGAGACCGGCGCGCTCAAGGTGGTGCTCGGCGGGGAGCAGCACGCGCAGGTGGCCGTTCCCACGGCTCCCACGACCTGACCGGCGGTGCCTCGACCTGCCGACCGGCCCCGGACACGCCGCACAAGGATCACGGTTCCCGATGCCGGCCGGCGTCGGTGAGCAGCACGCCCGTGACCAGTTCGGGACGGATGCGCACCGCGTGGTCCGTGCCGGGATGCGGCGCCCAGGGCTCCAACAGGGCGCGCAGACGGGCCACTTCACCGGGGGCCGTGACGAGGCGGGCGTACCCCGTGACCACCACGCTCCAGCCGAGGTGGGTGACCGGGTCGATGGTGTCGGCCTCGTAGGCGACCACGACCCCCTCGCCCTCGCTCTGCCCGGCGTGCGCGGTGAGTGCCGCGCCCTCGTGGGTGCGGATGACGATGTCGCCGTCGTCCAGGACGTGGCTGGCCGGGTGGATCGTCGGCAGGGCCTGGCGGGTGAGGACGATCCTGCCCAGGGTCACGCTGCCCAGCAACCGCAGCGCCTCGACCCGGTCGAGGTCGATACGGCGGCGTACGCGCTCGGTGCCTGGGATCATGGCCGGTCTCCGCTCACCTGGTCTCACCTGGTGTCCCCGCCGCCGCTCCCGCCGAGCGCGGCCCGGCCCGCCTCCAGGCGGGCCACCGGGACCCGGAACGGCGAGCAGGAGACGTAGTCCAGCCCGACGCGGTGGAAGAAGTGGACGGACTCCGGGTCGCCGCCGTGCTCGCCGCACACACCGGTCTGCAGCTCCGGCCGGACCGCACGGCCCTCCTCGACGGCGATCCGGACCAGCCGGCCCACACCCTCGCGGTCGAGCGTCTCGAAGGGCGAGGCGGCGAAGACGCCCTTGTCGAGGTAGGCGGAGAAGAACGCGGCCTCGACGTCGTCGCGGGAGAAGCCCCAGGTGGTCTGGGTGAGATCGTTGGTGCCGAAGGAGAAGAACTCGGCCTCCTCGGCGATCCGGCCCGCCGTGAGCGCGGCCCGGGGCAGCTCGATCATCGTGCCGACGGGGCAGTCGAGAGGCACGCCGGTCTCCTCGCCGACCTCGGCCAGCACCCGCGTCACCTCCGCGCGGGCGAGCCGGAGCTCCTCGACCGAACCGACGAGGGGCACCATGATCTCCGCCCGGGGCGAGCCGCCCTCGCGCACCCGCTCGGCCACCGCCTCGCCCACCGCTCGCACCTGCATCGCCACGAGCCCGGGGACCACGAGCCCGAGCCGTACGCCGCGCAGGCCGAGCATCGGATTGTCCTCGTGCATCCGGTTGACCGCGGCGAGCAACTCCACGTCGTGCGGGTCGGTCCCGCGTCCCGCGGCCTCGGCGGCGGCGACGCGGACGGCGAGTTCGGTGCGCTCGGGCAGGAACTCGTGCAGCGGCGGGTCGAGGAGCCGGACGGTGACGGGCAGGCCGTCCATCGCCCGGAGGATGTCCGTGA
Source organism: Streptomyces sp. NPDC025793 (assembly GCF_055558375.1). NCBI lineage: Bacteria > Bacillati > Actinomycetota > Actinomycetes > Kitasatosporales > Streptomycetaceae > Streptomyces > Streptomyces sp. NPDC025793. The sequence continues at coordinate 24,356 of NZ_JBVHMR010000009.1, read as the reverse complement.
AGTCCTGCCGCTGGAGCGGGAGAAGAACCGCCAGGGCCCGGTCCCGTTCCTCCTCGGTCCGAGCGAGGATCATCTCCTCGACCAGCGTGCGGCGCTCGCCCAGGAACATGTGCTCGGTGCGGCACAGCCCGATGCCCTGCGCCCCGAACCGCCGGGCCCGCGCCGCGTCCTCGGCGGTGTCGGCGTTGGCCCGTACCTCCAACCGGCGTACCGCGTCGGCGTGTTCCAGGGCCCGGGCGACCGCGGCGACCAGACAGTCCGCCTGCTCGCCGCACTCCAGATACCGCATCGTGGCGGAGGCGACGAGCGGCACCGACCCCGCGTACACGGCACCGGTGGAGCCGTCCACCGAGACCACGGTGCCCTCCTCGACGACCGTGCCGTCACGTGTGGTGAAGCGCCGGGCCTCGCCGTCGACGGTGATGTCCTGCGCGCCGCACACACAGACGCGGCCCATGCCACGGGCGACGACGGCCGCGTGACTGGTCTTGCCGCCCCGGCCGGTCAGCACCGCCCGGGCGGCGACCATGCCGGGCAGGTCCTCGGGGGTGGTCTCCTCGCGCACCAGCACCACCGGCTCACCGTCGGCGGCACGCCGTACCGCCGCCGCGGAGTCGAAGACGGCCGCACCGGCCGCCGCACCGGGCGAGGCCGGTACACCGTGGGCGATCTCCGGGCCGGCCGCGCGGGTGTCGAAACGGGGGAACATCAGCCGGCCGAGTTGGTCACCGTCCACCCGGCGCAGCCCCTCGTCGGCCGTGACGAGCCCCTCACCGACCAGCTCCGCGGCGATGGCGAAAGCGGCCTCGGCGGTCCGTTTGCCGACCCGGGTCTGCAGCATCCACAGGGTGCCGCGCTCGATGGTGAACTCGATGTCGCACAGGTCGCGGTAGTGCCGCTCCAGCGTCTGCGCGTGGTCGCGCAACCGCCGGTAGGAACGCGGGTCCAGCCGCTCCAGCTCGGCGAGGGACACGGTGTCGCGTACGCCGGCGACGACGTCCTCGCCCTGCGCGTTCGGCAGATAGTCGCCGTACAGGCCGGGCTGTCCGGTGGCCGGGTCGCGGGTGAAGGCGACGCCGCTGCCGGAGTCGGGTCCGAGGTTGCCGAACACCATGCGCTGCACGGTGACGGCCGTACCGAGGTCGTCCGGAATGCGCTCGCGCCGCCGGTACAGGCGGGCCCGCTCGGCGTTCCAGGAGCGGAACACCGCGCGGACCGCCAGCCGCAACTGCTCGGCGGGGGACTGCGGGAAGTCACGGCCGGTCTTGTCGCGGACGAGGTCCTTGTACGTCTCCACCAGCCGGGCGAGGCCGAAGGCGTCCGGACGGAGGCCGTCGGGGGTCTCCCCCGTATCCCTGAACAGCGTCATGGCCTGGTCGAACAGGGCCGGGTCCACGCCGAGCACCGTGCTGCCGAACATCTGGATGAGCCGGCGGTAGCAGTCCCAGGCGAAGCGCTCGTTTCCGGACACCTTTGCCAGGCCGGGCACGGAGGCGTCGGTCAGACCGATGTCGAGGACCGTCTCCATCATGCCGGGCATGGAGAAGCGCGCGCCGGAACGCACGGAGACCAGCAGCGGATCGTCGGGCTGCCCCAGCAGCCGACCGGTGGCCCCCTCCAGCGCCGACAGGTGCCGGGACACCTCCTCCACCATGCCGTCCGGCTCCGCACCGGTGGCGAGAAACACGCGGCAGGCCTCGGTGGTGACGGTGAACCCCGGCGGCACCGGCAGCCCCAGCCGGGTCATCTCGGCCAGGTTCGCGCCCTTGCCGCCGAGCAGGTCGGCCATGGCCCGGTCGCCGTCCCGGAAGTCGTACACGTAACGAACCATGGCGCAGCTCCTCGGCCGTACGGTCTGCGTACCCCTCCAGCGTCGGTCCGGACCGGTCGGCGGGGGAGGTGCCCACCGTCCCGGTGACCGGGCCGTTCGGCCCACGGCCGGTGCGGGCGGGCCGGGCGGTTGCGGCAGGGTGGCCGGTTGCCGCGACCATGTGTGCCGCCCCGCGCCGGGGCGGGATACGGTGGACACGACCCGTCGGAGCAGGGTCCGTGAACCGAGGGAGCGGGAGGAGCACGGTGGGATCTCCCGACAAGCCCCGCGACCTGCTGCCGCAGCTGAAGCTCGACGAGCTGCTGGCGGAACTGCAGTCCCGGATCGACGCTGTCCGTGGCACCCGGGACCGCGTCCACAGCCTGCTCGGAGCGGTCCTCGCCGTCGGCCGCGACCTGCACCTGGAACAGGCCCTGCGCTCCATCGTCGAGGCCGCCGCGACCCTGGTGGACGCCGAGTACGCGGCCCTCGGCGTCATCGGCCCGGATGGCAGGACCCTGTCGGCCTTCCACACCGTCGGGGTCAGCGACGAGCAGATCGCCGAGATCGGCCCCTTCCCCGAGGGGCACGGCATCCTCGGGGAGCTGATCCGCCACCCGGAACCCCTGCGCCTCGAAAAGATCTCCCAGCACCCCGCCTCGTACGGCTTTCCGGCCCGCCACCCGCCGATGAACAGCTTCCTGGGCGTTCCGATCCGGGTGCGCGACCAGGTCTTCGGCAACCTGTACCTGACCGAGAAGCGCGGCGGGGTGGAGTTCGACGAGGAGGACGAATCGGTCCTGTCCACGCTGGCGTTCGCCGCCGGTGTCGCCATCGACAACGCCCGCCTGTACGAGGACTCCCGGCTGCGCGAGCGCTGGCTGAGGGCGAACGCGGACATCACCTACAGCCTGATGTCCGGCAGCGACCGCACCGTGGCGCTGAACCTGATCGCGGAACGGGCCCGGGAGATCTCCGGCTCCGCCCTCGCCGCGGTCGCCATGCCGCTCGCGGGCAGTGGGCTGCTCAACGTGGAGATCGCCGTCGGCGTGGACGCGGAGGCGCACCGGGGACTGGTGCTGCCGTTGGACCGGACGCTGATGGGCCTGGCGTTCTCCGCCGCCGCCCCGGTCACCAGCGACGACGTCACCCGTGACGAGCGGGTCTCGTCCGAACCCTCGCGCTTTCAGGGGCTCGGCCCCGCCGTGGCCATCCCCATCGGCACCGGCGACGACGGCGCGCGCGGCGTGGTGCTGCTGTGCCGTGAGACCGGCCGGCCGGTCTACTCGGGCAAGGAGACGGAGATGCTGCGCGGCTTCGCCGCACAGGCCGCGATCGCGATGGAACTGGCCGAACGCCGGCAGGACGCCCAGCAGATCGCCGTCCTCCAGGACCGCGACCGGATCGCCCGCGATCTCCACGACCTGGCCATCCAGCGGCTGTTCGCCACAGGCATGACCCTCCAGAGCGCGGGCCGCTTCATCGAGCACCCCGAGGCTTCCGAGCGGGTGCTGCGGGCCGTGGACGACCTGGACGAGACCATCAAGATCATCAGGTCGGCGATCTTCGGCCTGCGGGCCCGCGAGACCACCGCGGCCGAGGGCCTGCGGGCCAGGGTCGTCCAGGTGGTCGGCGAGGCCGCGCAGGTGCTGGGCTTCGCGCCCAGCGTGCGCATGGAGGGCCTGCTCGACACCGATGTGCCGCGCGAGTTCGCCGACCATGTCGTGGCCGTGCTCTCGGAGGCGCTGACCAACATCGCCCGGCACGCGCACGCCGACCGGGCCGACGTGGCGCTCACGACCGACAGCCGCGAGGTGCGTCTGAAGGTCTCGGACAACGGCGTGGGCATCGCGGCCGGCGGCCGGCGCAGCGGGCTGCGCAACATGGCCGAGCGGGCGGAACAACTCGGCGGGACACTGGACATCAGCGGCCCCGCGAGCGGTGGAACCGTACTGGAGTGGCACGTTCCGCTCCCGCCCCTGAGCTAGGCAGCGCGCCACGGAGTGCGCGGCCGACGGGGCCGAGGGGGCGGCGTGTCGGGCCCACTCGGCCCATGACGCGGACGGCCCGGGCGTCGCAGCCTTGAAGGTGTCCCGGGACGGCAGCCGAGCCCATGGAGGATGCCATGAACGGCACTCCGACCGTCGTGAACGACGTGATGACCCACCGGGTCGTCGCCCTGCGCACCGGCGCGGTCTTCAAGGACATCGTGCAGGCCATGCATGAGTGGCGGGTCAGCGCTCTCCCGGTCCTGGACGACGGCGGAGTGGTCGTGGGCGTCGTGTCCGAGGCCGATCTGCTGCCCAAGGAGGAGTACAGCGACGACGTCAGCGGACGGTACGGGCAACCGGAGCGGGCGGCCGACGCGTACAAGGCGGACGCGGTGACCGCGGGTGAGCTGATGACCGCCCCGGCCGTCACCGTGCGAGCCGACGCCCCCCTCGCCCACGCCGCGCGCCTCATGGCCCGCACCGGCGTCAAACGGCTTCCGGTCGTCGGCCTCGACGGCGCCCTGAAGGGTGTCGTCAGCCGCTCCGACCTGCTGAAGGTCTTCCTGCGCGCGGACGTCGACATCGCCGAGGAGGTACGGCGCGACGTCGTCGTACGGCTCTTCGGCCCGCGCGCGGACACGGTCCGGGTCGAGGTGCACGACGGCGTCGTCGCACTCTCCGGGCGGGTCCGCGAGACCTTCCTGATCCCGCTGGTCGCCCGGCTCTCGCGGACCGTGCCGGGCGTGGTCGACGTGCGGTGCGCACTGACCGGCCCGCCCCGGCACCCGGACCTCGACCCCGGCCTCCCCGGCACCGGCCGGGCCCGCACGGCGTGACGCGGAGCCGCCGGCACAGGGCAGGAGGCGGCGACGATGACTGGGACACCTCCCGCGACCGTCAGCCCGGTGCGGCTGTGGCGCTGGCGCCGCAACCCGCTGCGGCGGCACAGCGACGTCGTCGAAGGCTGGGTCGTGCTCGTCATCTGGATGCTCACGATCCTGGCCGGAGGCGTCGCCGGGGCGGCGGCCGCGCAGAGCGTCGACCGTTCGCTCGGCGTGCACGCGGTGCACGCCGTCCTCACCGACGCGGCGGCACGCACCCCGGTCGGCGCCGGCGGACACGACGACGGCAGGGTGTGGGCCGCCGTCCGGTGGACCGATGCGGACGGCTCGGCGCACACGGGCCGGGCGAAGGTCTCCCCGGGAGCTCCGGCGGGCACCCGGATCACGATATGGACGGACCCGAGGGACCGGGTGGTGTCCGCACCGGTCACCGGTGCCGCTGCGACGCTGGAGGCGGGCATGACAGGCGCCCTCGTCGCCGTGTCCGTCGGCGCCGCGGCCTGGGGCACGGGCTGGGCGGTCCGTACGCGGCTCATCCGGCGGCGCATGGCCGAATGGGACGAGGAGTGGAAGCGGATCGGACCGCGGTGGGGGAACCTGAGCGGCGGGAGCGGGGGCGGCGGGGGCAGAGGCTGAACGGCGGGGTGGCCATGGCCCACGGGGCCGACGACAAGGTGCCGTCGGCCCCGCTCGACGTCTGTCTCCGGATCACCCCTCCCCGGCCGCGGTGAGCCGGCAGTCCACGCCCACCAGGCCCTCGACGCCACGCACCAGCCGGGCGGCGAGCGGAATGTCCGTGACGTCCTGGACCCGACCGGTCAGCGTCGCGACACCGTCGACGACCGTGATGTGCACGGGCTCGACCGGCGCCGGGAACAGCACGTCGACGATGTCACGCCTGATCTCGTCGGCGAGTTCGTTGTCCGGGCGCAGGAACACCTTCAGCAGATCCGCCCTGCTCACCACGCCTTCGAGCATGCCTTCGGCGTTCACCACGGGCAGCCGCTTGACGTGCCGCAGCGCCATGATGCGCGCCGCTTCGGCGAGCGTGGCGTCGGCGTGCACGGTGACGGCCGGCGCGCTCATCAGGTCCTCGGCGGTCACCGCCCCGGCCTTGGCCAGGTCGGCCAGCCGGCGTCGCTGGGTGAACCGGTCCGGGTCGCTGCCCCGGAACTCCTCCTTGGGCAGCAGATCGGCCTCGGACACGAGCCCGATCACCCGGCCGTCGCCCTCCAGCACCGGAAGCGCGCTGACCTGCCACTGCTCCATGTGCTCGACCATGTCCTTGAACCGGGCCCTGCGGCCCACCGCGACGACGGCCCGGGTCATCACGTCACTGACCCGGTGCGGGGTGGTCTCCATGGTCTCCTCCTCGAAGGGCCGGGTGGCTACGCCGGCTCTCCGCTGCCGTAGGGGGCGTACAGATCGAGCAGACGGACCCGGGACGCGTGCAGGCGCTGGGCGACCACCTGTCCGACCCAGGCCGCGATCGCCCGGCCGAACGCGGCGTCCTCGGCGCACCGTGTCCGTACCGCCTCGGCATCGAACTCCCAGGCCCGCACCGGGCTCGTCGCCTCCGCACCCAGGTGCCAGAGGCACGGCGGGAAGTGCCAGGACCAGCCGACGAGTTCGCCGTGTCCGAGGGTTTCGATCACGGCGGCACGGCGGCCGGGCACGTGCAGATCGAGGGCGATGGTGCCGGAGCGCACGATCCAGAAGCGGTCGGCACGCCGGCCCTCCTCGAACAGCCGGGTCCCGGCCTCGAAGGAGACCTCGCGGGCGAGCTGCATCAGCCGCTCGCGGTACGCGGGGTCGAGAGCTGAGTTCAAGGTCGTCGCGGAGGCCATCGCACCGGCTCCCTTCATGGCGGTCACCTCCAGCCTCGGCGCCTTCGGCGTTCGCCGCCACGGGCCGCCAGGACCCGGCCCGGGGCCCTTCGGCCCATGCCGCGCGGCCCAAGGGCGCCTCACGGTGCGGCAGGTGAGGGTTCCGGAGCAACGGAGTGCGAGCCTCCGGTTCCGCCCGTGCGCCCTGCCCGGCGCCTCTCAGCCAGGTCGAGGGCCCGTTGTGCGAGCCACAGGTCGTGGACGGCGCTCGGGGAGCGCAGCAGGGAGCGTTGGAGCAGGGCCTCGCTCCGGGCGAGGCGTTTGCGTACCGCGGACGTCGACAGGGACAGCGCGGCGGCCGTCGGGCCGATGCGTGCGTCGAGCCGCAGCCAGGTGGTGAGCGTCTGCGCGGTGCATTCCGGGACGCCGGGCGTCAGTAACGGGCGGAACTGGCGTTGTGCCCAGGCCACGACGTGGGGAAGTGCGAGGAGTTCGTCCAAGGAGGGCGCCGTCCTCACGGGGTCCGTCGCGCGGGGCTGCGGGCCGGGCGGGATGCCGGCGGCGATGGCGCGGAGGGCGAGGGCCAGCGCGGCTTGGTCGTGGAGGCGGTTCAGATCGAGGCCCAGCAGTCTCTGGACGTGGGTGAGGCGCGCCGTCAGGGTGTTGCGGTGGATCTTCAGGTGGGCCGTCGCACGGGAGGAGAAGCTGAGCCAGGAGGCCGCGGTGGCCAGTAGTTCCCTGCCGTCCGGGTCCTGTGAGCGCCGTGCGGAGTGGGTGCGCAGCGGCGCGAGGAGGACCGCGGCCCAGGCCTCCGCGGGGGGCCCGATGGTGAGCGCCAGGTCGGGGTCGGCCGCGAACGAGGCGTGCCGTTCGGCGCGTTGGCGTGCGGCGGCCAGCGCGTGGAAGGCCTGGGCGTATGCGGTGGCGGTGTCGCGTAACGGCAGCGGGTCGCTCACTCCGATCCAGCAGGTGTCCGTCACGGAGCGCAGCCAGACCGGCTCGGTGGCGATGCCGGGGTGCGCCTCGGGACCGGCGGGCTCCAGTACCGCCAGGTGATCGGCGTACACGGGGCACGGCACGACCCACGCGTCGTCGACCGCGGCGGCCAACGCGTCCGCCACCGCGCGGCGTATCGCGGACGGTCCCTCGACGACGTACAACCGCATCACGTCGGGCAGTGCGGGGCGCAGCGCCCCGGCGACTTGGCGTGCGGCGCTCACCTGACCGTTCATCAGCAGATGCAGGACGGCCTCGCGCGTCCGGGCATCGGCGAGCCGGAGCGACCGCTGCTGCCGCCGGGCGTGCTCCAGCTGCCAGCACAGGCTCAGACAGGACGTGGCGTCCGCGAGCAGGAGCCGCAGACCGGGCGGCGTCGGCCCGCGCAGCACGGCGGCGAGGAACGGTGTGCGGACGCCCGGCGGGCCGTCGAGGGGAAGGACGAAGCACACGAGGTCCTCCTCGTCGATGACCAGGGACTTGAGCCCCCGTGCGGTGATCTCCCGTACCCCGTGCCGTACGAGAACGTGCTCCGCCCTGCCGAGGGGGAACCGGAGCGGGGACGTCACGACGCCCGAGCGGTCGACCAGGAGGGCGGCGGCCCCGGTACGGCCCGCCAGCCAGCGGAGCAGTCGCGCGGTGCCGCCTTTTCGGGCGGCACGCTGCATGTTCAGCACGTCCTCGGCCCGTCGGGTCCGTTCGGCCGTTGCCGTGGCGGTACGCGGATCGTCACCGTGCATGTCACTCCCCCGAGAGACATCCGAGTCGGTCAGGCCAGAGAGTAGCCGGGTGCCGACGGAGGTGAACAACGGGCTCGCCGTGCGGTCCGGCACGCGCAAGCCGTAATGCGCCGATTCCTCGGGGCCGGGTTTCGCCAGTCAATTGCACGATTGCGCAATTAAGTGGCTATGCTGCTGAAGGTTTGAAGAGGCATCTCGTTCGGTGAGGCGTCTTCGCGGACACAGGCCACCGGGAAGACGCCGTGAAGTGCCAAGGCGCCGACGAGTTGGGGTGTACCGCCCGCCGCGCGCGGACCGGTCCGCTCCTTGAAACCCCGACTCATTCGGTACGTCCCGGGGCACCGTCCCCGCGCCCCGGGCCGGCCCGAACCACATCCGACACATTGCTCACCGGAGGCCGCTCCCCATGCTTGTCGCTCTCGACCACGTCCAGCTCGCCGCACCGCCCTCCAGCGAGGACCGCCTGCGGTCCTTCTACGTCGATGCGCTGGGCCTGGTCGAGATTCCCAAGCCACCGGTGCTGGCCAGGCGCGGCGGCGTCTGGTTCGCGACCGCCGACGGCTGCGTCCAGCTCCACCTGGGCATCGAGGAGCCCTTCCGCCCGGCCAAGAAGGCCCACCCGGGACTTCGGGTGAAGGACATCGACGCCTTCGCCGGGCGGTTGGCGGCGCACGGCGCCCCGGTGGTCTGGGACGACACCCTCCCCGGTCATCGCCGCTTCTACAGCACGGACTCGGTCGGCAACCGGCTCGAATTCCTCGAACCCCTCACCTGACCCGTACGGCGCCCGAGCAGATTAGGTAGACTGGTCTACCTAATCTGAGGGAAAGGTCGTCATGAGCGAGATCGGCGGTGCGGCAGCACGGTCCAAAGAGAGGCGGCGGCCGGCGCGTGAACGGCTGCTCGCCGCCGCGGCCCGCCGCTTCTACGCGGACGGCGTGTCCGCCACGGGCATCGACACGATCACCGCGGACGCGGGCGTGGCGAAGATGAGCCTGTACAACAACTTCTCGTCCAAGTCCGACCTGGTGAGGGCCTACCTCGACGCGCGGCACGAGGAGTGGCTCGGCCTGTACCGGCGCCGCCTGGAAGAGGCCCGGGGCGCCCGCGAAAGCGTGCTCGCCGTCTTCGACGCGTATGCCGATCACGCGGCCTTCGCCTACGAGCACGGGTTCCGGGGCTGCGGCCTGCTCAACGCCGCCGCCGAACTGCCCGCCGGGGACGAGGGGCGCGCCGTCGTGCGCCGGCACAAGGAGCAGGTCGAGTCCCTGATCGCCGGACACCTGGAGCAACTCCTGCCCGACCGCCCCGAGGAGGCGCGTGCGGCGGCGGAGCATCTCGCGTTCCTCCTGGAGGGCGCGATGGCCCGGGCCGGCCTGGAGGGTGTGGACACCCGCCTGCAGCACGCGCGGACCATGGCAGCCGCCCTCCTGGACCGGCTGTGACGCGGCCCGCCGGACGCCCGGCCCGCTCGGTGGGCATGGGCTCGCTCTGCGTGCTGCTGGCATCCGTGCTGTGGGGCACCACCGGCACCGCCGCGACCTTCGCCCCCGACGTCGGTCCCCTCGCGATCGGCGCCGCCGCGATGGGTCTGGGCGGCCTGCTCCAAGCCGTCATGGCCGGCCCCCGCATCGCCGGGGAGGCCTCAGCGCTGCGCGAGCGTCGCGGTGCGGTGCTGCTCGGCGCCCTGGCGGTGGGCGTCTACCCGCTGGCCTTCTACAGCTCCATGCGTCTGGCCGGAGTCGCCGCCGGAACCGTGGTGTCGATCGGTTCGGCCCCGCTCGCCTCGGCCCTCGTCGAACGCGTCGTGGACAAGCGCCGGCTCACGCGCCGCTGGACGGTCGGTGCGGTGCTGGGCCTGTCCGGTACGACGCTGCTGTGCGTGGCCGAAGCGGCCGGTGAGCACACCGGTGCCCGATCCGCGGGGTCGACCGTGCTCGGCGTCGGGCTCGGCCTGGTCGCCGGTTGCACCTACGCCCTCTACTCCTGGGCCGCCCACCGCCTGATCAGCCGGGGTATCAGCTCCCGCGCCGCCATGGGCGCCGTGTTCGGCGCGGGCGGCCTGCTGCTCATGCCGGTACTGCTGGCGACCGGCGGTCCGCTCCTCGACTCGTGGTCCAACACGGCCGTCGGCGCCTACATGTCCCTGGTGCCCATGTTCCTCGGCTACGTCCTGTTCGGCTGGGGTCTGGCGCACGTGCCGGCGAGCACCGCGACCACGCTGTCGCTGCTGGAGCCCGCCGTCGCCGCCGTACTGGCCGTCCTGGTCGTCGGTGAACGCATCCCCGTGCCGGGCTGGATCGGCATCGCCCTGGTCGTCTGCTGTCTCGCCGTGCTCACCGTGCCGTCCCGCCGGGCGGCGGCGCGGGAAGCGGACGACGACGGCCCGGCTTCTCCGGGCCGCGACCGCCTCCCGGCGGGCCCGGACGGAGTGCCGCACCGCGAGAGCGCGCCCTTGTCCGAGGAAGCGCGAGACGAGTTGGTCGGCCGCGCCGGCGGCGGGTAGCGCCACGGCCCTGTCCGGGCGCCCCTCCGGTGCCCGCCCCGGTAGGACGCGGCGTGCACCACCGTCTCCGCGGTGAGCGTCCGCCTCATGCCCTCGGCCGTGGCGCCCGGCGGACCGCCCGTCGGCGGCCCGCGGTGCCCGGGTGCCGTCACCCCCGGCCACCGCCGCCCGGCGCCGTCAGGGTGTGGGCGATGAGGTAGTCGACGGTGTCGGTCGGGCGCCGCCGCTGCCGCAGAGCGGCGCGCTGCCGGACCGCGCCGGTGCCGTGCAGGTCGAGCCGGGAGAGCAGGGAGTCGAACAGGGCGCTGTCGCCGTGCCGGTCGAGCGCGGGGCGGATCCAGTCCAGCAGGCTGCGCATCCGGCGCGAGGACGGCGTGCGCAGGCGGGAGACCGGGTCGAGGGCCGTACCCGTAAGGCCTTCGCGGGCCGAATGCCACGATGCCGCGCGCAGCAGATGGGGGTCGGGGCGTGGGGCGGACCGACCGGAGCGGACTTCGGCCAGTGCGGTGGCGGCCGCCGCGCGAACCAGGGCGGCGAACAGTACGGTGTCGTCCACGGTCAGGGCCGCGTCGGCGACCCGCACCTCCAGGGTGGGCAGGTGGTGGGAGGGCCTGATGTCCCAGTAGATCCCGCCTGCGTCGAGTACCACACCGGTGCCGATCAGGGTGGCGACGAGGTCGTCGTAGTGATCGGCGGACTCGAAGTACGGCGGGGGCCCGGCGGCCGGCCAGCGCGCCCAGCACACAGTGCGCCAACTGGCGTGGCCGGTGTCCCGCCCGCCCCACAACGGCGAGTTCGCCGCCACCGCGATCAGCACCGCGATCCAGGCCCGCAGATGATTGCTGACCCGGACGGCCTCCGCACGGCTGTCCATCCCCACGTGGACGTGACACGCACAGCACACCTGCTCCTCGTCCAGCGCGCCGAAGGCTCGCGCACTGCGCTCGTACCGGTCACCGGGCATGAACGGCGGGGCACCCGCGGGGGAGAGGACCGGGGTGCCGCTGGAGACCAGCCCGGCCCCGTGGGCGGAGGCCGCGCGGGACAGGTGCAGGCGGTTGGCATAGAGCTGTTCGGCGAGCGTGCCCAGATCCCGGTGGGGGTCCGTGCGCGTCTCGACCTGATAGCGGGTCAGCTCCGGGGCGACCCGGTCGTCGAGCCTGGCCTCGGCGGTCGCGATGACCGGCGCGGCCACCGGCATCAGCAGCCGCGTCCGCGGATCGACGAGGAGGAACTCCTCCTCCACCCCCACCGTCAACAACGGCCCCCTCACCCTTGCCACCGGCCCGCTGCCGGTCTCGGGGGCGGGTGATCTCTCGCTGCGGGATATTCGGCTCTCCACAGTCGGGATCCTTCACCGGGCGACCGCCGGGCTCCCGCCGCGAGGGGGAAACGCCGCGAACGAAGCGGCAGATGGCCGAAGAACCCCGGTTCCGTGCCGGCGGAACACTGGTCCGGCCTGGCTCGTACGGTCCGGGCACAGCGGCCCGGCCCCGTGGCCGGCCGGTGTCCGCCCACGGGCGTCATCCGTGGACCCGAGTCCTTGACATGTAAGTCTCGTAAAGCAACTCTGGAGGTCAGTGCGGCAATTGACGAGGAGGCGGGCGGTCTTGGAATGGACGGGCGCGTGCTACGCGGACACACCCACGACCGAGGTACGGGTATGGATCGACGCCTCACCCGACACGGTGTGGGCCATGGTCAGCGACATCGAGCTGATGCCGGGCATGAGTGAGGAGCTCCGGTCCGTGGAGTGGCTCGACGGGGCCGCCGGTCCCGTGGTGGGGGCGAGGTTCGTCGGCCGCAGTGAGCACGGGGCGCTCGGCACGTGGGAGACGACGTCCCACGTCATCGAGTGTGAACCGCGTTCCGTCCTCGCCTGGGCGGTGGAGGATCCGGCCCATCCCTCCGCGGTCTGGCGTTTCCGGCTTCGGCCCAGGGATGGCGGGACGGAACTGTCGCAGTGGATGCAATTGGGACCCGGGCGTTCCGGGCTGTCCATGGCGATCGACCGGATGCCGGAGAAGGAACAGAAGATCGTCTTCGTGCGCATGCGCGAGTTCGAGCGCGCCATGACGCACACGCTGGCGCAGATCAAGCAGCGGGCGGAGGCGTGATGCGGACGGCCACCACCATCGAGGCCTCGGGCGGGGAATCCTGGTCCGGCCACGCGGACTTCGTCGTCGAGGCCGAGAAACTGGGTCTGGACATCTGCTGGGTCGCCGAGGCGTGGGGCTCCGACGCGCCCTCGGCCCTCGGCTACTACGCGGCACGAACCGACCGGCTGCTCCTGGGGTCCGGCGTGATGCAACTGGGCACACGGACGCCGGCGGCCGTCGCACAGACCGCCGTCACCCTCTCCAACCTGTCGGGCGGACGCTTCCTGCTCGGCCTCGGCGCATCCGGCCCCCAGGTGATCGAGGGACTGCACGGAGTGCCCTTCGCCCGGCCGCTCAGGCGCATGCGCGAAACCGTGGAGATCGTGAAACGGGTCCTCGACGGCGGCCGACTCGCCTATTCCGGCGCGGAGTTCACGATCCCGCTGGCCGGCAGCGAGGCCGTCCCGATGCGACTGTCCGTGCGCGCCGAGTACGACATCCCCGTCTACCTGGCGTCACTGTCCCCGGCGATGCTCCGCCTGACCGGCGAGGTCGCCGACGGCTGGCTCGGCACCAGCTTCGTGCCCGAGGGCGCCGCCGACGCCTACTTCGCCCACCTCGACGAGGGGTTGGCCCGCAGCGGTCGTACCCGAGCGGACCTTGACGTCTGCCAGGGCGCCGAAGTCGCCTTCGCACCGGACGCGGACGCACTCGGCCACATGATCGCCGGACGCAAGAAGGAACTCGCCTTCAGCCTGGGCGGCATGGGTTCGGCGTCCACCAACTTCTACAACAACGCCTACAGCCGCCAGGGTTGGGCCGAGGTCGCGGCCGAGGTGCGCGAGCGGTGGCAGGCCGGTGACCGGGACGGCGCCGTCGGTCTCGTGACCGACGGGATGGTGCTCGGTACGACGCTCATCGGTACGGAGGACATGGTCCGCGAGCGGCTACGGGTCTGGTGCGACGCGGGCGTCACGACTGTACGTCTCTATCCGGCCGGAGAAACCCTGGGCGACCGGCTGGACACCCTGGCCAGGGCGATCGAGCTGGTCCGCGAGGTCGACGCGAGCCCTGAGACGTCGCCGAGCGGCTGACACGCGGCGCGCTTGCTTGCGCCGCATACGTCTGTGATCGGCGTCCCGCGAGCGCCGGATCCGCACGCCGAGTTCACCCGGCGTCCGGATCCGGCGCCTCTTCCCTCGACTCATCCAACCGGAAACGCCGCCGGACGGACGGCCGGTCGAGGAGTCGCGGGGGATAGCCGGGGCCGGGCCGGGCGGTGACGTTCTCCCAGGCAAGGGGCTCCTTGCAGTGCGAGCACACCACTTCGCCGTGGGCGTCATGACCACAGGTCTCGTGCCGGGTGATCACCGGTGCCCCTTCCTCGTCCGCGAGCCACCGGTCGCCCCACCGCGTCATAGCGAGGATGACACCGTAGAAATCGCGACCGGACTCGGTCAGCACGTACTCGTGGCGCACGGGCTGTGTCTCGTACACCCGCTTCTCCAGCAGGCCCGCCTCCACCAGCCTGCGCAGCCGCTCCGCCAGCGTGTTCCGGGCGATGCCCAACTCCTGCTGGAACGCGTCGAACCGGCGGATCCCGTAGAAGGCCTCTCTCAGCACCAGGGGAGTCCACCAGTCGCCCAGCAGATCCATGGTCCTGGCCACCGAACACGGCCAGTTCGCGAACGACGTGCGTCTCATACGGCGATGGTACGAGTCTTCTCGTGAGACTCAGCAGCCGGCGAAGGTGATCGTGGAGATCGCGGGGAACACACCCCACACTACGTCTGGTGCCTCGGCGAGCCGAGCCGGGCAGGAGACCAGGACACCAGGAGAAGAAGCATGGGTATCGAAGCCGGATCCGGCTCCCTTCCACACGTTTCCGGAGCGGGGTGCCCGGTCCCCGAAGCCGGTCACGGACTGGTGGAGCGGTGGCGTGCGGCGGGCGGCGAACTGGTGGAACTGCTGTCCGAGGTGCGCGAGCAGTTCGGCGGGGTCGCCGCGTTCCGCCTGGGACCGGCCCCCACCGTGCTCGTCACCGACCCGGAGGCGGTCCAACACGTACTCGCCAGGCACCCGGAGCGGTACGTCAAACGGTCGCACCGCGCCCGGCTGCTCATCGGCGACGGGGTCCTGTCCGCCACCGGTGCCGCCTGGAGGCAGCAACGCCGTTTGCTGCAGAGCCGGTTCACCGCCACCGGCATGCGGCGCTACGAACGGCGGATCACCGAGGCCGCCCGGACCACCGCCGGACGCTGGGCCGCGTACGCCCGTACCGGACAGCCCTTCGACGTCGGGCAGGAGATGCGGCGCTTCGCGTTGGACACCATCTGGCGCTCCCTCACCGGGCACCCCCTCGACGACGGGACCGATCGTGAACTGGCCGCCGTGGCTTCCGTGGCCGCCGCGCTGCCGACGCTGCCCGCTGACGTCCGCCACGCCCAGGACGCCGTTGCCGCCGATCTCGCCCGGATCGACGCGGTCGCCCGGCACGCCATCGAAGCCGTGCGCAGCGGGTCGACCGGGCCTGACGGCCCTGGCCTGCTGCACGTCCTGATCGATGCCTCGGCCGAGCGCCCCGCGTACACGGACCGGCTGATCCGCGACGAACTGGTCACGCTGCTCGTGGCCGGGCACGAAACCACGGCCACCACCCTGACCTGGCTCTACCTGCTCCTCGACGCGAATCCCGCTGCCCGTGAGCAAGCCCTCGCGGCGGGCGGCGAAGGATCGGAGCGACGCCGCGAGGCCGTCCAGGCTCTCGTCCATGAGACGCTCCGGCTCTACCCGTCCGGCTGGATCCTGCCCCGCCACGCCACGGAGGACGACACCCTCGTCGGCTACGCCGTCGACGCGGGTACGGACATCCTGGTCTGCCCGTACCTCACCCACCGTGATCCCCGACTGTGGTCGGATCCGGACCGCTTCGATCCGCTGCGCTTCACCGCCCCCGACGCCCGCCCCTCCCGGCCCGGCGCGTACTACCCGTTCGGCATCGGCCCCCGCGCCTGCCTCGGCATGCAGTTCGCACTCCGGGAATCGACGGTCCTGCTCGAACACCTGCTGCCGCACCACACACCGGTCTTCAGCTCCACCCCCGAGAAGGCCGCGTACGGCATCACCGTCCGCCCGGACGGCCCCACACCCGCCACCCTGCAACCGCCACTCGCGTGAGGCGCGTGCGGTACGACGACGGTTTCCCGAGGGGCGCGCAGGGCGCCACTTGACTTCGAGTGCACTCGAATTCGTAGCGTTCCGGACATGAGCACTGCACAGCACAAGATCGGATCCGGTTTCGGCGCCACCAGCACCGCCGACGACGTCCTGCACGGCATCGATCTGACGGGCAAGCTCGCCCTCGTCACCGGCGGCTACTCGGGGATCGGCCTGGAGACCACCCGGGCGCTCGTCAAGGCCGGCGCCCACGTGGTCGTGCCCGCCCGCCGCCCGGCCACGGCCGAACAGGCACTGGCCGGCATCTCCGGCGTCGAACTGGACGAGCTGGACCTCGGCGACCTGGAGAGCGTGCGCGGCTTCGCCGAGCGGTTCCTCGCCTCCGGGCGGACGATCGACATCATGATCGACAGTGCCGGGATCATGGCGTGCCCGGAGACCCGGGTGGGCCCCGGCTGGGAGGCCCAGTTCGCCACCAACCACCTCGGTCACTTCGCCCTCGTCAACCGTCTGTGGCCCGTGCTCGCACGCGGCGGCGCCCGGGTCGTCTCCGTCTCCTCCCGTGGCCACCACTTCTCCGGCATCCGCTGGGACGACATCCACTGGCGGCAGGGCTACGACAAGTGGGAGGCCTACGGTCAGGCCAAGACCGCCAACGTCCTGTTCGCCGTCCAGCTCGACAAGCTCGGCCGCGATGCCGGTGTCCGGGCCTTCGCCCTGCACCCCGGTGGCATCATCACCCCGCTCCAGCGGCATCTGCCCAAGGAGGAGATGATCGAGCGGGGCTGGATCGACGAGGACGGCAACGTGCTCAACCCCAAGGGCTTCAAGACCCCGCCGCAGGGTGCGGCCACCCAGGTGTGGGCGGCGACCTCGCCGCAGCTGGACGGGATCGGTGGCGTCTATCTGGAGGACTGCGACATCGCCGCACTCGCGCCGGAGGGCGACGCCGGGCCCCTCGGCGTCAAGGAGTGGGCGATCGACCCGGAGCAGGCGGCCCGGCTGTGGGAGCTCTCGGCGGAGCTGACGGGCGTCAACGCGTTCCCCGCCGCTCCCGCCGAGGACCCGGTGTAACTTCCCGGACCCGTGGCCGGTTCGGCGACCGGGCGAGATCCTCGGACCCGGCCCACAGCCGTCCAGGGCGTGGGGCTCGACGCCGGCGACCGGCTCGGCCTCGGCGCAGTCCTCGAAACAGCGGCCGGTGATGCCTTCCACCGTCGGCGATGCCGCCAGCAGCACCGAGGTCGCGGCGCCCTGCGCCACCGTCGTCCGCGGCGGCGGCGCGATGGCGCCCGAGGCGATGAACCCGGCCACCTCACGTATGTCCATGTGCGTGGGGCGCTCGGCGCGGCGGCGAGGACGGCGGGCGCCGCGGCCGCCGCCTCCGCCCGCTCGTCCGGGGCGGGCGCCTCGGTCGATGTGCCAGTCGCCGCGCAGCGGCCCGTGCCTCCGTATCGGCGCGGTCAGCTGTCTGCCGGCGGTACGGCGCCGTACGACGGTGTGCTCTGCGGTCGGGGCGTCTGCCTGGTCGGCTGTCCGGTCAGCACGGTGTGGCTCTCGCGCGCCGTGTAGGCGTCCTCGCTCAGCTCGACGCGGCCGTCGCGCGGCACCAGCACCAGCCCCGGTCGCAGGTCTCCTCGATTTCGGGCAGGACGTGCGAGGACAGCACGATGCTCATCCCACGCTCGGCGGCCTCGGCCATCAGGCCCGCCATGATGTCGCCCCGTGCCGCGGGGTCGAGGTCGGCCAACGGCTCGTCGAGCAGCAGGAGTTCGGGCCGTTGGCCGACGGCCGGGACGAGCGCGACGCGAGGGCGTCGCCCGGGGGACAGCTCGCCGAAGCGGGCGTGGAGGGGGATACCGCCCTCGCGAACGATCCGCTCGGCGGTCGTCCGGTCCCGCGACGAGTTCAGAGGGTGTCCGCCACGGGACGTGCCGGGTACGGCGTCCAGTGCGCGCAGCTCCCCGGAGCCGGGCCGCAGCAGGCCGCCGGCCAGGTGCAACAGGGTGGTCTTGTCGGCGCCGTTGCGTCCGACGAGGGCGGTGACACGACCGCCGGGCACGGTGAACTCGCAGTCCCGCAGGGCCCAGTCGCCCCGCCTCCGGTACCGGAATCCGAGTCCCGTGGCGCGCAGCGCATCCGGCGCGTCAGGCCCCGGTCATACGTCCTCCTCCTTCTTCTTCCTTTTCCTTCTTCGGTTCCCGGTCCCCCGGGGTACGGCTGTGCTGCTCGTGCTCGTTGTCGTAGGTGTCCAGGGCCGTGGTGACCAGGGCGAGGACATCGGCCCGCGCCAGCCCCGCGGTTCGCGCGCGGTCCACCCACCCTGGTGATCTCCTGGCGCAGCGGTGGGTCGTCCTCCGCGGCGGGCCGGGCGAGCGACCGCGTCACGAAGGTTCCGAGGCCCCGGCGCAGTTCGACCATTCCGGCCTGCTCCATGTCGCGGTAGGCCGGGAGCACGGTGTCGGGGTTGACGGCGGTCGCCGCCACCACCTGCTTGGCCGTGGGCAACTTGTCCCCGACCTTCAAGACGCCCATCCGGAGCGCCCGTTCGGTCTGCTCGACGATCTGCACATAGGCCGGTACGTGGCTGCCGCGATCGATCCGGTAGTCGATCACGTCGCCTTCCTCGACCCCATCATGCTTCTGCTCATGAATCAATGGAGGCGTGGCGGATACCCGACGGCGATGCCGAACGCCGAGGGGTGCGCGAGCCCGTGAAGCGTCGTGGGCGAAGCCTCCGGCGGGACGAGGTCGCGCCCCGAGATGCCGTCGGTCGTGAGTGTGAAAGCCTGTAACCGTGAGGTGAACCGGAACGGCGTCCAGGCGAGGAAGGCCGGCGCGCTGCCCGCTCGGCGGTGGAACGGACCTGCGGCCGGAGTGCCGTGGAGTGCCGTGTGGCCCCTGCGGGCGGGAGTCCGGCGAGAGGGGCCAGGAGGTGCAGCACCGTGCGCGAGACACGCGAGATGGCATCGGTGACCGGGGTCGGACCCAAGATGCTGGCGGACGTCAAGCCGCCGTTCATTCCCGAGGGCGCTTCGGGGATGACCGTCCTCGTCGAGTGGCCTCCCGGTGACCCCGGGACTCCTCCGCACCGCCACTCGGGGCCCTGTTTCGGCTACGTGATCGAAGGCGCGGTCCGGTGGGAGCTGGAGGGCGAGCCGGAGCGCGTGATCAAGGCAGGCGAGACGTTCTGGGAGCCCGGCGGTGACGTGATCCACTACCAGGACGGCAACGCCCTGTCGGACACGCCGACCAGGTTCGTCCTGGTCATGATGTGCGCCCCGGGCCGGCCGATGCTCACCCTGGTCGACGAGGACGAACTGAAGAAGCGAGCCCATCTGCGCGCCCCACGTCCCACTGACTGACCTGCCGCCTGCTCGCACAGGCTCGGGACCCGCGAAGGCCACCCCCATATGGTTTCATTCGATACCGTATCGAATGAGCGGATGGCTGGTAATGTTCCCTCATGGCCGCCAATGCTCCTCGTCAACCCGCCGTCCCGCGCGCGACCGACCGCCCTGGGGATCAGTCGCCCTTCGCTCTGGGCTTGTTGCTGCGTCGGGCTCACTGGCGTGCGGCCGCGCTGATGGGGGAAGCGCTTCGGCCGCTCGGTATCGAGTTGCGGCATTTCGCCGTGCTGATCGTGCTGGTCAACCGCGGACCTACGGTGCAGCGGGACCTGGCGGCGGCGACCGGGTCGGACAAGGCGGGAATCATGCGGGTCGTGGACGACCTGGAGCGCAAGGGTCTGGCCGTACGCAAGGCCGTTCCGGGGGACCGGCGGGCGCGGGCAGTGGAGATCACCCCTGAGGGAATCGAACTCTTCGATGCGGCTCACGTGGCCGCCGAGCCGCTGGCCGAGCGTCTGGTCGCCGAACTGGCTGCCGGGGAGCCCGAGCGGCTGACGGAGCTGCTGACCCGGCTCGCCCATCCCGTGGACGGCGAGGCGTAAGCGCGCCCGCGCGCCGGTTTGCGGCCGCGCCGGCTCCGACGCGCGAACCACCGAGAGCCGAGATCCACGCCGAGATAGTTGAGCGCGATACGGTATCGAGTGATACTATCTTGAGTGTAACGAAGCTGAACTCGTTGAGTGGATGGAGGCGGGCGATCATGGACGTCTATGACGCCGTCACGAGCCGACGGGCGGTGCGCGCGTTCACCGACCGGCCCGTGCCGAGGGAAACGCTGGAGCGGGTGCTGTCCGCCGCGGCCTGGGCGCCGTCCGGATCGAACATCCAGCCATGGCGCGCCTACGTGGTGACCGGCGGGCCGCTGGCCGAGATAAAGAAGCGGGCCGGCGAACGGCTGGCCGCAGGCGACCCCTGGGACGAGCGGGAGTACGAGATGTACCCGCCCGACCTGAAGTCGCCGTACCGCGAGCGCCGATCCGACTTCGGCAAGGCGCGCTACGGCGCACTCGGCATCGCCCGCGAGGACTGGGAAGCGCGCCGCAGGGCCGCTACCGAGAACTGGAACTGCTTCGGAGCCCCCGCCGCCCTGTTCTGCTACATCGACCGCGACCTGGGCCCGGCTCAATGGTCCGACGTCGGCATGTTCCTGCAGACCGTCATGCTGCTGCTCCGTGCCGAAGGTCTGCACAGTTGCGCGCAGATGGCGTGGTCGGAGTACCGCAGGACCGTCGCGGAAGTCGTGTCGCCGCCGGAGAACCTCGTCCTCTTCTGCGGCATGGCGATCGGATACGAGGACGTCAAGGTCCATGGTGAGCGCACGGGCCGGGCGCCGCTCGACGAGACGGTCACGTTCGTCGACGGACTCTGACGCGGCCCCTCCTCGGTCGGCCCACAAGCGCGACAGGCTGATTCATGCCCCGCCCACGCGGCGCTCCGTATGCCATATTGCGCACGTAATCCGGATGAAAGGTATGACATGAAGATCGCAGTCATCGGCGGTACCGGTCTGATCGGGTCGCAGGTCGTCAAGGACCTGAACGCGGCCGGACACGAGGCGGTACCGCACTCGAAGTCCACCGGAGTCGACATCATCAGCGGTCAGGGGCTGGACGAGGCGGTGGCGGGAGCCGACGTCGTCGTCAACCTGACGAACTCGCCGACCTTCGACGAGGCCTCCCTGGCCTTCTTCCAGACGTCGATGGACAACCTCCTGGCCGCGGCCCAGAAGGGCGGTGTCGGCCACTTCGTCGTCCTCTCGATCGTCGGCGTGGACCAGGTGCCGGAGCTGGACTACTACCGCGCCAAGCTGCTCCAGGAGAGGATCCTCGCGGCCGGGCCGATCCCCTACTCCATCGTGCGGGCCACGCAGTTCATGGACTTCATGGAGGCGGTCCTGTCCTGGACGGCCGACGCCGACACCGTCCGGCTGCCCGCCACGCCCATCCAGCCCATCGCCTCCAAGGACGTGGCCGCCGCGGTGGCGGAGGTAGCCGCGGGCGCCCCGCTGAACGGCATCCGGAACGTCGCCGGCCCCGAGATCTACCCCCTGGACGAGTTGGGCCGGATGACCCTGTCCCGCAAGGGCGACAAGCGTACCGTCGTCACCGACCCCACGGCCGGCATGTTCGCCGCAGTCAAAGGCGACGTCCTCACGGACAGGAACGCCCACCTCGCCCCCACCAGCTACACCGAGTGGCTGTCCTGACATCCCCGCCCGCGCTGGATCCGTGGCGCGCTGGGGTTCACAGGTCGTTCAGCAGTACCGCCGCCCCGTCGAAGCGACCCGCCTTCAGATCGCTCAGTGCCCGCTGCGCCTCGGAGAGCGGGTAGGGATGTGTGGTGGCCCGGACGCCGTACCGGGCCGCCAGTGCCAGGAAGTCCCGGCCGTTGTCCCGGGTGTTCGAGGTGACGCTGCGCAGTTCCTTCTCGTAGAACAGCTCGCTCTCGTAGCGCAGCACCGGGACATCGCTGAGATGGATGCCCGCGACCGCCAGGATCCCTCCCCGGTCCAGTGCCCGCAGTGCCACCGGCACGAGCTCACCGGCCGGTGCGAACAGGATCGCCCCGTCCAGCGGCTCCGGCGGCTCGTCGTAGGCCCCGCGGGCCGACGCACAGCCCAGGTCGAGGGCGAGCCGTCGCGAGGACTCGTCGCGGGTCAGGACATGGACCGTCGCTCCCTGTGCCAGGGCGACCTGCGCGCACAGGTGGGCGCTGCCGCCGAACCCGTACAGTCCGAGACGCCCGCCCGGCGGCAGTGACGTCCGCAGCAGTGCCCGGTAACCGATGATGCCCGCGCACAGCAACGGTGCGAGCGCGACGTCGTCGACGTCCGCGGGCAGCCTGTAGGCGAAGGCGGCCGGGACGGTGGTGTACTCGGCGTAGCCCCCGTCGGTGTCCCAGCCGGTGTACTCGGAGCCGGGGCACAGGTTCTCGTCCCCGCGCAGGCAGTACCGGCAGGTGCCGTCGGTGCGGCGCAGCCAGGCCGCCCCCACGCGGTCGCCGGCCGCCCACCCGCTCACACCCGCACCGACGCCGTCGACCACGCCGACCACCTCGTGGCCGGGTGTCACCCCGGCCCGGCGCACCGGCAGGTCACCTTCGGCGACGTGCAGATCGGTACGGCACACACCGCACGCCCGCACCCGCACGAGCAGTTCACCGGATCCCGGTTCCGGCACGGGCCGCTCGACGAGCCGCAACGGCTCCTGCTCGACAGGCCCCGGCCGGGCCACCACCCATGCACGCATCGGCTGTGCCCCCTGTCCTGTGCACGCCTGCCCCTCCAGTGTGGTCCAGCACGACGGCCGGCGCGCGGTACCGCCCCGGTGCCACCGTGGCGGGCGATGGGTTCAGGGAAGGACGGAGTCGATGTAGCCGCCGTCGACCCGCACGCCGCCGCCGGTCGTGGCGGAGGCGTGGGGTGAGGCGAGGATGTCGACGGCGGGGGATGGCTTCCCGTACGGCGGCGGTGCCCTGCTCCGTCGCCAGGTCGCTCGCGGCGCCCGTGACGTCGTCGCTGCCGGAGCCGCTGCGCACGGCGTGCACGGCCTCCGCGGGCACACCGGCCGCCGTGCGCGCCTTCCTGGAGACCGGCTACCGCCTCGCCCGGGCCGAGGACGACCGCGTGGCGATCTTCCGGATCCTCGCCGATCCGGCCACCGGCGCGGTACTGCGCACGGCCGCGGAGCGGGCCCTCGACGACGGCTCGCCGGAGGCGTTGCGGTACTTCCTGGAGCATGGCCGGTACGAGGTGGGCGCCCAGGGGAGCATGACGAGCGCGGACGCCGCACGCCACCGTTCCCGCTGATCCCGCCGGGAAAGGCGAACTGCGCCAAGGGAGTTGGGCCGTCGGCCACTGAGGTCCTGGCCCCTGGAAAATGGTTCGCCGGCTTCGCCGAGCACTGGCACAGTGGCGCACCATGGATGACTCCGAGCTCCTGACGGCTGCGGATGTACAGCTCATGCAGAGCCTGGCGCAGCGGGTCACCGCCGTCCGTCCCGACCTGGTCAACAGCGACGCGTCGTACGGCGAGCTGGCCTGGATCTGGGGCAAGGGGCACACCCGCGCCGGCGGGAGCTGGCTCCGTCGGCTGTGGTTCTCCGGCACCGATCTGGTCGCGTGGGGCTGGGCTCGACTGCCGCACCGGGCGCGGCGGAGCGACGGGTCGGTGGCGGACATCACCAGCGCCTGTCTGGTGTACCAGGTCCATCCCGGCCACCGCGAGCTGGTGGACGAGGCGATCGACTGGTACGACGCCGTGGCGCCCGGCGTCGAGCGCACGGTGGTGCCGGCCGCTGCCGATGAGTTCGCCCTGACGCGATGGGCGGCACACGGCTATCACACCGATCCGGACTCGCTCGGCGACACCGGATCCTGGACACAGCTCAACGTGCGGGACCTCGATGTCCTGGAACAGCCGGTGCTGCCGGACGGTTTCCGGTTCCGCACGGCCGACGAGGCCGGGCCGCGGGCCGCGGTCCAGGCTCATGTGGACGCCTGGGCTCCGACGACGTACACGGCCGAGGCCTACGAGGGCGTCCGGCGGACACCGCCGTACCGTGGCGACCTGCACCTCCTGGTGGAGGCACCGGACGGAACGATGGCCGCATCGACGATCATGTGGCTCGACGAGGCGAACCGGACCGCCGAATTCGAGCCGGTCGGCACGCATCCGGACTACCGGCGGCTCGGGCTGGGCCGCGCGATGCTGCTGCACGGGATGCACCTGGCACGGGAGGCCGGTGCCGGTCACATGACGGTCGCCTGTCTGGGTGCGCCGGGGCATCCCGAGGCACGTGGGCTGTACTACGGCGTCGGGTTCCGTCCGTTCACACGCGACGAGCCGCTCATCAATACCGGGGGCTAGGTGTGCTGTCCCGGGACGTTGGTGACAGGCGACACGCTTTGAGCGGTCCTTGAATGAGGTGAGGGCCTCTGGGTTCGGTGTGGATTGCGAG
>NZ_JBVHMR010000008.1:263066-320103 GCF_055558375.1 Streptomyces sp. NPDC025793 | reverse complement strand
GGCGTTCGAGGGGCCGAACGAGAGGATCGAAGGCGAGGGGCCATGATCACCGTGGATTCGGAGGCGGTCATTTTTGGGGCCCCGCCTCCTACCCGTTGTCCACAGGCCCGGACCGGGTCTCACCGCATGGCGTACGGTGCGGCGCATGGCAAGTGTGCTCGTGGTCGAGGACGACCAGTTCGTACGCTCGGCGCTCATCCGGCATCTGACCGACGCCGCGCACACCGTGCGCAGTGTCGGTACGGCGCTGGAGGCGCTGCGCGAGGTCGCCCATTTCCGTTTCGACGTGGTCATCCTGGACCTCGGACTGCCGGACCTGGACGGCTCCGAGGCCCTGAAGATGCTGCGCGGCATCACGGACGTGCCGGTCATCATCGCCACCGCCCGGGACGACGAGACGGAGGTCGTCCGGCTGCTGAACGCCGGGGCGGACGACTATCTGACCAAGCCGTTCTCGGTCGACCACCTCTCCGCCCGGATCGCGGCCGTGCTGCGCCGGGCCCGCTCCGCGGGCGGGGAGGCCCCGCCCTCGCCGGTGCTCCGGGTCGGCGGGCTGAGCGTCGACCCGCTGCGTCGGCAGGCCGAGCTGGACGGCGTCCGCCTCGACCTCACCCGCCGCGAGTTCGACCTGCTCGCCTTCCTGGCCGGCCGGCCCGGTGTCGTCGTCCCGCGCAAGGAACTCCTCGCCGAGGTCTGGCAGCAGTCCTACGGCGACGACCAGACCATCGACGTCCATCTGTCCTGGTTGCGCCGGAAATTGGGGGAGACGGCCGCTCGGCCCCGCTATCTGCACACCCTGCGCGGCGTCGGCGTGAAGATCGAACCGCCCGTCGAAGGCGGAGCGGGCGGGGCGGACGCGGCGGGCGGGTCCGGCGGGAGGCCGGCGCGATGAGGTGGGCCCTGGTCAGGGTCTGCCTGGCGGTCACCGCGATGGTCGTGGTCGCCTTCGCCGTCCCGCTCGGGCTGGTCGTCCGGGAGATGGCCCGCGACCGGGCGTTCTCGAACGCCGAGCGGGAGGCCGCCGCCGTCGCGCCCGCGCTGTCCATCACCACCGACCGGGACAAGCTGGAGCGGGTGGTGGCCTCGGCCGGCGCCGACTCCGGGATGGCCGTGCACCTGCCCGCCGCCGACGGCCGCTCCGCGCTCGACCTGGGCAGACAGCGCGCCGCCGACCGCGACATCGAGGCCGTCCGCAGCATGGGCCGGGCCTCGACGACGACCGTCTCCGGCGGCTCCACGCTGCTCCAGCCGGTCGCGCTCGGCTCCGGCACCATCGCGGTCGTCGAGGTCTACGTCCCCGAGTCCGAGGTGACCCACGGCGTCGGCACGGCCTGGGCGGTGCTCGCGGGCGTCGGCCTGGCGCTGATCGTCGGCTCGGTCGCCGTCGCCGACCGGCTCGGGGTGCGCATGGTGCGGCCCGCGCAGCGGCTGGTGCGGGGCGCGCGCGAACTGGGCGAGGGCAGGCTGGGCTCCCGGGTGCCGGAGGACGGCCCGAGCGAACTCAGACTCGCCGCCGTCGCGTTCAACTCCATGGCCGACCAGGTCGTCCAACTCCTCGCCAACGAACGGGAACTGGCGGCCGACCTCTCCCACCGGCTGCGTACGCCGCTCACGGTGCTCCGGCTCAACGCGGCCTCCCTCGGCGCCGGTCCGGCCGCCGAGCAGACCCGGGCGGCCGTCGCCCAGCTGGAGCGCGAGGTCGACACCATCATCCGTACGGCCCGGGAGGCCAAGCCGCAGACGGCCATGGCCACGGCCGGGACCGGCGCCGGGTGCGACGCGGCCGCGGTGGTCCGTGAGCGCATGGAGTTCTGGTCCGCGCTCGCCGAGGACGAGGGACGCAAGTGGCGGGTGGCCGGCGTCGACGGTCCGGTGCGCATACCCGTGGCTCGCGCCGATCTGGCCGCGGCGCTCGACGCCCTGCTCGGCAACGTCTTCCGGCACACCGCCGAGGGCACCGCCTTCGCGGTCGACGTGCACAACGGCGAGGACGCGGTGATCGTGCTGGTCTCGGACGCGGGCCCCGGCATATCCGACCCGGAGTCGGCCATGGCCCGAGGAAGCGGCTCCGGGAGCGCCGGTTCGACCGGACTGGGCCTCGACATCGTGCGCCGGCTCGCCGAGTCCACGGGCGGCGACGTGCGCATCGGCTCCTCGGTGCTGGGCGGCACCGAGGTGCGGATCTGGTTCCAGCTGGACGGACGGCGGCCGGCACGGGGGCGGGTGCACCGGCGCCGAACACGCAAACCGGTCGCGACTGGTCTCGACCATTAACCGTCCCCGATCCCTTCCTTAAGCGCACCCTAAGGTCTTCAACCACCGTCCCGATCACTCGGTTTGTCCGATTCCGGATCGCTAGCGTGCTGCCGCACCCCACCCCCGTGAACATCGAAGGCAGGCATGCGCATGAGCACGCACCGGCGCAGGATCAGTGGCAGGAACAAGGCGATCGGCGGCCTCGTGGCCGCGGCCGTCGTCGGCGGCGGCGCGGTCCTGCTCACCGGCACCGCGAACGCGGCGAGCGTGAACGCCGCGTACACGAGGACCAGCGACTGGTCGACCGGCTACACCGCCCAGTACGTCGTCACCAACACCAGCGGCGCACCGGAGAAGACCTGGACGCTGGAGTTCGACCTCCCGGCGGGCGCCAGGCTCGGATCGCTGTGGAACGGCGAGTCGAGCGTGAGCGGTTCGCACGTCACCGTGAAGCCGGCGAAGTGGGACACCGAGGGCCTCGCCCCGGGCAGGTCGGTGACCGTCGGCTTCGTGGTCGAGGGCGCCGGCGCCCCGACCGGCTGCCGTATCGACGACTCCCCGTGCTCGGCGGACAGCGGCCCCACCCCCGAGCCCAGCGGCCGCCCCACCGGGACCCCGTCCCCGGCCCCGACCCCGACGGCCACCAGGACCTCCACGCCCACCCAGAGCGCGCCCCCGACCCCGACGCCGACCGCCTCCGGGACGACGGGCAGCGGCACCGCCGCCTCCGCCGGCTTCTCGCCGTACGTCGACACCTCCCTCTACCCGGCCTTCGACCTGGTCGGCGCGGCGAACGCGACCGGGGTGAAGAACTACAACCTGGCCTTCGTCACCGACGGCGGCGGCTGCACCCCCAAGTGGGGCGGCGTGACCGACCTGACCGGCGACGCCGTCGCCCAGCAGATCGGCGCGCTGCGCGCCAAGGGCGGTGACGTCCGGGTCTCCTTCGGCGGCGCCTCCGGCTCCGAGCTGGCCACCACCTGCTCGTCCGCCGACGCGCTGGCAGCGGCGTACGGCAAGGCGATCGACGCGTTCAAGCTCACCAAGGTCGACTTCGACGTCGAGGGCGGCGCGCTGCCGAACACGGCGGCCAACACCCTGCGGGCCAAGGCGATAGCGAAGCTCCAGGCGCAACACCCGGGCCTGGACGTCTCCTTCACCCTCCCGGTGATGCCCGAGGGCCTCACCCAGGACGGCGTGAACCTCCTGTCCGACGCCAAGTCCAACGGCGCGAGGATCAGCACCGTCAACATCATGGCGATGGACTACGGCTCCTCCTACAGCGGCGACATGGGCGACTACGCCCAGCAGGCCGCCACCGCGACCCAGGCCCAGATCAAGGGCGTCCTCGGGCTGTCGGACGCCGCCGCCTGGAAGGCCGTCGCCGTCACCCCGATGATCGGCGTCAACGACGTCTCCTCCGAGACCTTCAAGGTCGACGACGCCACCCAGCTGGTGAACTTCGCCAGGTCCAAGGGCCTCGGCGGCCTGTCGATGTGGTCCGCGGCCCGAGACAAGCAGTGCCCCGGCGGCGCGAAGAACTCCGCCGACCCCACGTGCAGCTCGATCGTCCAGTCCCCGTTCGCCTTCTCGAAGGCCTTCGGCGCCGTCAACTGAACCCGCGGCACGGCGGACCGGGCGCGGCATCCCCCAGGGTGCCGCGCCCCGGCCTCCTCGTCAGGCGGCGGAGTCCACCGGCGGCAGCGTCCCCGTCCGTGCCACCTCGCCGTACCAGCGGGCGCTCGACTTCGGGGTGCGCTCCAGCGTCGCGTAGTCCACGTACACCGCGCCGAACCGCTTGCCGTAGCCGTACGCCCACTCGAAGTTGTCCATCAGGGACCACAGGTAGTAGCCGCGCACGTCGGCGCCGTCGGTGATCGCGCGGCGCACGGCCGACAGGTGGCCGTGCAGATAGGCGATGCGCTCGGGGTCGTGGACGCGGCCCTCGGGGTCCGGCTTGTCGTCGTAGGCCGCGCCGTTCTCGGTGATGTACAGCGGCAGGCCCGGGGCCTCGTGCGCGTAGCGCGTGATCAGGTCGTACAGGCCCGTCGGGTCGATGGTCCAGCCCATCTCCGTGCGCTCGCCCGGCGTCTGGTGGAAGAGCACGTCGTCGGCGCCCGGCCAGGGGGAGTGCTCGCTCGCGCCGTGGCCGTCCGCCCGCGGGCCCGCGATCGCGCCGGACGTGGCCGAGACCAGCGCCGGGGTGTAGTAGTTCAGGCCCAGCGCGTCCAGTTTCGCGCCCGCCGTGCGCACATCGCCGTCGAGGACGTACGACCAGTCGGTGACCGACGCCGTCGCCGCGAACAGCGACTCGGGGTAGGCGCCGTGCAGCATCGGGCCGTGGAAGATCCCGTTGGCCAGGTCGTCGATCCGGCGGGCCGCCGCCAGGTCGGCCGGGTCCTGCGAACGCGGCCGGACCACCGAGGAGTTGAGACTGACGGCGATCCGGTTGCGGGACGGCATCACCGAGCGCAGCGCCGAAGCCGCAAGCCCGTGCGCCAGGTTGAGGTGATGGGCGGCACGCAGCGAGGCCTCCGGCTCGGTACGGCCGGGCGCGTGCACCCCGGAGCCGTAGCCCAGGAAGGCGCTGCACCAGGGCTCGTTGAGGGTGGTCCACAGCTCCACCCGGTCGCCCAGCGCCTCGCCGACCAGCCGCGCGTACTCGGCGAAGCGCAGCGCGGTGTCCCGCTCCGGCCAGCCGCCCGCGTCCTCCAGCTCCTGCGGCAGATCCCAGTGGTAGAGGGTGAGCGACGGCTTGATGCCGTGCGCCAGCAGCTCGTCCACCAGCCGGCGGTAGAAGTCCAGGCCCCGCTGCACCGCCGGGCCCCGGCCGGTCGGCTGCACCCGGGGCCAGGAGACCGAGAAGCGGTACGCGCTCAGGCCCAGCTCCGCCATCAGCGCCACGTCGGCGCGGTAGCGGTGGTAGTGGTCGACCGCGATGTCACCGGTCTCGCCGCCGGCCGTCCGGCCCGGCGTATGGCTGAAGGTGTCCCAGATCGAGGGGGTACGGCCGTCCTCCCGCACCGC
Source organism: Streptomyces sp. NPDC025793 (assembly GCF_055558375.1). Lineage (NCBI taxonomy): Bacteria > Bacillati > Actinomycetota > Actinomycetes > Kitasatosporales > Streptomycetaceae > Streptomyces > Streptomyces sp. NPDC025793. Next base: position 314,820 of record NZ_JBVHMR010000008.1, on the reverse strand, counting down.
CCCCTCGATCTGGTACGCCGAGGTCGCCGCGCCCCACAGGAAGGCCGGCGGGAACGTCATGGAGGGGACGGAGGAGACAGACTCAGGCATGGAAGCGCTCCCATATGGGGTCGTAGGAGACCGACGGAACAAAGGAAGTGGTGAGGGGGCGGGGCGGCGGTGCCCCGGCCCCCTTCGGCGGACGCGGGCGCTCAGCCCTTGACCGCGCCCTGCATGATCCCGCCCACGATCTGCTTGCCGAAGACCGCGAACACGAGCAGCAGCGGCAGCGTGCCGAGCAGCGCGCCCGCCATGATCAGGGACTGGTCGGGGGTGTAGCCGCGGCCCAGCGCCGAGACCGCGACCTGCACGGTCGGGTTGCCGTTCTGGGTGAGCACCAGGAACGGCCACAGGAAGTCGTTCCAGGTCTGCACGAACATCAGCATCCCCAGCACCGCCATCGCCGGCCGGGCCGCCGGGAACACGATGTGCCACACCACCCGCCAGCTGCTCGCGCCGTCCACCCGGGCGGCCTCGATCAGCTCGTCGGGCAGCGCCTGCATCAGGTACTGCCGCATGAAGAACACGCCGAACGCGCTCACCAGCGACGGCAGGATCACCGCCTGGAGCTGGTCGGTCCAGTCGAGCTTCGCGACCATCATGTACAGCGGGATGACGCTCAGCTGCGGCGGCACCATCATCGTGCCGATCACGATCAGCATCAGGGCACCCCGGCCCTTGAACCGCAGCTTGGCGAAGGCGAACCCGGCGATCGTCGAGAGGAAGACGATGGTCGCCGCCGAAACGCCCGCCACGAAGGTGGTGTTGAGGAAGGCCTTGCCCAGATTGGCGTCGTTCCAGGCGACGTTCAGGTTGTGTGCCAGGTTCGAGCCGAACCAGAACGGCGGCGGCGTCTCGGCCAGCCGGTTGTTGTCGCGCGACGCGGCGATCGCCGTCCACACCAGCGGGAACAGCGAGCCGAGCGAGAACAGGATCAGCACCGCGTAGGCGAGGGGGCCCGCGTGCAGCGTCCCGCCGGCCCGCGCCGACTTCGGCCGCCGCGTCCGCCGGGGCTCCTTCGCGGTCGCGTCGGTCGGGGTCAGGGTCGTCGTCACGGCCGTACTCCTAACTACTCTCGCGCAGGCGGCGCGAGATGACGTAGTTGACGATCCCGATCACGATGAGGATCAGGAACATCGTCCAGGCGATCGCGGAGGCGCGGCCCAGGTGCTGGTTCACCCAGCCCTGCTCGTACAGGTACAGGCCGAGGGTCTGGAACTGGTGCTCGGCACCGCCGGAGGCGCCCTTGTTGGCGTCGAACATCAGCGGCTCGCCGAAGAGCTGGGAGGCCCCGATGGTCGACACGACACAGGTGAACAGGATCGTCGGGCGCAACTGCGGCAGCGTGACGTGGAAGAACTGCTGCCAGCGGTTGGCGCCGTCCAGCGCCGCCGACTCGTACAGGTCCTGCGGGACGGCCTGCATCGCCGCCAGGTAGATCAGCGCGTTGTAGCCGGTCCAGCGCCAGACGACGATCGAGGAGACCGCGATCTGCGAAGGCCACCTGTCGTTCTGCCAGTCGACGTGACCGCCGCCGACGAAGTGCAGCGCCCAGTTGATCATGCCGTAGTCGCGGCCGAAGAGCAGCACGAAGACCAGCGAGGCGGCGGCGATCGACGTCGCGTACGGCGCCAGCATCACGACCCGGAAGAAGGTCGAGGCACGCAGCTTGTAGTTGAGGATGTGGGCGAGCCCCATCGCCATCGCCAGCTGCGGGACGGTCGAGATGATGCCGATGGTCAGGGTGTTCTTCGCCGCGTTCCAGAAGAAGTCGTCGTCGAAGATCCGGGTGTAGTTGTGCAGCCCCGCCCACTGCATGTCGGTCGGCGCGGTCAGCTCCACGGTGTGCAGCGAGGCCCAGCCCGTGTAGATCAGTGGGAAGAGGCCGAACGCCACGAAGAGAAGGAAGAAGGGGGAGACGAAGGCGTACGGGCTCCAGCGGATGTCGCGCTGCCAGCGCCGGGACAGCCGCGCCCGCCGCCGCTCGTCCGTCGTCCGTACCACCTCGGGGCGGGCCGGGGCCGCGCCCCCCTTCGCGGGGGGCGCGGCGGTGTCGTGCCGGGTGGCCATGCCGGTCACTTCTCCAGGTTGTTGTCGATGGTCTTGACGGCCGTGTTCCAGGCGTCCTCGGCGGACTTGCCCTTGGTCACCAGGATGACGCCGTTGTCCGTCAGGCCCTGCTGGATGATCTGGTCCTTCGGACCGATCGGCTGGTTCGGGATGGACTTGGCGGCCTGCGCGAAGATCGCGCCGATCGGGGCGTCCCCGGTCATCTGGTTCTTCGCGCCGGTCACCTGGGACATGGCGTACGCGGGCGGCGCGCTCGGGAAGCTGCCCTGGACGGCGAAGAGCTTGGCCTGCTGGGCGGGCGCGGTCAGCCAGGCGACGAACTTCTCGGCCTCGGTGACGTGCTTGCCGGACTTGGGCACGGCCAGGAAGGTGCCGCCCCAGTTGCCGGCCTGCGGTGCCTGGGCCACGTCCCACTGACCGGCGGCGTCCGCCTTCGACTTGCCCTTGATGTAGCCGAGCATCCACGGCGGGCAGGCCACGGAGGCGAACTTGCTGTTGGAGATCAGCTGGTCCCAGCCCGGCTGGAACTGCGGCTGCGACTGCACCAGTCCGTCCTTGGCGGCCTGTGCCGTCAGGTTGAAGGCGCTCTTCACGGCCGGGTTCGTCTTGTAGACGACCTTGCCGGAGGGATCGTAGAACTTCTGGCTCGCGCTGCTGAGGATCGCGTTGAGCAGACCGCCGGGGGAGTCCATGAAGGTGGTGCCCTTGGGGGCCTTCTTCTGGTACTGCTCGCCGGCGGCGACGAGCTTGCTCCAGTCGCCGGCCCACAGCTTGGACACCTGGTCGCGGTCGGTCGGGAGCCCGGCCGCCTTGAACATGTCCTTGCGGTAGCAGATCGCCATCGGGCCGATGTCGGTGCCGAGGCCGACCGTCTGCCCGTCCTTGGTGGTGGCCTGCTGCCACTTCCAGTCCAGCCAGTTGCCCTTGTCCACGCCCGCGACCTTGGAGAGGTCCTCCAGCTTGGCCGCCTGGGTCTGTACGACCTCGGCGATGTTGCCGACTTCGACCGCCTGGACGTCCTGGAGGCCGCTGTTGGTGGTGAGGTGGTTGACCAGGGCCGGGTAGTAGTTCTCGTTCTTCTCGATCACGTTCTCCTGGATCGAGATGCCGGGGTGGAGCTTCTCGTAGTCGGTGTAGAGCCCGGCCTCCTTGAAGCCCATGGCGCCGAACAGGCCCAGGGTGATCGTGGTCTTGCCCTTGCCGCCGCCACCGCCCGAGGTGTCCGACGAACCGCCGCTGTCCTTGGCGCAGCCGGCCAGCAGTCCCGTGGTCAGCGCGGCCACGGCCGCGAGGGCCCCCAGCCTGCGGGACCGGCGGATGCTCGTGCGCATTGCGTCCTCCTGTTGCCTGACGTGCCGACCCCCCGGCCAACTGCACTGTTGGGCCCGTCTGTCACTCGCTGCGGCTCGGGCGGGGAACGTGCGGGATGTGTATGTGTCAGGTAGTGTGGGAGCGCTCCCACACGTGATGGGTTGAAGAGTCGTCGCTCAGCGGCGGGGTGTCAAGGGAGCGGACACGCAGGAGTGCCTTCGGTTATCGGAGCGTTAGGGGGTGTCGTTTGGATCATCCCGGCGTCGCGGGCCCTGGCACGCGCTCCTCCCGGAGGGGGCACCCCCAGCGGCGTTGTCGTCGGTCGCCGACTTCCCCGCGCTCGGCTTCGCTCGGGCGGGAGGGGCCCCATCGCGTCGACTCCCTCCTCCGCCTTGCGGCTGCACGCACCGGACGCTGCGCGGCCCGCCCTTCGGGCGGACGACGGGAATGTGACCCCAGCCGGGGTGAGTCGGCAGCTCCCAGGGGCAGCTGTCGCGGTGAAGGGTGCCTGTTACATTCGGCCAGCACAGACGATGCTGCGGAAAGGCGGAGCCCATGGCAAGCCACGGAGCGCGGGGCCGGAGCGGTGGGCGGCCCACGCTCGAGGAGGTCGCCGCACGGGCCGGGGTCGGCCGGGGCACGGTCTCGCGGGTGATCAACGGCTCGCCCCGGGTCAGCGACGCCACCCGCGCCGCGGTCGAGGCGGCCGTCGCCGAACTGGGTTACGTCCCCAACACCGCGGCCCGCGCCCTCGCGGCCAACCGCACCGACGCGATCGCCCTCGTCGTCCCCGAGCCCGAGACCCGCTTCTTCGCCGAGCCCTACTTCTCGGACATGCTGCGCGGTGTCGGCGCCGAACTCGCCGACACCGAGATGCAGTTGCTGCTGACCTTCGCGGGCAACGCCCGGGGGCGCCGGCGCCTCGCCCAGTACCTCGCGGCGCACCGCGTGGACGGCGTCCTGCTGGTCTCGGTGCACGCCGACGACCCGCTGCCCGATCTGCTGGCCCAGCTGGAGATCCCGGCCGTGATCAGCGGCCCGCGCTCGGCCGGCGAGACGCTCACCTCGGTGGACTCCGACAACTACGGCGGCGCCCGCTCGGCCGTCGAGCACCTGCTGGCCCGGGGGCGCACCGAGATCGCGCACATCACCGGCCGCCTCGACGTCTACGGCGCCCAGCGCCGCGTCGACGGCTACCGCGACGCCCTGCGTGACGCGGGCCGCGAGACGGACGAACTCCTCGTCGAGCCGGGGGACTTCACGGAAGAGGGCGGCCGACGGGCCATGTCCGTCCTGCTGGAGCGGCACCCCGGCCTGGACGCGGTCTTCGCCGGTTCGGACGTGACGGCGGCGGGCGCCCGCCAGGTGCTGCGCGAGGCGGGCCGCCGTATCCCGGACGACGTGGCGCTGATCGGCTACGACGACTCCGCCATCGCCCGCCACATGGACCCGCCGCTGACCAGCGTCCGCCAGCCCATCGAGGAGATGGGCCGCGCGATGATCGACCTGCTGCTCGCCGAGATCGCCGACCGGCGCCCGGCCGCCTCCCGGGAGCTGGAGCGACGGCATGCGGTGCTGCCGACGGAGCTGGTGGTGCGGGCGTCGTCGTAACGGACTCCGAGGCGATGCCGTCAGAAGCGGCCCCAGGCCACGAACGCGGCCAGGGCGATGTAGGCCAGGTCCACCGCCACCAGGCGGTACTCGTGGCGTCGGGCGCGGGTGAGCGCGGCACCGGTCATCAGCACCACCAGACCGAGGGCGGCCAGCGGCACCAGCACCGGTGCGATGCCGAGGGCGGCGGGCAGGACCAGGCCCGCCGCGGCCAGGATCTCCAGGACTCCGATGGCCTTCACGGCGCCGGCGCCGAAGTCGTCGACCCAGCGGCCACTGGCCCCGGCGGCGGCGATCTTCTCCTTCGGGGTGATCACCTTGTAGCCGCCGCCCGCCAGGTAGGCGGCGGCCAGCAGTCCGGCGACGATCCACAGGGCGACGTTCATGGCTCTCTCCTCGCGGGGTGGTTGCGTGTGCTGTGCTGTCGCCCCTCTGAGACAGGACACCCGCGCACGCTGTGAAGGAGGAAGATGTGATGTGCGTCTCCGCAGAGACGTCCGCAGGGACGGACGCGTACGCGTACCGGCCGCTGCTGTTCTCCGTCGCCTACGGGATGACGGGCTCCGTGGGCGACGCCGAGGACCTCGTGCAGGACGCCTTCCTCGGGCTGACCCGGGCGCGCCGGGCGGGCACCGTGATCGCCGACCTGAAGGCGTACCTGACCACGGCGGTGACCCGGCTCGCCATCAACCACCTGAAGTCGGCGCGGGTACGACGCGAGACCTACGTGGGCGACTGGCTGCCCGAGCCGGTCGTGGTCGCCGCCGACGGGTCCGGGCCGGCCGAGCACGCCGAGCTGTCCGACGCGCTGTCGATGGCGTTCCTCGTGCTGCTGGAGGTCCTCTCGCCGGTGGAACGCGCGGTGTTCGTGCTGCGCGAGGTCTTCGGTTACGGCTACCCGGACGTGGCGCGCATCACCGGCAAGTCCGAGGCGAACTGCCGGCAGATCTTCGCCCGCGCCAGGAAACGCGTCGCCCCCGGCGCTCGGCCGGCCGGCCCCGTGCCGCTCCCGGTGCGGCGGGCGGAGGGCGCACGGCTGGCCGACCGGTTCTTCGCGGCCGCCGACAGCGGCGACCTGGACGCCCTGCTCGGCATGCTCGCTCCCGACGTGGTGTTCCAGGGCGACGGCGGCGGCAAGGCACAGGCGCTCGGGGCGTCGGTGACCGAGCCGCGGCGGATCGCCCACCTGCTCGTCGGCGGCTTCCGCCGGGTCCGGACGCTCGGTGCCGTCCTCGAACCGGCCTGGGTCAACGGCCGCCCGGGTGGGGTCACTTACGACGCCGAGGGCCGCGTGGCCAGTGTGGTCGTGCTCGACATCGCCGACGGCGCGGTCCGGGCGATCCACGCCGTGTCCAACCCCGACAAGCTCGCTCACCTCGGACCGGTGTCCGGCATCGGGCTGCTGCCGGGACCGCGACCCACCGGGGGTCAGACCGCATAGCGGCCGGGCGCGAACAGGTGGAGGTTGCCGCGGATCCAGTCCGAGGTGCGGCGCAGGCCCTCGTCGAGGGAGACCTCCGGCTTCCACGAAGCCCAGGTGCGGGCACGGGAGTTGTCCGACAGCAGGCGGTGCACCTCGCTGCCGGCCGGGCGCAGCCGCGCCTCGTCCACGACGATCTCCGCGTCCCGCCCGGAGACGGCGATCAGCTTGCGGGCCAGGTCGCCGATGGCGATCTCCTCGCCGGTGCCGAGGTTGACGACGTCACCGAGCGCCCGGTCGCACTGCGCGACGGCGAGGAAGCCGCGCGCGGTGTCGGTGACGTAGGTGAAGTCACGGGTCGGGGTCAGCGAGCCGAGGCGTATCTCGCGGGCGCCGGCGTGCAGTTGGGCGAGGATCGTGGGGATCACGGCGCGGGCGGACTGGCGGGGGCCGTAGGTGTTGAAGGGCCGTACGACCGTCACGGGCAGGTCGAAGGCGTGGTGGTGGGAGAGGACCATCATGTCGGCGCCGATCTTCGAGGCCGAGTACGGCGACTGCGGCTGGAGCGGGTGGTCCTCGCCGATCGGGACGGTCAGGGCGGTGCCGTAGACCTCGCTGGTGGAGGTGTGCACCAGCCGCCGCACCCGGTGCCGGCGGCAGGCCTCGGCGATGTGCTCGGTGCCGGTGACGTTGACGGCGACGTAGGCGCCCGGGGAGTCGTAGCTGTAGGGGATGCCGATGAGGGCGGCGAGGTGGAAGACGGTGTCGCAGCCGGCCACGGCGTCCATCACCCGGCCCGGATCGCGCACGTCCCCCGCGATCAGTTCCACCTGCGGGTGGTCCTGGAGACGGGCGAGGTTGCCCTTCTCGGCATACGGCTTGTAGTGGACGAGGGCGCGGACGGTGGCACCCTCGCGGACGAGCAGGTCGACCAGCGTGGAGCCGATGAAGCCCTCGGCTCCGGTGACGAGGACGGTACGGCCGTGGAAGAAGCCGGTCGTGGGGCGGGCGGTCGCGTTCATGGCGGGGCCTTTCTCAGCGGGAGTGGGAAACAGGGGCGGGCAGCGGGTGACCCGCGAGCCGGAGCACCTTGCGGGCCAGCCGGTCGGCCGCGTCCCGGTGCAGCGCGCCGACGCCGGCCGCGGCCGCGGCGCGGGACATGGCGTCCAGCCGGCGCGGGTCGTCGAGCAGGGGCCCGGCGAGGGCGTCGAGGGACGCGGCCGTGGTCGCCTCGTCCCGCAGCAGCACCCCCGCGCCGATGCCGGTGAGGGTGCGGGCGTTGTGCGTCTGGTGGTCACCGGGGGCGTGCGGGTACGGCACGAGGACGGCGGGCAGGCCGATGGTGGCCAGCTCGGCGACGGTCGCCGAGCCCGCCCGGCACACCAGCAGATCGGCGGCGGCGTACGTCCGGTCGATGCGGTCCAGGTAGGCCACGGCCTCGGCGACCCGGTCGGCTCCGGTGGCGCGCAGCCGGGCGCGGGCCTCCCCCAGCGCCGCGGGCCCGGTCTTGATCAGCAGCCGTACGCCGGTGCGTTCCCGCCAGCGCTCGGCGAGCCCGAGGGCCGCCTCGGTGAGCCGGGCCGCGCCCAGGCTGCCGCCGTTGACGAGGAGCAGCCGGGTGTGCGCGCCGATGCCCAGCTCCCGGCGGGCGGCCTCGCGCGCGCCCGCCCGGTCGAGGGCGGCCAGCGGGCCGGACAGCGGCATGCCGACCAGCTCGGGCCGGCCGGACGCGGGCAGCCGGTCGCCGCCCGCCTCGAAGGCGAGCGCGATGTGCGGGGTGAGCCGGGCGGCGAAGGCGTTGGCCCGGCCGGGCACCGCGTTGGACTCGTGGATGACGCTCGGCAGCGAGGCGAGGCGGGCGCCGAGGATGACCGGGGCGCTCGGATAGCCGCCCATGCCGACGGCGACCCGCGCGCCCTGTTCCCGCAGGATGGCCCGGCACTGCCCGGCCGACTTCAGCAGCGCGGCGGGCAGGGTGAAGCGTTTCGCGCCGAGGGAGCGGTCGAAGGGGATCATGTCGACCGTGTGCAGCCGGTACCCGGCCTCGGGGATGAGCCGGGTCTCCAGGCCGCGCTCGGTGCCGACGAAGGAGATCACCGCGTCGGGCACCCGGCGGAGCAGCGCGTCGGCCAGCGCGAGCCCGGGATAGATGTGGCCGCCGGTGCCCCCGGCACCGATCACGACGGAGAGCGGAGTGTCCATGCCCGGCACGCTCGCGAGCCGTTCTAAGAGGCTTATAAGAGAGCGGTTTGGCACGCTGGGGCCATGAACGACGCAGCGTACGCCCCGTCCCCCGGCGCCTTCGGGCGGGTCCTGGTGGTGGACGACGATCCGGAGGTGCGGGCCGCCCTGGAGGACGGACTGACGCTGGAGGGCTTCACCGTGCGCGGCGCGGCGGACGGCCACGCGGCGCTCGCGGCGGTGGTGGACTGGGAGCCGGACGCCCTGGTGCTGGACGTGATGATGCCGGTGGTGGACGGGCTGGCCGTGTGCCGGCAGCTGCGGGCGCTGGGCGACCGTACCCCGATCCTGGTGCTCACCGCGCTCGACGCGGTCAGCGACCGGGTGGACGGTCTGGACGCGGGCGCGGACGACTATCTGGTCAAGCCGTTCGCGCTGGACGAGCTGGCGGCCCGGCTGCGCGCCCTGCTGCGGCGCGCCGGCCCCGGCGAGCTGCCGCAGCCGGACGCGCCGCGCTTCGCCGACCTGCTCCTGGACCCCGAGAGCCGCTCGGCGGTGCGCGCGGGCCGGCGGCTGGAGTTCACCCGCACCGAGTGGGCCCTGCTGGACCTGCTGCTGCGCCACCCGGGCCAGGTCCTGGAGCGGGAGACGATCATGCGCTGGGTGTGGGGCCGCGACCTCGGCCCCGACTCCAACTCCCTCGCCGTGTACGTCGGTTATCTGCGCCGCAAGCTGGAGGCGGGCGGCGCCTCGCGTCTCGTGCACACCGTGTACGGCGTCGGCTACGTCCTGGACGAGCGATGACCCGCGCCCGCCCCCGCCTTCGGCCCCGACCCCGCCGGCACCGCCGTCCGCCGCTGCGCCGCCGGCTGGCGCTCACCGCCTCCGCCGCCGTCGCCGGCGTGGCGCTGGCGGTGTGCGCGGGCGCGTACGCCGTCAGCGTCTACACCCTGAACCGGCAGTTCGACCTCCAGCTCACCCAGGCGGCGACGCTGGCGATCCAGCAGCACCGGCAGAACGGGCCCGGCGTGCAGGCCGGCGAGTGCCGCTATCTGGCGGCGCCCGCGTGCGCCCAGCTCGTGCCCGCGTCGGCCGCCGACGACCCGAAGGAGAGCTATCTGCTGCCCGTCACCGGCGCCGTGCGCCAGGTCGCGGGCCGGGACCGGGCGCCGTACTTCGGCACCGCCTCGGTGGCCGGTCACCCGGTGCGGGTGCTGACCACGCCCGCGGGCAAGGGCCTGGCCATGCAGGTGGCGCTGCGCTCCGACGGGGTACGGCGGGCCGAGCGGCAGGTCGCCGGGCTGCTGGCGGTGATCGGCGGGGCCGGGGTGCCGGTGGCCGCGCTGCTCGGCTACTGGGTGTCCCGCTCGGGCCTGGCCCCGGTGGCCCGGCTGACCTCGACGGCGGAGCGGATCACCGCCACGCGCGACGCCGGGCACCGCATCGAGCTGCCGCCCGGGCCGTCCGGTCCGCGCGGCCGGGAGGACGAGATCACCCGGCTCGCGGTGAGCTTCAACACCATGCTCGACGCCCTGGAGGAGTCCCTGGCCGCCCAGCGGCGCCTGGTCGCCGACGCGTCGCACGAGCTGCGCACCCCGCTGACCGCACTGCGCGCCAACGCGGAGATCCTGCTCCGGGCGGACCGGCTGACCCCGCGCCAGCGGGAGCGCGCGACGGGCGCCCTCACCCGCCAGCTGCGGGAGGTCACGAACCTGGTCAACGACCTGATCGACCTGGCCCGCGACGAGGAGCCGCAGCGGGCGCTGGAGGTGGTGCCGCCGACGGCCCTGCTGGAGCATGCCGTGGCCGCCGCCCGGGACCACTGGCCGCACATCGGGTTCGCCCTGGAGACCGACCCCTGGGCCGCCGCCACCCTGACGGCTGCCGTCCCGAGCCGTCTGACCAGGCTGTTCTCCAACCTCTTGGACAACGCGGCGAAGTTCTCCCCGGCGGGCGGCCGCGTCGAGGTGGCCGCGCTGCACTCACCGCGGGACGGCCGGCTGGAGATCACCGTCCGCGACCACGGCCCCGGCATCGACGCCGCCGACCTGCCCCATGTCTTCGACCGCTTCTACCGCTCCCGCACCGCCCGCGCCCTGCCCGGCTCCGGGCTGGGCCTGGCGATGGCCCGCCAGATCGCCCACACCCACGGCGCCGAGCTGACGGCCCACCAGGCTCCTGGTGGCGGCGCCCTGTTCCGGCTGCGGCTGCCGGCGAACGAAAACAGCCGGTGACTCCGTCTCGCGACGGTGTCACCGGCTGATCGATGAGGGTGAGTGACGGGACTCGAACCCGCGACATCCTGGACCACAACCAGGTGCTCTACCAGCTGAGCTACACCCACCACGACCGGTGGTGGAACTTGTCGTTTCCCCGACCGGCCGAGAAGAAGTCTACAGGGTCCGCAGGGGTGCTCGCGCACATGTTTTGGCGAGCACCGGTCCCGGGGCTACTGCGCGGGCAGGACGTACTTGGCGGCGATCGACTTCGCCGTGTCGGAGTCCGGGCCGGGCTGCGGGACGAAGACGGCCTCGCGGTAGTAGCGCAGCTCGGCGATCGACTCGCGGATGTCGGCGAGGGCCCGGTGGTTGCCGTTCTTCTCCGGGCTGTTGAAGTACGCCCTCGGGTACCAGCGGCGGGCCAGCTCCTTGATGGAGGACACGTCCACGATCCGGTAGTGGAGGTAGTCCTCCAGGGTCGGCATGTCGCGCAGCAGGAAGCCGCGGTCGGTGCCGACGGAGTTGCCGCACAGCGGGGCCTTGCCGGGCTCCTTCACGTGCTCCCGCACATACGCGAGGACCTGCTCCTCGGCGTCCTTCAGCGTCGTGCCGTTCGGGAGCTCGTCGAGCAGTCCGGACGCGGTGTGCATCTGACGCACCACCTCCGGCATCGTCTCCAGCGCCCGCTCCGGCGGGCGGATGACGATGTCCACCCCCTCGCCGAGTACGTTCAGCTCGGAGTCGGTGACGAGGGCGGCCACCTCGATGAGAGCGTCGTCGGACAGCGAGAGGCCGGTCATCTCGCAGTCGATCCACACCATGCGATCGTTCATGCGACCACCCTAAATCGGGCTGGTGATTTTCGGTCCCCCCGTGCCGGGTGCTCCGCAGGAGTGCCGGGGGACGGCCGTCGGGAGTCCGCGGCTTCGTCGTGGCCGGTCGCGCAGTTCCCCGCGCCCCGATCGGGGCGCGGGGAACTCGACCCGCTCAGCTGCCGTGCCTGGGCCCCGGCAGCAGACCGACCGCGCCCGCCGCCTGCCGGCGGCTCTGCATCGGGACGCCGCTCTCCGGGTGGAGGAGGGCGGGGACCGGGCCGGTCACCGGGCCCGGTCCGGGCAGGCCGGTCGGGGCGCCGGGCTGGGGCAGCGCGGGCTCCGGCTCACCCGGCCGGTCGCCCTGCGGCCGACGGGCGCGATAGGCGGCCCGGTAGGCGGCGGGGGACGAGCCGAGCTGACGGCGGAAGTGCCCGCGCAGCGCGACGGGGGAGCGGAAGCCGCAGCGGCCCGCCACCTCGTCCACGCTGTAGTCCGACGTCTCCAGCAGCCGCTGTGCCTGGAGCACCCGCTGCGTGATCAGCCACTGCAGCGGCGCGCTCCCGGTCAGCGAGCGGAACCGGCGGTCGAACGTACGGCGGCTCATGTAGGCGCGTGCCGCCAGCGTCTCCACGTCGAACTGCTCGTGGAGGTGTTCCAGCGCCCAGGCGACGACCTCGGCCAGCGGGTCGGCGCCGATCTCCTCTGGTAAAGAGCGGTCCAGATAGCGCTCCTGGCCTCCTGTCCGGCGCGGTGGGACGACCAGGCGGCGGGCCAGCGCGCCGGCCGCCTCGTTGCCGTGGTCCGTCCGCACGATGTGGAGACAGAGATCGATTCCGGCCGCCGTACCCGCCGACGTGAGCACGTCGCCGTCGTCCACGAAGAGCTCTCGCGGATCGACGTGCACCGACGGATAGCGCTTGGCCAGCGTCGGCGCGTACATCCAGTGGGTCGTCGCGGGACGGCCGTCCAGCAGGCCCGCCGCCGCGAGGACGAAGGCGCCGGTGCACAGCCCGACGATGCGGGCGCCCTCCTCGTGTGCCCGGCGCAGGGCGTCCAGCGCCTCCTCCGGTGGCGGCGAGGTGATCGAACGCCAGGCCGGTACGACGACCGTCCCGGCGCGTGAGATCGCCTCCAGGCCATGCGGTGCGGTCAGTTCCAGGCCCCCTGTGGTCCGCAGCGGACCTTCCTCGCCGCCGCACACCAGCAGTCGGTAGCGCGGCACGCCGGCGTCCTGGCGGTCGATCCCGAACACCGACAGCGGAATGGAACTCTCGAAGATGGGGCCGCCGCTGAACAGCAGCACCGCGACGATCTCCTTGCGGCGGCGCCCGGAGAGTTTCCGGGCCGCGGCTTCCGGCGCGGCAGTGGAGTCGTGGCTCATACTGCTAAGCCCCCCTCGGTGGTCGCGGCTCCTCGGTTGTGTCGCTCCTGCACGTTTCCCCTCGGTCCTGCACGAGTCCCCCGCCGTAAAGACAGTCAAGATCGAATCTACTGGCTACCGCGGTCTCACGGTGGCCGGTTCGACACGCCGGACATTGTCGACATGACAACTTGGCGTGAAGCATTCGATCACGAAGCGTTGCACTCGCGGGGGGTGTAGGGAAGTGCGCCTTGTCGCGGTGGCCGAACCGCGTAGGGTGCGCAGCCGTCGATGGACCCTTTCCGTGCAGGTCAAACGGGGGTTGGAGGGTGGTTGCGCCCCCCCTGGGTCGACATTGAGAAGTTGGCTGAAAAGAAACCTTCGGGGGTACGGAAACAGGTCAGTTGACCGGTGTCCGTCCCCGGGTGTGGCGTCTGCCGCTTTGCGGGCCGGAACGGTCGGCGCTCCGCGCGGCGCACCGTTCCGATCGCCGCAGCAGCACCCGGCACACGGCCGTGACGGCGGCCAGTCCCAGCGCGGCCCCCGCGGCGCCGGCCAGCGAGGTCCCGTACCAGACCAGGACGACGGGGACGAGGACGCAGCTGAAGGCGGCCCAGCGGATCACCTCGCCCGCGCCGTCCGGCGGCGCCGGACGTGGCCGTGCGGCGGATCGCGGTCCGGGCATCTCGTACTCCCCTTCGTGTCCCCGGTGTACTCCTTGGGGGTACGTCCGAGGTGGTGGCTCGCCCGGTTCAACGCCCGTTCGGCCACTCGGTCACCGGTCGATCGCGACGCGCGCGGGTGTTAACCGTGTGCAAACCGCCTGTACGGGGCAGCAACCATTGCGTTACGGGCGCGGCTCGTGCATGCTCCGGTGAACCCACTCCCCGACGTCGGGGGACCGCTCACGGAGCGTGCGCGGGATCTGGGCCCGGGAGGCGTGCCGCCGTACCCTTGGGGGTATGGGGTTGGGAAGATGTTTCCCGGACACAGCTCCGTGCCTGCTCCGACGCGCAACTGTCGTCCCCGCCCGTAAAGGATCAAGACGCCGAGACAGCCATGGCCGGTCACGAATTCTTCGACCCAGCGGACCGCAAGCGGCCCGTCGCCGATCCCACGGCGTCCGAGCCCCTGGCGGCGGAAGAGCCACGCCCCTCCTGCGACCCAGCCTTCCGGCACGGAGTCGTCGTCGGCTTCGACGGCTCCACCTCCAGCGAGCGTGCCCTCGCCTACGCGATCGGCATGGCCCACCGCTCCCACTCCGGCCTGATCATCGTCCACGTCGCCAACCGGCTGCCGACGACCGTGTGGGCCGGCTGCGAGCCACCGGTCTTCGTCGACGTGCCGGACCACCGCACCGAGGTCCTCGGGCTCGAACTGGCCTGTGCGGACTATCTGTCCGAGGTGCCCTGGATCCTGGTCGAGCGCGGCGGGGACATCTGCCACGAACTCGAAGAGGTCGGGCGGGAGTACGAGGCGGACGCGATCGTCGTGGGCTCCACGCACGGCATCGTCGGCCGCATCTTCGGCTCGGTCGCCGGGCGGCTCGCCAAGCGGGCGCAGCGGCCCGTGATCGTCATTCCCTGAGTACGCCAACTCCCTTTGTGCAGCGCGAAACTACTCGCGCGTAGAGGTGGTTTGTGCCCTTGTGAAGGGCATATATCGGTCACCCCGCAACGGCACAGCATGAAGGGAGCCCGCCGTGGACAACGGAAGTACTACGGTGGTCGGCCGACTCGCCCTGGGAATCACCCTGTTGGCGTTCGGTCTCGGTACGACAGGCGTGATCCACGGCGTGGCCGTGTCCGACGCCGTGTCAGTGGCCCACTATGTGGGCGGAGTCGCCCTGTTCCTCGTCGGCCTGCTGGCCTTCCGCGGTGGCGACGGCGTTTCCGGTACGGGCTTTGCGGCCCTCGGCGCGCTGTGGTTCACCTGGGCGGTCGGCGGTCACTCCTCCGCCGACGCGGCCGGGCTCTTCCTCCTCCTGTTCGCCCTCGTGGCGCTCACCCTGACCCTCGCGGGCGGGGACAGTCTGGGTCAGGTCGTGCACGGGCTGCTGTTCCTGGCGATGCTGGTGCTGGCCGTCGCGGCCTTCGCCGACAGTTCCTCTCTCGCCAAGGTCGGGGGCTGGGTGGCCGCTGTGTCCGGCGCGGTGGCCTGGTACGCGGCGACGGCCGCGCTGGCTCACTGGCCGACGGCTCTTCCCGGTCGTGCTGCGGGCCGGGGGGTGACGGCCGCCGGCTGATTCCGAGCAGCACTGAACGGACCCCCACGTGAAGGTGGCCACGTGGGGGTCCGTTCTGCTGTCGCGGAATTACTCCACCGTCACCGACTTCGCCAGGTTCCGCGGCTTGTCGATGTCCCGGCCCAGGGCCTTCGCCGTGTGGTAAGCCAGGAGCTGGAGCGGGATGCCCATCAGGATCGGGTCCAGTTCGTCCTCGTTCTTCGGGACGACGATCGTCTGGTCCGCCTTCTCCTGGTGCTGGTGGGCCACCGCGAGGATCTTGCCGCTGCGGGCCTTGATCTCCTCCAGGGCGGCGCGGTTCTTCTCCAGCAGGTCGTCGTCGGGGACGATCGCGACCGTCGGCAGGGCCGGCTCGATCAGGGCCAGCGGGCCGTGCTTCAGCTCGGAGGCGGGGTAGGCCTCGGCGTGGATGTAGGAGACCTCCTTGAGCTTCAGGGAGGCCTCGCGGGCCACCGGGTAGCCCCGGACGCGGCCGATGAAGAGCATCGAGCGGGCGTCGGCGTACAGCTCGGCCAGCTCCTTGATCTGCTCCTCCTGCTTGAGGATCTCGGTGATCTGGTCCGGCAGCCTGCGCAGGCCCTCGATGATCCGCTTGCCGTCACGGACCGACAGGTCGCGGGTGCGGCCGAGGTGCAGGGCGAGGAGGGCGAAGGCCACGGTCATGTTCGTGAAGCACTTCGTCGAGACCACGCAGACCTCGGGGCCGGCGTGGACGTAGATCCCGGCGTCGGCCTCGCGCGCGATCGCCGAGCCGACGACGTTGACGACGCCGAAGACCCTGGCGCCCTTGCGCTTCAGCTCCTGCACGGCGGCGAGGACGTCGTACGTCTCACCGGACTGGGAGACCGCGACGTACAGGGTGTCGGGGTCCACGACCGCGTTGCGGTAGCGGAACTCGGAGGCCGGCTCGGCGTCGGCGGGGATGCGGGCCAGCTCCTCGATCATCTGGGCGCCGATCATGCCCGCGTGGTAGGAGGTGCCGCAGCCGAGGATCTTCACGCGGCGGATCTGCCGGGCCTCGCGGGCGTCCAGGTTGAGGCCGCCGAGGTGCACGGTGGAGAAGCGGTCGTCGATGCGGCCGCGCAGCACGCGGTCCACGGCGTCGGCCTGCTCGAAGATCTCCTTGTGCATGTAGGTGTCGTGGCCGCCCATGTCGTACGACTCGGCCTCCCACTCCACGGTCGTGGGCTCGGCGGTGGTGCGCGTGCCCTCGGTGGTGTAGGTGCGGAAGTCGTCGGCCTTCAGGGTGGCCATCTCGCCGTCGTCGAGGGTCACTATCTGGCGGGTGTGCATGACCAGGGCGGCGATGTCGGAGGCGACGAACATCTCCTTCTCGCCGATGCCGAGCACGACCGGGGAGCCGTTGCGGGCCACCACGATCCGGTCGGGGAAGTCGGCGTGCACGACCGCGATGCCGTACGTGCCCTCGATCGCCCGGACCGCCTGGCGGACCTTGTCCTCCAGCTTCTCGGCGGCGGAGCGGGCGATGAGGTGGGTGAGGACCTCGGTGTCGGTCTCGGAGAGGAATTCGACGCCGTCCGCCTCCAGCTTGCGGCGCAGGTCGGCGGCGTTGTCGATGATGCCGTTGTGGACGACGGCGACCTTGCCGTCGGCCGACATGTGCGGGTGGGCGTTGACGTCGGAGGGGGCGCCGTGGGTGGCCCAGCGGGTGTGGGCGATGCCGGTGGTGCCCTTGAAGCGCGCCGGGACCTTGGCCTCCAGGTCGCGCACCCGGCCCTTGGCCTTGACCATCTTCAGACCGGGCGTCTTCGGGGAGGAGACGACGATGCCCGCGGAGTCGTAGCCGCGGTACTCCAGCCGCTGCAGCCCTTCGAGCAGCAGCGGGGCGACGTCACGCTTTCCGATGTATCCGACAATTCCGCACATGTATGGGTATTCCTAGCCGTAGACGATGCGGCGCAGCTGCCTGAGCGTCAGCTCGGGCGGTGCCACCGCTCGATACCTGAGGTCCGCCGCGATCCGTTCGAAGATCTCCGCGTTCACCAGGCCCTGTGCCTGCAGCTCGCGGTGGCGGCGACGGACGTAGTCCTCCGTCGACTCGTCGAAGTAGGCGAGCACGTCCTGGACCACCCGCAGCGCCTCGCCCCGGTTCAGGGTCGTGGAACGCGTCAGATGATCCACAAGTTCGTCGTGCACCCGGTAGATCCTGGAGTACGGGGCGCGGTTTCGCAAGAAACGTGCCCGATTTCGGGCAGGGCCCCCTTCCGGACCCTGTTGGATCTCTGTTCCCCGGGCGTCCACCCTGTGTCGTGCGTCTCGTTGCCCGGACCGGCGAGTTTCGGGCGCCATGGACATTCCTCGTATGGGAGTACCCGACCGGCTCGCCGAGCGCATGAGCATGGCCGAGCAGCATGAGTACCTGCGCGCGAGATTCTCGCGCCGGAACCTGATCAGAGGCGGCGCCGTCACGCTGGGCGCCGTCACGGGTGGCGCGTATGTGACGGGTGCCACCGCCCGGGCCGCCGTACCGACCCAGCGCACCGCCCCGGCCACCGAGCACGTCGACGGCGCCCTCGTCGCCCCCTTCGGCCGGCACCTCGCCTACGGCACCGACCCGCGCACCGAGATGACCGTCTCCTGGCAGGTCCCGGTCGCCGTGAAGAAGCCGTTCATCCGCATCGGCGCCCGCCCCTGGGACCTCTCCCGCCGGATCGACGCCGAGGTCCGCACCCTCTACACCCCGGCCGGCGTCGGCGCGAGCGGCGACCACACGCAGTACTACCTGCACGCCCGGCTCACCCACCTGCGCCCCGGAAAGACGTACTACTACGGCGTCGGCCACGAGGGCTTCGACCCCGCCGAGCCGCACCTGCTGGGCACCCTGGGCACCTTCACCACCGCCCCCGCCCACCGGGAGCCGTTCACCTTCACGGCCTTCGGCGACCAGGGCGTCAGCTACCACGCCCTCGCCAACGACAGCCTGATCCTCGGCCAGAACCCGGCCTTCCACCTGCACGCGGGCGACATCGCCTACGGCGACCCGGCCGGCCAGGGCAAGTCCACCGACACGGGCTTCGACTCGCGCACCTGGGACCAGTTCCTCCACCAGACCGAGTCGGTCGCCAAGCAGATCCCGTGGATGGTCTCGTACGGCAACCACGACATGGAGGCCTGGTACTCGCCGAACGGCTACGGCGGCGAAGAGGCCCGCTGGACCATGCCGGACAACGGACCGGACGCCGCGCACCTGCCCGGCGTCTACTCCTTCGTGCACGGCAACACGGCGATCGTCTCGCTGGACCCCAACGACGTCTCCTTCGAGATCCCGGCGAACCTGGGGATTTCCGGAGGCACGCAGACCAAGTGGTTCGAGAGCCAGCTGAAGCGGTTCCGGGCCCGTGACGACATCGACTTCGTCGTCGTCTTCTTCCACCACTGCGCGTACTGCACGTCCACGGCGCACGCCTCGGAGGGGGGCGTGCGCCAGGAGTGGGTGCCGCTGTTCGAGAAGTACCAGGTGGACCTGGTCATCAACGGCCACAACCACCAGTACGAGCGCACCGACGTGATCAAGGACAACAAGGTCACCAAGAAGCTCCCGATCGGCGGCACCGCCTACCCCGAGACCGAGGGCGTCGTCTACGTCACCGCCGGCGCCGCGGGCCGCAGCCTGTACGCGTTCACCGCCCCCGACTCCTACGAGGGCCACGAGCACGAGGTCGACTCGGTCGCGTCCTTCATCAACACCAAGGACGGCAAGGTCAACGAGACCGTCACCTGGTCCCGGGTGCGCTACCTCGACTACTCCTTCCTGCGCGTCGACGTCACCCCCGCCCCGCGGGGCCGGCAGACCACGCTGACGGTGTCGGGCATCGCCGAGACCGGTGAGCGCATCGACCACTTCACGGTGTCCCGCCGGGCGAAGTAACTCCCCGGGCCCGCCGTCGGGCGGTCCTGCGCACGCGCCCTCACAAGCGCTTCAGGACCGCCTGCTTGGCCAGGGCGAACTCCTCGTCCGTCAGCACCCCGTCCCGGCGCAGCTCGCCGAGCTCGCGCAGCCGCCGCAGCAGCGCGTCGTGGTCCTCGCCCCCGGCCGGCTCCTCGGCGGGCGCCGGCCGCTGCGGCGGTACGGCGGCCGGGGCGGGGGCCGCGGGATGCGGCAGCCGGGCCTGTACGGCGGCGGCCACCAGTGCCATCAGCGGGTCCTTCTTGAAGCCCCACAACTCGACCGCGTTCGGGTCGTACTTGGGCGGGGCCGTGATCGGCGCGCCGCGCACCAGGAACCGCAGGTGCCCGTTCTCCAGCCCGGCCGCCGGCTGCCACTCCACGCCCGTGATCTCCGCCAGGGGAAGCGCCCGGGGCCCGGCGGCGGCCTTGGCGTCCTCCGTCTTCCAGTTCCACTCCAGCCGCACCTGCTCCCCGTCGAAGCTCGCCGTGCCGTCCCCGGCGGAGGCGGACACCGGCAGCGCCGGGCCCGGCAGCAGGTACCCGTCGGCCGGCTCCGGCGGGACCTGCTCCAACAGCAGCGCGGTGCGGACCTCGTCCGCGACGTACTCGGCGACGCCGTACCGGTCGGTCTGCACCGCCAGCTGATACGGGTCGTCCGCCTCGGCGAGCCGTCCGCCGGTCGCCTGCGTCAACGGGTCGGCGCCGTCGCGCAGCCTCAGCCTCAGCCGCCCCGACCTGCGCCCCTGCTCGAAGGAGACACCGGCCAACGCCCCGATCGGTACGACGAGTTCGCCCAGCTCACGGCGGAGCGGGCTCACGTTCTTGTCCCGGCCCGGGGTGAGCCGCAGGGCGTCGCCGTCGAAGGCCCAGGTGCCGTCCTTCTGGATGATTTCCGCCATGGAGGGATTGTTTCACCGGATCTGCGGGAGAGTGGTCTCGACCACATTTGGAAGGGAGCGCATGTGAGACGCAACCACAGCACGACTCCCCGAACCCCCCGACTGCCCAGGTCCTCCCGTGTGTTCGGGTCCCTGCTCCTCGTGGCGGCGGCCGGTGTCTTCACCCTGGGGGCCGCGCCCTCCGCACGGGCGGCGGTGCCCCCCACCCCGCTCGACCGGGTGATCCCGGCCCCCGCCTCGGTCCAGCCCGGCGGCACCGCGTACCGCCTCGCCCGCGGCACCTCCGTCCGGGTCGACGCCACTCCCGAGGTCCGCCGTGTCGGCGCCTACCTCGCCGGCATCCTGCGGCCCTCCACCGGCTACCCGCTGCCGCTCACCGAGTCCGGCACCGGAGGCGTCCGGCTCCACCTGGCGAAGGGCGACTACGGCGCCGAGGGCTACCGGCTGCACAGCGGTGCCGACGGCGTCACCCTCACCGCGAGCACCCCCGCCGGCCTCTTCCACGGCGTGCAGACGCTGCGTCAGCTCCTGCCCGCCGCCGTGGAGAAGCGGACCGTCCAGCCCGGCCCCTGGCAGATCGCCGGCGGCACCGTCACCGACCGCCCCCGCTACGCCTACCGCGGCGCCATGCTCGACGTCTCCCGGCACTTCTTCACCGTGGCCCAGGTCGAGCGCTACATCGACGAACTCGCCCTGTACAAGGTCAACGAGCTGCATCTGCACCTCAGCGACGACCAGGGCTGGCGCATCGCCGTGAACTCCTGGCCGCGCCTCGCGACGTACGGTGGCTCCACCGAGGTCGGCGGCGGCAAGGGCGGCTACTACACCAAGGCGGAGTACCGCGAGATCGTCCGGTACGCGGCCTCCCGCTATCTGGAGGTCGTCCCCGAGATCGACATGCCCGGCCACACCAACGCGGCCCTCGCCTCCTACGCCGCCCTCAACTGCAACGGCCAGGCGCCCCCGCTCTACACGGGCACCAAGGTGGGCTTCAGCTCGCTGTGCGCGGCCAAGCAGGTGACGTACGACTTCGCGAACGACGTCCTGCGCGAACTGGCCGCGCTCACCCCCGGCCGCTACCTCCACATCGGCGGCGACGAGGCCCACTCCACCAGCCACGCCGACTACGTGACCATCATGGACCGCGTCCAGCCCCTCGTCGGGAAGTACGGCAAGACGGTCATCGGCTGGCACCAGCTCACCGGTGCCCACCCGGTCAAGGGCGCGATCGCCCAGTACTGGGGCCTGGACACCACCAGCGCCGCCGACAAGGACCAGGTCGCCCAGGCCGCCCGGAACGGCACCGGGCTGATCCTGTCCCCGGCCGACCGGGTCTACCTCGACATGAAGTACACCAAGGACACCGAGCTGGGCCTCGACTGGGCGGGCCTGGTGGAGGTACGGCGGTCGTACGACTGGGACCCGGGCAGCTACCTCGCGGGCGCCCCGAGTTCGGCGGTCAAGGGCGTGGAGGCACCCCTGTGGTCCGAGACGCTGAAGACGTCCGCCGACCTCGACTACATGGCGTTCCCGCGGCTTCCGGGCGCGGCCGAGCTGGGCTGGTCCCCGGCGGCCACGCACGACTGGGACGCGTACAAGGTGCGCCTCGCCGCGCAGGCCCCGCGCTGGGACGCGCTCGGGATCGGCTACTACCGCTCCCCGCAGGTCCCGTGGCCGGCCGGCTGAGCTGACCGGGCACCCCGGAGGACCGTACTCCGGGGTGCCCGTGTCCCACCGTCGGGATCCCGCGGTCAGAGCCCCGCGAGGGGGTTCTCCAGGGTCCCGACGAGCTGGAGCGCGCCGGACGGGTCGGCGAGGTCCACCATCTGCCGGTTGTCGCGCAGCTGGAGCCGGTTCAGGCAGGAGCGCGCGAACTCGGGGGCGAACATGTCGTACTGCCGGAACCTGTCGGCCAGTTCGGGGTTCGCGTGCTGGTACTCGCGGGTGACCTCGGCGACCGTGCGCCAGAAGCCGTCCTCCGCCAGGATCCCCTCGGCGGCCAGGTGCGCGGCGAGGAAGCGGAAGAAGCAGTCGAAGACGTCGGTGAAGATCGACAGCAGCTTCTTGTCCTCGGGGACCTCGACCGCGATCCGCCGCACCTCCGGCGGCAGTACGGCGTCCGGGTCCATCACCGCGATCTCCTCGGCGATGTCCTTGTAGACCGCCCGCCGTACGACGCCGTCCTCCAGCACCAGGATGACGTTCTCGCCGTGCGGCATGAAGACGAGGTCGTAGGCGTAGAAGCTGTGCAGCAGCGGGGTGTAGTACGCCCGCAGGTACCGCCGCAGCCACTCGGTGGGCGCGAGGCCGGACCGCTCGATCAGCGCGCCCGCGAAAGAGGCGCCGGCGTGGTCGACGTGCAGCAGCGAGGCCATGGTCGCGAGGGACTCGCCGCCTTGGAGGGAGGGCACCGGGCTCTCCCGCCACAGCGCGGCCAGCATCTTGCGGTACGGCGAGTAGCGGTCGGTGGCCCGCTCGTACTCCTGGTGCCGGTAGCCGACGGCCGCCCGCTCCCGGATGATGCTCAGGCCCGTCGCCTTCAGCACCGGGTCGTTGTCGATCAGCTGGGCCAGCCAGTCGTTGATCGCCGGGGTGGCCTCCATGTAGGCGGCCGAAAGACCGCGCATGAAGCCCATGTTGATGACGGACAGGGCCGTCTTCACATAGTGCTTGTGCGGGGCGCTGCTGTTGAAGAACGTCCGGATGGACTGCTGGGCCAGGTACTCGTCGTCGCCCTCCCCGAGGCAGACCAGGTGCCGCCGGGCCACCTCGGCGGCGAAGGTGACGGACAGCTTGTTCCACCACTGCCAGGGGTGGACCGGGATGAGGAGGTAGTCGGCGGGGTCGAGGCCCTGCCCGATGAGGGACTTCGCGAACCGCTCGACGGTGTCCGCCCCCAGCTCCTGCCGGATGAACTCCTCGTACTCGATGCCCACGCCCGCCGTGAACGCGGCCCGCGAGCGGTGCGCGGCCAGCCACACCAGCCGGACCGGGCCCGCGGTCTCCGGGGCGTACGACAGGTACTCGTGGATGCCGAACCCGAGCCGCCCGTTGTTCGCGACGAAGCACGGGTGCCCCTCGGTCATCCCGGTCTCGATCGCCTGGAAACCGCTCGTGGCCAGCTCCGCGGAGGTGACGCGGGGCTTGGTCAGCTTGTAGCAGGTGCCGGAGAGGGTGGAGGAGATCTCCTCCAGGTAGACCGGCAGGATCTCGTCGGACAGGCCCAGGGACTCCCTCAGCTCGATGAAGAAGTCCAGGGCGGCGAGCGGGAGTTCGTCGTCGCCGCGGTGCCGGGTGATGGAGGCGGCGTCGACCTGCCAGTGGTCGAGGGCGCGGCGGACGGCGCGGAAGCGGTAGGCGGTGAGCCCGTCGTCGCTGCGGACGACGTACCGGTCGCCGTCCAGGGCCTCCGGGGTGATCAGGCACTCGTGCGCGAACTCGGCGAGCGCCTTGCGTATCAGCAGCCGGTTGGCGGAGTCCCAGCGTTCGGGGGACAGGTGGGCCACGGCGTCGGTGAGGCTCATGCGGCCACCGCCTGCTCGAAACGCTCACGCGTGCAGAAGCTCAACAACGCCCTTTTCTCCGGCTTCTCGATCTCCCTCTCGGGCACGAACCCGACGGCCTCGTTCAGGGCGTGCACGGCCGTGTTGCGCACGTCCGGTTCGACGACGACACGCGCCACGGCCGGGTCCTCGAAGAGCCGGGCCACCACGGCGGTGATGACGGCCCTGGTGAACCCGTGCACGGGCGTGTCGGCCGCCGGGGTGAGGAAGTGCATGCCGATGTCGCCGGGCCGCGCCTCGTACAGACCGGCCAGCTCGCGGTGGGCGGGGTCGTACGTCTCCATGAGGAAGACGGGCTCCCCGTCGCGCAGCCCGAGCAGTGCCTGATGGTGCTCGTCCGCCGCGATCTCCATGTACGCGCGCTCGACGTCCTCCAGCCTCGCGTCCTGCATCATCCAGAAGGCCGCCTTGGGATGGGTGACCCAGGCGTGCAGCAGCTCGGCGTCCCGCAGGGGATCGACGTCACGGAAGGCGAAGGTCATACGGCGAACTCCTGGAAGGCGATGGTCTTCTCGACCGGGTAGTAGGCGGCGCCGAGCAGCTCGCGGATGATGCAGCTGTTGCGGTACGCGCCCATGCCCAGGTCGGGGCTGGTGATGCTGTGGGTGTGGACGCCGGCGTTCTGGAGGAAGACGCCGCGGCCGGTGGTGTCGACGGCGTAGTTGCGGGCGACGTCGAAGCGGCCGTGGCCGTCGAAGCGGAGCCGGTCGCGCACGGGGGCGAGGAAGGCCGGCGGCGTGTAGTGGTAGCCGGTGGCCAGCACCAGGCCCTCGGAGCGGATCTCGAAGTCCTTGCCCTGCTCGTCCTGGCGGAAGCCGAGGGTGTACGCGCCGTCCGCGTGATCGGCGCTGTGCAGCGAGGAGTTGGTGAGCAGCCGGGTCGGGACCGGGCGGTCGCCGCTCTCCACGTTCTTCTGGTAGAGCAGATCGAAGATCGAGTCGATCAGGTCCGAGTTGATGCCCTTGAACAGCCCCTTCTGCTGCTTCTCCAGCCGGTAGCGGGTCTCCTCGGGCAGGGCGCGGAAGTAGTCGACGTAGTCCGGGGACGTCATCTCCAGGGTCAGTTTGGTGTACTCCAGCGGGAAGAAGCGCGGGGAGCGGGTGACCCAGTTCAGCTCGTAGCCGTGTACGTCGATCTCGGCGAGCAGCTCGTGGTAGATCTCGGCCGCGCTCTGGCCGCTGCCGACGATCGTGATCGACTTCTTCGCCTGCAGCTCCGCCTTGCGGTGCATGTACCGGGAGGTGTGCAGGAAGTCGCCGCCGAGGTCCCGGCAGGCCTCGGGGACGAAGGGGACCGTGCCCGTGCCGAGGACCAGATGCCGGCCGCGGTACGTCTCCCCGCGCTCGGTGCGGACGACGTACAGCTCGTCCTCGTACGTCACCTCGGTGACCGTCGTGCCGAACCGGACGCTGCTCAGCCGCCCCGCCGCCCAGCGGCAGTAGTCGTCGTACTCGACCCGCAGGGGATAGAAGTTCTCGCGGATGTAGAACGAGTACAGTCGGCCCTTCTCCTTCAGATAGTTGAGGAAGGAGTACGGCGAGGTCGGGTCGGCGAGGGTGACCAGGTCCGACATGAACGGCGTCTGGAGGTGGGCGCCGTCCAGGAACATCCCGGCGTGCCACTCGAAGTCCGGCTTGGACTCCAGGAAGACGCCGTCCAGTTCGGGGATCGGCTCGGTCAGACAGGCCAGGCCGAGGTTGAAGGGGCCGAGCCCGATCCCCACGAAGTCATGGATGCGGCGGGCTTCAGGAAGCGCGGTCAAGGGAGTCTCCCAGGTACTGCTCGGCGTGGCCGGCGATCAGGTCGAGGACGGCGGCGATGTCGGCCGTGGTCGTCTCGGGGTTGAGCAGGGTGAACTTCAGGTAGTGGCGGCCGCCCACCTTGGTGCCCGCGACGACGGCGTCACCGGAGGCGAACAGGGCCTTGCGGGCGTAGAGGTTGGCGCGGTCGATCGCGGCCGGGTCGGTGACGGCGGCCGGGATCCAGCGGAAGACGAGGGTGGAGAGCGAGGGCGCCACGACGACGTCGAACCGGGGGTCGGCGGCCAGCAGCTCCCAGCCCTGTGCCGCCAGGTCGCAGACCTCGTCGAAGAGCTCGCCGATCCCGTCGGCGCCCATCACCCGCAGCGTCATCCACAGCTTGAGCGCGTCGAAACGGCGGGTGGTCTGCAGGGACTTGTCGACCTGGTTGGGGATGCGCTCCTGCACCATGCGGCGCGGGTTGAGGTACTCCGCGTGGTAGGTGGCGTGGCGCAGGGTCGTCGCGTCCCGTACCAGGACGGCGGACGAACTCACCGGCTGGAAGAAGGACTTGTGGTAGTCCACGGTGACGGAGTCGGCGCGCTCGATGCCCTCGATGCGGTCCCGGTACCTGAGGGAGGCGAGCAGTCCGCAGCCGTAGGCGGCGTCGACGTGCAGCCAGGTGCCGAAGCGCTCGCACAGCTCGGCTGTCTCGGGCAGCGGGTCGATGGAGCCGAAGTCGGTGGTGCCGGCGGTGGCGACGACGGCCATGGGGACGAGGCCGCCCTGCACGCAGCGCTCCAGTTCGCGGGCGAGGGCCACGGTCTGCATCCGCTTGTCGTGGTCGACGGGTATCGGGACGACCGCGTCCGGGCCCAGGCCGAGGAGTGTGGCGGACTTCCGCACGCTGAAGTGGCTGACCTCGGAGGCGAAGATCCGCAGTTTCGCCGGGGAGGGGCTCTTGGTCTCCTCCCGGGCGAGCAGCAGCGCCTGGAGGTTGGACTGGGTGCCGCCGGAGGTGAACACGCCGTCGGCGGCGGGGCCGAGGCCGATCCGCCGGGCCGTCCAGTCGATGAGCCTGCGCTCGATCAGGGTGCCGCCGGCCGACTGGTCCCAGGTGTCCAGGGAGGAGTTGACCGCGGAGAGCACGGCCTCGCCGAGCACCGCCGGTATGACGACCGGGCAGTTGAGGTGGGCGAGGTAGCGGGGGTGGTGGAAGTACACCGCGTCGCGCAGGTACACCTCCTCCAGCTCGTCCAGGGCGGCGGTGGCGCTGCCGAGCGGGCGGTCCAGGTCGATGGCGTCCACGCGGGGGGCGAGGGCGTCCACGGTGACGCCGGTGAACGGGCGGTCGGTGGTGGCGAGTTTGGCCGCCACCCGCTCGACTCCTTCGGTCACGGAGCTGCGGTAGTGCTCCGCGGTGAGGCCATTGAGCAGGTGCGAGCGCATGTGGGGGTCCTCCGAGGGGTGATCGAACTTAGGTAAGCCTAACCTAACTTTCAGAAATCGAGGCATGCCTCACCCGTGATCACTGTCACGGGGCGGTGCGGTGCGGCGCGGTGCCTACTCGGCGGCCCGCAACTGCTCTTCGGTCATCCCCTGTCGCCAGTACCCGACGAAGGTCACCCGGCGCCGGTCCACCCCGCGCTCGCCGACGAAGTGCCGCCGCAACGCCTTGACCTGGCCGGACTCGCCCGCGATCCACACGTACGTCCGCTCGTCGCACGGGAGGGCGGCGGCCCGGACGGCGTCGACGGCCGTGGGGGACCCGTCGTGCCGTACGAGCCAGGTGATCTCCGCGTCCGCCTCGGTGCGCACGTCCTGGATGTCGCGGGCGTCCGGCACCTCCAGCCAGGCCCGGGCGCGGGTGCCTGCCGGGAGGGATGCGAGGATCGCGGTCGCGGCGGGTACGGCGGTCTCGTCGCCCCACAGCACGACGAGATCGGTGTCGGCGGGCGGCCGGAAGCGGATCGCGCGGTTGTCGGCGAGGACCGGGCCGAGCACCAGGGCCCGGTCGCCGGCGGTGGCGCGGGCGGCCCAGCGGGAGGCGGGGCCCGCCGGGGTGTGCAGGGCGAAGTCGATGTCGATCTCGTCGGGGTTCCGGCGCAGGGACCGCAGCGTGTACGAGCGCATCACGGCTCGTACGTCGTCCGGCAGTTCACGCCAGGCCTGCCACCAGCCGTCGCCGAGATCGAGAGGGACGGCGGGCTCGGTCTGGTGGGGGTGCGGCAGGAAGAGCGAGAGGGACTGGTCGCGCCCCAGTGACCGGAACGCGGACAGCTCCTCCCCGGTGAAGGTGACCCGGACCAGAGACGGCCCCAGCCGCCTCGTCCGTACGACCTGAAGGGAGAAGAAACGGTACGGGGCGGCTACGGCCGTCGTCATGTCGGCTCCTGAGATGACGTCAGGTTCGGGGTGCTGGCTGGACGAGGGGGTGCCGTTCGGATCAGGCCGGCCGTGACGAGCAGTGCGGGTCGGGATGATCCGAACGGCACCCCCTAGCTGACCTTCTTCGCCTTCTCCAGGGCCTCGGCCAGACTCGTGAGCAGCGGCACGCACTTGTCGTAGGACAGGATCGGCTCGGGGGAGCGGGAGATGACCTGGCCCGCCTTCACCGCGGGCAGCTTCTTCCAGGTCGGCTTGGTGATGCCGGCCGGCTGGAGCGCTGAGGAACGGTCGTCCATCATGATGATGTCGGCCTGGTACTTGTCGACGTTCTCCCAGCTCAGCGACTCGAACCAGCCGCCGGTCGCCTTCTTCGCGCTCTCCGGCGGCTCGACGAAGTTCACACCGAGGGCCTTGAAGTACTCCAGGTCGACGGAGAGGTCGGTGCCGGAGACGTAGAAGAGCTGGTCGCTCGCGGAGCCGGCCAGCACCTTGATGTCGGGCTTGGCCTTCGCGGCGGCGCGCAGCCGGGTCGCGGCGGCCTCGAACCGCTTCTTGGCGTCGGTCACCGTCGTGGCCTTCATGTCACCGCCGAGCGACGCCGCCAACTCCCACATGCGCTCCAGGGACTTGGTCAGCTGGCGGTCGTAGACGGAGACGGCGACACTGGGGGCCAGTTGCGCGATCTTCTTCTTGGACTCCTCGGGGACGTACCAGAGGGTGCCGGCGTTGTCGAACATCGTGGAGATCAGCACGTCGGGCGCGAGCGAGGCGTACTTCTCGATGTTGAACTGGCCCCAGGCGTTGCCGAGGACGGTCACCTTGCTGACGTCCATGTCGCCGGCCTGGACGTCGGCCTTGCCATCCTTGGTCGTGGTCGGGCCGAAGACGCCCTTGACCTGGACGCCGTAGTCGTGGAGCGCGGCGCCGACGCCGGTGAACGCGACGATGTTCGCGGGCGCCTTGTCCAGCTTCACGGTCGTACCGCGGTCGTCCTTGAACGACCAGGGCCCGGACCTGCCTGCGGCCGTCCCCTTGCCGGAGCCACTGTCTTTGCCCTTGGCGTCCCCGCAGGCGACGAGCGCGGCACCGAGTCCGATGGCGCCGCCCGCGGCGAGGATTCCGCGGCGAGTCAGATGGGTGGCACGGGCAAGGGGCATGGATATGACTGCTTTCGAACGGGGCGTGGCGCCCGCCGGACAGGTTCGAAGATAGGTTAGCCTAACCTCACTTGATGTCCAGGGGTGGGTGCGCCCCCGGCGCCGCGCCGGCTCGGAAAGGGATCGCCCGATACGGCGGACAGTCCGGAGGGGGCACGGCTAGAGTCGCGTGCGCACGGTCGGCTCTGCCGACTGCGACGGGAATGGGTCCGACGTCCCTTTCGGGCGCGGTGTCAGTAGAGGACGCCGCGTCAATCGCGACAACTGCACACACGGCCTGTGCGTCGGCAGGGCCTCAGTTGATCATCCGTTTCCGGGGTGGTCGGCCTGAGACACCTGCCATCCTCCACGTGGTTCGCCCTCGGTTCGGCCCCCTCCTTCCGTGGAAGGCAGCCGAGCGTGGATCTACAGATCGTCCTGGGAATTCTGGGGACGGCGGGTGTCGTCTCCGCCTTCCTCTTCGCCCTCAAGGGCATCCTCGACCAGGTGCCCGACGTGATCCGTGCCTGGCGTCGCGTCGTGGCCGAGGCCCGCAGGGGCGAGCGGCGGCGGGACGACGCCGACCCTCCGGAGTCGGAATGACCGGCATGCCGCCCCGCTGCGCCGGCGACACCGGGGAGGCCTTCTGGCCGACGCCAGTCGCGCCGACATGGCCCCACCGGAAGCTGCGTCCAGGACTCGGCGGCTGTCGTGCCTGCGAGGAACAGCGCCGGGGGACCGCCCTGCAAGAGCGCAGTGCCGGGGCCGAGGAGCATCGCGGCGAACGGCACGTTCAGCACGGCGGGGTGCGCGATGCCACGGCCGTGGCACGACACGACGGCTCTGCGCAGGCGGCTCCGATCTCACCCGTGCCCCTCAACCGGGCTCAGGGTGATGCGCGGCGTCGGCCTTCAAGGCGTCAGCAGGTCCTGAAGACCGACGCCGCGCGACGTCTCCGTGCACTGTTTCAGCTCACCTCGATGGTGACCTTCCACGGTGCGAGGGCACGGGGGCACGTGTGCCCGGGGCCGGCGTGGCACTGCCGCACGGCGGTGACGGTGCTGGTGCCCGGGCCGTTCGCGTGTACGACCGCGTAGGTGTCACCGGCCGGTGTCGTGCCGCTGACAGTCCGAGTCAGGACGTGGGCGTCGCGGGTGCTCGGCATGCTCCACGTGTACGTCAGGCCCCGCTCGCGGGAGGCCTTCAGGCGGATCTCGGTGTCGTCACCGACCGACCGGGCCACGCTGCGGCCGTTGTCGGAGTTGGTGAGGACGAGGCGGTCGGCCCGAGAGGAGTGCGGCGCGGCGGACGCGGCCGTGGTGACCAGTGTGGCGGTCACCATCAGTCCCAGCGTCAATCCGGTCGCGTACTTCGCGGCTTTCACGGTTACCTCCAGGCAGATGACGGACGCGCTGATCAACGTCCCGCACGCCCGTCACGCAATGCCCTGCCCCGAGAGAACCACCTGATTCGCCGAAGACCACCCCGTACCTCTAGCTCACCAGCCCCAGCTCACGCGCGATCAGCATCCGCTGGACCTCGCTCGTGCCCTCGCCGATCTCCAGGATCTTGGAGTCCCGCCACATGCGGGCCACCGGGTACTCGTTCATGAAGCCGTAGCCGCCGTGGATCTGGGTCGCGTCGCGGGCGTTGTCCACCGCGACGGTGGAGGAGTAGAGCTTGGCCAGGGCCGCCTCCTTCTTGAAGGGCTCACCGGCGACCAGGCGGCTCGCCGCGTCGCGCCAGGCCAGGCGGGCCGTGTGGGCCTTCATCTCCATGTCGGCGATCTTGAACTGGATCGCCTGGTTGGCGCCGATCGGACGGCCGAACGCCTCGCGCTCCTTCGCGTACTTCACTGACTCGTCCACACAGCCCTGCGCCAGGCCCGTCCCGAGCGCCGCGATGGCGATGCGGCCCTCGTCCAGGATGCGCAGGAACTGGGCGTAGCCCCGGCCCTCCTCGCCCAGCAGGTTGGCCGCCGGGACGCGGACGTCCGAGAAGGACAGCTCACGGGTGTCCGAGGCGTTCCAGCCGACCTTCGAGTACGGCGCCGCCACCGTGAAGCCGGGCGTGCCCGACGGGACGATGATGGAGGAGATGAGCGGCTTGCCGTCCGGCTTGCGGCCGGTGACCGCCGTGACCGTCACCAGACCGGTGATGTCCGTACCGGAGTTGGTGATGAAGCACTTCGTGCCGTTGATCACCCATTCGTTCGTGTCCGCGTCCAGGCGGGCCGTGGTGCGCGTCGCCCCGGCGTCCGAGCCGCCGTCCGGCTCGGTCAGGCCGAACGCGCCCAGGATCTCGCCGGCGCACAGCCGGGGCAGCCACTCGCGCTTCTGCTCCTGCGTGCCGAACAGGTGCAGCGGCATGGCGCCCAGCGAGACGCCCGCCTCCAGGGTGATGGCCACGGAGGAGTCGACCCGCGCCAGCTCCTCCAGCGCGATGCCGAGGGCCAGGTAGTCGCCGCCCATGCCGCCGTACTCCTCCGGGAACGGCAGCCCGAACAGGCCCATGCGGCCCATCTCGCGGACGATCTCGTACGGGAACTCGTGTCGCTCGTAGAAGTCGCCGATCTTCGGCGCCACCACGTCGTGCGCGAACTCCTCCACCGTACGGCGGAGTTCCTCCAGCTCGGGGCTGAGACGGTGGTCCATGCTGATCACTGGTCCTTGTGGGAGAGAGCGCGGACGGTACGGGACGGGCTGGGGCGGCCCAGCCGTTCGGCCATCCACACGCTGGTGGCGGTGAGACGGCCGAGGTCGACCCCGGTCTCGATGCCGAGGCCGTGCAGCATCCAGACGAGGTCCTCGGTCGCGAGATTGCCGGTGGCCGACCTGGCGTAAGGGCAGCCGCCGAGGCCGCCGGCGGACGCGTCGACCGTGGTCACCCCGTGCTCCAGCGCCGCGTAGGTGTTCGCGAGCGCCTGGCCGTAGGTGTCGTGGAAGTGCACGCCGATCGTGTTCGTCGGCACGCCCTCCTCGTTCAGCAGGGAGAGCAGTTCGAGGACATGGCCCGGGGTCGCCACGCCGATCGTGTCGCCGAGGCTCAGCTCGTCGCAGCCCATGTCCCGCAGGGCGGTGCAGACGCGGGCCACCTGGTGCAGGGGGACCGCCCCCTCCCATGGGTCGCCGAAGCACATGGACACATAGCCGCGCACGTGCACGCCCTCGTCCTTCGCCCGGCGCACCACCGGCGCGAACACGGCCAGCGACTCGTCCAGCGAGCGGTTGAGGTTGGCCTTCGCGAAGGACTCGGTGGCGCTCGCGAACACGGCGATCCGCTCGGCGCCGAGGGCCAGGGCCCGCTCCAGGCCGCGCTGGTTGGGGACCAGCACCGGGAGTTCCACCCCCGGAACGTCCCTCACCAGCGAGAACAGCTGCTCGGCGTCGGCCAGTTGGGGCACCCACTTGGGGTGTACGAAGCTCGTCGCCTCGATCGTCGTCAGGCCGGCACCGGCGAGCCGGCGGACGAACTCCGCCTTCACCTCGGTCGGTACGGCCGTCTTCTCGTTCTGCAGCCCGTCGCGCGCCCCGACCTCGTGGATCCGGACCCGCGCGGGCAGGTCGGTGGCCGGTACGACCATGGGCAGACCCTCGGCGGTCACTGCGCCACCTCCCCGGTCTCCTCGTGCGGTGCGATCACCGCGAGCACCTGGTCCATGGCGACCGTCGTGCCCGGCGTCACGTCCAGCTCGGCGACCGTGCCCGCGTGCGGGGCGGAGATGACGTGCTCCATCTTCATGGCCTCCACCACCAGCAGGCTCTGTCCGGCCGCGACCTCGTCGCCGACGGCGACCTTCACCACCGTGACCGTGCCCGGCATCGGCGCGGTCAGTGAGTCGGCACCCGCGTGCGCGGCCCCGCTCAGGGACGCGGCGACCGGGTCGTGGTCGCGCACCTGCCAGGCGTCGCCGTCGCGCCCGACCCAGTCACCGGCCCGGCGGAAGGTGTGCCAGACACCGTCCAGCGTGACGCTCACCCGGTCCCCGGTGACGGTGTGGGAGCCACGGGGGGTGTACGCCACCGGGTCCTGCACCCGCAGATGGAAGACGGGCGGCTTCGGGGTGCCGCCCAGGCGCCAGCCGCTCGGCACCGAGAAGGGGTCGATCCAGCCCTCGGCGCGGGGCTCCAGCGCTGCCGCGCGTACGGCCGCCGCGGCCTCGTACACCTCCTCCGGCACCTGCGCGGGGACCAGTTCGTCCACCACCCGCTCGACGAGCCCCGTGTCCAACTCGCCGACCACGACCGCGGGATGGCCCAGAAGCCGCCGCAGGAAGCCCGCGTTGGTCGGCACGCCCAGCGTGACCGTCCGCGCGAGGGCCGCCCGGAGCCTCGCCAGCGCCGTCCCGCGGTCGGGGCCGTAGGCGATGACCTTGGACAGCATCGGGTCGTACAGGCTGCCCACCTCGGTGCCCTCGCTGAGCCCGGAGTCCGTGCGGACGCCGTCGCCCTGCGGCTCGTCCAGCAGCAGCACCGTGCCGCCGGAGGGGAGGAAGCCGCGCGCGGGGTCCTCGGCGCAGATGCGGGCCTCGATCGCGTGACCGGTCAGGGTCACGTCCGCCTGTGTGAAGCCCAGTTCCTCGCCGGCCGCCACCCGCAGCTGCCACTCCACCAGGTCCAGTCCGGTGACCAGTTCGGTGACCGGGTGCTCCACCTGGAGACGGGTGTTCATCTCCATGAAGTAGTACTGCGTCGGGTCGCCTCCCGGCACGATGAACTCCACCGTGCCCGCGCCCCGGTACCCGCAGGAGCGGGCCGCCTGCACGGCCGCCTCGCCCATCGACGCGCGCGTGGCCTCGTCGAGGAGCACGCTCGGCGCCTCCTCGACGACCTTCTGGTGCCGCCGCTGGAGCGAGCACTCGCGCTCGCCGAGGTGCACGACGTTCCCGTGGCCGTCGGCCAGCACCTGGATCTCGATGTGCCGGGGCCGGTCGATCCACCGCTCCACGAGCAGCGTGTCGTCGCCGAAGGAGGCGCGGGCCTCGCGTCGGGCGGCGGCGATCTCCTCCTCCAGGGCCGTCATGTCCCGCACCAGGCGCATGCCCTTGCCGCCGCCGCCCGCCGACGGCTTCAGCAGCACGGGCGCGCCCAACGCACGGGCGGCCTCGGCCAGTTCGGGATCGCGGCCGCCGGGCACCACCGGCACCCCGGCCGCCCGCACCGTCTCCTTGGCGCGGATCTTGTCGCCCATGATCGCGATCGCGTCCGCGGAGGGGCCGATGAACGCCAGCCCCGCCTCCTCGCAGGCGCGCGCGAAGGCGGCGTTCTCGGCGAGGAAGCCGTACCCCGGGTGCACGGCCTGCGCACCCGTGCGGGCGGCCGCTTCCAGCAGGCGCTCCACCGACAGATAGCTCTCGGCCGCCGGTGCCGGGCCGATCCGTACCGCCGTGTCGGCCTCCCGGACATGCCGCGCGTCCGCGTCGGCGTCGGAGAAGACCGCCACCGAGCGCACGCCCAGCGAGCGGAGCGTACGGATGACGCGTACGGCGATCTCGCCCCGGTTGGCGACCAGCACTGTGTCGAACACGGTTCCCCTCCTCACATCCGGAAGACGCCGAACTGGGGGTCACCCAGCGGCGCGTTGGCACAAGCCGTCAGGGCCAGACCCAGCACCTGACGGGTCTCCAGCGGGTCGATCACGCCGTCGTCCCAGAGGCGGGCGGTGGCGTAGTAGGCGCTGCCCTGGCGCTCGTACTGCGCGCGGATCGGCGCCTTGAAGGCGTCCTCGTCCTCGGCGGGCCACTGCTCGCCGCGCGCCTCCAGCTGGTCGCGCTTGACGGTGGCGAGGACGGACGCCGCCTGCTCGCCGCCCATGACGGAGATCTTGGCGTTCGGCCACATCCACAGGAAGCGGGGGGAGTAGGCCCGGCCGCACATCGAGTAGTTGCCCGCGCCGTACGAACCGCCGACCACCACCGTCAGCTTCGGCACGCGCGTGCAGGCCACGGCCGTCACCATCTTGGCGCCGTGCTTGGCGATACCGCCCGCCTCGTAGTCCTTGCCGACCATGAACCCCGAGATGTTCTGGAGGAACACCAGGGGGATCCCGCGCTGGTCGCACAGCTCGATGAAGTGGGCGCCCTTCTGCGCGGACTCGGAGAAGAGGATGCCGTTGTTGGCGACGATCCCGACCGGGTGGCCGTGGATCCGCGCGAAGCCGGTGACGAGCGTCTGCCCGAACTCGCTCTTGAACTCGGCGAACCGGGAGCCGTCCGTGATGCGCGCGATGATCTCGCGTACGTCGTAGGGGGTACGGGAGTCGACCGGGACCGCGCCGTACAGCCCGTAGGGGTCCGCCTTGGGCTCGGCGACCGGGGTGACGTCCCAGGGCAGGGAGCGCCGGGCGGGCAGCGTGGCGACGATGTTCCGCACGATCCTGAGCGCGTGCGCGTCGTCCTCGGCGAGGTGGTCGGTGACGCCCGAGACCCGGGAGTGGACCTCGCCGCCGCCCAGCTCCTCGGCCGTGACGACCTCACCGGTCGCGGCCTTCACCAGCGGGGGTCCGCCGAGGAAGATCGTCCCCTGGCCGCGGACGATCACCGCCTCGTCGCTCATCGCCGGGACGTACGCCCCGCCCGCCGTGCAGGACCCGAGGACGGCCGCGATCTGCGGGATCCCGGCCCCGGACATCCGCGCCTGGTTGTAGAAGATCCGCCCGAAGTGCTCGCGGTCCGGGAACACCTCGTCCTGCATCGGCAGGAAGGCGCCGCCGGAGTCGACCAGGTAGACGCACGGCAGGCGGTTGTCGAGGGCCACCTCCTGGGCGCGCAGGTGCTTCTTCACGGTCATCGGGTAGTACGTGCCGCCCTTGACCGTGGCGTCGTTGGCGACGATCACGCACTCGCGCCCGCTGACCCGCCCGATCCCGGCGATCACGCCGGCGGCCGGGGCCGCGCCGTCGTACATCCCCTCGGCCGCGAGCGGGGCCAGCTCCAGGAACGGCGAGCCCGCGTCGAGCAGCGTGTCCACCCGGTCCCTGGGCAGCAGCTTGCCGCGCGCGGTGTGCCGGGCGCGGGCCTTCTCGCCACCGCCGAGCGCCGCCGCGGCCAGCTTGCCGCGCAGCTCCCCGACGAGTGCGAGATGGGCTTGTTCATTGGCCCGCCAGGCCTCCGACGCGGGATCTGCCGCGCTCCGGAGCTCCGGTGCCTCCTGCATCCTGCGGTCCCCTCACCGGTGATCGAACCCGTGGATCACGTGTTAATGAGCGTTAACCATTTCCTCCAGGTTAACGACCGCTAACCTCCCTGTCTAGAATTACTGCATGGTCACCAGAACCGACGCCTCCACCCGGCGCGAGCAGATCCTGAAGGAGGCCGCCCGGCTCTTCGCCGAGCGCGGATTCCACGGTGTCGGGGTGGACGAGATAGGCGCCGCCGTCGGTATCAGCGGTCCCGGCCTGTACCGCCACTTCCCGGGCAAGGACGCGATGCTCGCCGAGCTGCTGGTGGGCATCAGCGGCCAGCTGCTGACGGGGGCCAGACGACGGCTGGCGGAGGCGGACGGCGCCACCGGCGCGCGAGCCGTCCTCGACTCGCTCGTCGAGGGCCACATCGACTTCGCCCTGGACGACCGCCCGCTGATCACCCTGCACGACCGCGAGCTGGACCGGCTGCGCGACAGCGACCGCAAGCTGGTGCGCCAGCTCCAGCGGCAGTACGTCGAGCTGTGGGTGGAGGTGGTCCGCGAGGTGTATCCGGCGCTGACCGAGCCCGCCGCCCGCTCCGCCGTCCACTCCGTCTTCGGCCTGCTGAACTCCACCCCCCACCTCGGCCGCGCCGGCACCCTGCCCGGCCGTGGCGCCACGGCCGCCCTGCTGCACCGGATGGCGTGCGGGGCGTTCAAGGCGGCGGGCGTCGCCGGGGAGTGACGTGCATCTCTGGACGCGGTCGCGTACTGGCCGGTATCTTCAAGTCTGAGCAAGCGCTTAGACAGCCGATATGCCGAGGTACGTGGAGGTAACCGTGCGCCGTACGGTGTTCAACGAGGATCACGAGGCGTTCCGGGAGACCCTCCGCGCCTTCATCGAGGCCGAGGTCGTGCCGGTCTACGACGAGTGGTTCGCCGCCGGCCAGGCGCCGCGCGACTTCTACTACAAGCTCGGTGAGCTGGGCATCTTCGGCATCAACGTGCCCGAGGAGTTCGGCGGGGCGGGCCTGGACAGCCACAAGTTCGAGGCCGTCCTCTACGAGGAGACCGCGCGCGCGGGCGTCCAGTTCGGCGGCTCCGGCGTGCACGTGCTGCTCGCCCTGCCCTACATCAAGATGCTGGCCACGGACGAGCAGAAGAAGCGCTACCTGCCGAAGTTCGTCACCGGCGAGGAGATGTGGGCCATCGCGATGACGGAGCCGGGCACCGGCTCCGACCTCGCGGGCATGAAGTCCACCGCCAAGCTCTCCGAGGACGGCACGCACTACGTCCTCAACGGCGCCAAGACCTTCATCACCGGCGGTGTCCACGCCGACCGCGTGATCGTGTGCGCCCGCACCTCCGCGCCCACCGCCGAGGACCGCCGCCACGGCATCTCCCTGTTCGCCGTCGACACCAAGTCCGAGGGCTACTCCGTCGGCCGCAAGCTCGACAAGCTCGGCCTGAAGACCTCCGACACCGCCGAGCTGGCGTTCGTCGACGTCAAGGTGCCCGTCGAGGACCTGCTCGGCGAGGAGAACAAGGGCTTCTACTACCTCGGCCACAACCTCGCCTCCGAGCGCTGGGGCATCGCCTTCGGCGCCTACGCGCAGGCCAAGGCCGCCGTCCGGTTCGCCAAGCAGTACGTGCAGGAGCGCACCGTCTTCGGCAAGCCGGTCGCCCACTTCCAGAACACCAAGTTCGAGCTGGCCGCCTGCCAGGCCGAGGTGGACGCCGCCGAGGCCGTCGCCGACCGCGCCACCGAGGCGCTGGACGCCGGCGAGCTGACGCCCGCCGAGGCCGCCTCCGCGAAGCTGTTCTGCACCGAGGTCGCCCACCGCGTGATCGACCGCTGCCTCCAGCTGCACGGCGGCTACGGCTACATGAACGAGTACCCGATCGCCCGCCTGTACGCCGACAACCGCGTCAACCGCATCTACGGCGGCACCAGCGAGATCATGAAGTCCATCATCGCCAAGGACATGGGCCTGTAAGGGCCGTGCAACCCGCCGCCCACGAGTGGCCGGTACAACTGACGCCATGAGCCAGGCACTTCAGGACCTCCTCGATCTGCTCGACCTGGAGCAGATCGAGGAGGACATCTTCCGCGGCCAGTCCCGCTCCGCCGTCGTACCCCGCGTCTTCGGCGGGCAGGTCGCGGCGCAGGCGCTGGTCGCCGCGGGGCGGACGGTCCCCGCTGACCGGCCCGCCCACTCCCTCCACGCGTACTTCCTGCGCCCGGGCGACCCCGGCGCGCCGATCGTCTACACCGTGGACCGCATCCGCGACGGCCGCTCCTTCACCACGCGCCGCGTCGTCGCCGTCCAGCACGGCAAGCCGATCTTCCACCTCTCCGCCTCCTTCCAGGTGGACGAGGAGGGGCTCGACCACCAGACGCCGATGCCGCCCGCCCCGGACCCGGCGACCCTGCCCACCTCCCAGGAGCGGCTGCGCGGCTACGGCCATCTCGATCCGGCCGTGGTCGAGAAGTTCCTCGAGGCCCGGGAAGCGGTCGATCTGCGCTACGTCGAGGAGCCGCCGTACGGCCGGTTCGGCACGGCGCGCGAGCCGCACTCGCAGGTGTGGTTCCGCACCAACGGCAAGCTCGACGACGACCCCCTCCTCCATGTCGTCCTCGCCACCTATGTCTCCGACATGACCCTCCTCGACTCCGTGCTGCTCGCGCACGGCCGTGGTGGGTGGGCCGTGGGGGACGTCGTGGGCGCCTCGCTGGACCACGCGATGTGGTTCCACCGGCCCTTCCGCGCCGACGAATGGCTGCTGTACGACCAGGAGTCGCCGTCCGCGCACGGCGGCCGGGGTCTCGGCCAGGCCCGGATCTACACACAGGACGGGCAACTCGCCATCACCGTCATCCAGGAGGGCGTGGTCCGCGTCCCACGTGCCTGATTCGTCCCGAGATGCCGGATGGCGGATGGGCCACTACGCTCATTCAGTGAAGCCGCAGTACACGGCGTGACCGACCGGACACGATTCGTGCAAGCGGAACGTGTGATGCCGGAAGGCATGGCCGTGTGGCCAACCTCTGCGGTGACACCTGAAGAGCGCGCCGTGCCTTCCCCCTCCGTGAGCGCGGCGCCCGACCATCCGACCCGCCCCTCCGCTTCCCCGGGAGACGCGGCAGATGATGGAAACGAAAGGGTACAACCCATGCGAGCACAGCGCATCAAGCGTTATGTCGTGCTGTCCACTGCCGGCCTGATGCTGGCGGGCGGAGCCTCGATCGGCGCGGCCGGCACCGCTGCTGCGGCGCCCGAGGGCCACCGCGGCGGCCACCACCGGCACCACGAATGCGGCTGCGGCGGCGGCCGTCACCATC
Organism: Streptomyces sp. NPDC025793; assembly: GCF_055558375.1. Classification (NCBI taxonomy): domain Bacteria; kingdom Bacillati; phylum Actinomycetota; class Actinomycetes; order Kitasatosporales; family Streptomycetaceae; genus Streptomyces; species Streptomyces sp. NPDC025793. Next base: position 275,451 of record NZ_JBVHMR010000008.1, on the reverse strand, counting down.
ACGGCGGCCGTCACCACGGCGGCAACCGCGGCCGCAACGGCGGCGGCAACCGCGGCCGCAACGGCGGCGGCGACCGCGGCCGCAACGGCGGCGACAACGGCCGCGGTGGCGGCGACAACGGTCGCAACGGCGGTGGCGACAACGGTCGCAACGGCGGTGGCGACAACGGCCGCAACGGCGGTGGCGACAACGGCCGCTGACCACTGACGCAGACAGCGCCTACACTGTGCGGCTCCGCGCGCGAGGAGCCGCACAGTGCTGTCGTCCGGTGCCGTCAGTCCGTCACGAGCCCCGACTCCGCCAGCAGATAGGCCGTCAGCGGGTCGTAGTGACGCGGGCTCAGCACATGGTCGTCCAGCGGTACGACGGCCTGGAGGGTGCCCTCGGACTCGGCGAGGAACAGCGCCGGGTCGTTGCAGTCGGCGTACCCGACGGAGTCGACACCGTGCTGCCCGGCGTACCCGGCCCAGCCGTGGTCGGCGACGACGAGGTCGGGCAGCGGACGCCCCTCGCGCTCAAGTCCCGTCAGAACGGCCCGCATCGGCTCCCCGGAGTGGGTGTGCCACAGCGTCGCCCCGTGCTCCAGCACCGCCACGTCCGCGAACTGCATGACGTAGCCCTCGTCCGTCTGGAGCCCGTCCGGGATGACCACGATCTCGCAGCCGGCGGCGCGCAGCGCGGCGGCCGTGGCCCGGTGCACGTCCAGCAGGCCGCCCGGGTGACCGGTCGCGAACAGCACCCGCTGGCGACCCTCGGCCGCCTTGCGCAGCCGCGCCGCCATCCGCTCCAGCCCGTCCACGGTCAACTCGGGGTCGATGGTGTCCTGTCCGTACCGGTACTCGGGGTCGTCGTTGACGCCCACCCGCTCGGCCATCACGGCGAGCACGTCCTGCTCGTCCGCCCAGCGGTCGTCCAGCTCCAGACCGAGCCAGTAGTGGCGGTCGCCGTTGGCCAGCTTGCGGTAGTGGGAGAGGTTGTTCTCGCGGGGCGTGGCGACGTCCCCCGCGATACGGGTCCTCACCAGATGGTCGACGAGCTGGGCGCGGCTGGGTGTCCCGGATATCGGCATGCCTTCCATTGTGAGGCAGCGCGGGGCGGGCGTAAGGTATGTCGAATCGACATAGGGGGAGGGGGACGGACATGCGTGCCGCCGCTGTGACGCCCGCGGGTGATCTGATGCGCTGGGTGGAACTGCCGGGGGAGGAGGCGGCCCGTGTGTACGTGCACGGCCTGGGAGCCACCTCGCCGGCGTACTTCGCCGCGGCCGCGGTCCACCCGCTGCTCGCCGGCCGCCGCTCGCTGCTGATCGACCTGCTCGGACACGGCATCAGCGACCGTCCGGCGGACTTCGACTACACCCTCGAATCCCACGCGGACACGCTGGCCGCCGCCCTGACCTCCGCCGGAGTCACGGGCGGCGAGCTCATCGCGCACAGCATGGGCGGCTCCGTGGCGATCGTGCTGGCCGCCCGCCACCCCGGGCTGGTCTCACGCCTCGTCCTGATCGACGCCAACCTCGATCCGCTCCAGCCCCGGCCGCGCGGGGGCGGCAGCAGCGGCATCGCGTCCTACTCGGAGGAGGCGTTCCTGGCGGGCGGCTGGGCGGAGGTCCGCGACCGGGTCGGCCCGCACTGGTGGTCCACCATGCGCCTGGCCGGTCGCGAGGGGCTGTACCGCAGCGCCGCGCATCTCGTCCGCGGCACCACCCCCACCATGCGCCAACTCCTCGTCGGCCTGCCGATTCCGCGCACCTACCTGCTCCCCGAGGCCGATGACGCCTTCACCGGCATCGAGTCCCTGGAGGCGGCCGGCGTCACCGTGACGCGGGTACCGGACTGCGGCCACAACATCATGCTGGACAACCCCGAGGGATTCGCGCGCGCGACGGCGGCCGGCCTGGCGTGACCCCGGCGGCGTCACGGCACCTGCGCCAGCCGGGGTTCGAGGGCGCGGGCCGTGTCCGCGCCGTACGCCCGGTCGATGCGGGCGACGAGGTCCGACGGGATCAGCTTGTACTCCTGGGTGCCGACCGACTCCAGCGCCGTGGTGGCCAGGGCGCAGCCGAGCCGGGCGGACTGTTCCTGCGGCCGGCCCCACGCCGTACCGGCGAGGAAGCCGGAGCGGAAGGCGTCCCCCGCCCCCGTGGGGTCGGCGATCTCGTCCGCGGGCACGGCGGGTATCCGCAGGGCGGGCGCGCCGGAGCGGGCCAGTGACACCCCGGCCTCGCCCAGTGTGGTGATCCAGGTGCCGATCCGGCCGAGCAGGTGCTCGCGGGTCCATCCGGTGCGTTCGAGCAGCAGCGCGGCCTCGTACTCGTTGGTGAACAACCACCGTACGCCGTCGATGAGTTGACGGGCCTGCTCGCGGTCGAGGCGGGCGAGCTGCTGGGAGGGGTCGGCGGCGACGGGGATGCCGAGACGGTGGGCCGCGGCGGTGTGGCGCAGCATGGCGGCGGGGTCGTCGGCGCCGATCAGCACGAGCGCGGGCCTGCCGGTGCGCCCGGCGACCGCGGCCAGGTCGATCCGGGACGCCTCGGCCATGGCACCGGCGTAGAAGGTGGCGATCTGGTTCTGGTCCTCGTCGGTGGTGCACACGAAGCGCGCGGTGTGCAGACGTTCGCTGACGCGGACGCCGGACGTGTCGACGCCGTGCGCCCGCAGCCAGGCGCCGTACTCGGCGAAGTCGACGCCCGCCGCACCGACCAGGAGCGGATCGAGGCCGAGCAGGCCGAGCCCGAAGGCGATGTTGGCGCCGACCCCGCCTCTGCGCACCTCCAGCCGGTCGGCGAGGAACGACAAGGAGATCCGCTCCAGTCGCTCCTTGATCAGCTGCTCGGCGAAGCGCCCGGGAAACACCATCAGATGGTCGGTCGCGATCGACCCGGTCACGGCGATACGCATGGACGGCACTCCTTGGTCCTGGGGCCGGGGCAGGGGAGAGGGGGAGGGAGAGAGGGGAGGGGAGGGCGCGTGCGGCGCCGTGCGGGTAAGCGGTGCGCGGCCGGGGGAAACCGCGCACCGCCGTCTGCCGCGCCGGACCGCGTCCGGCGGCGCGCCGTCAGCCCGCCGCCACCGCCTGGCGCAGGGCGGCGGCGCGGTCGGTGCGCTCCCAGGTGAAGTCCGGCAGCTCCCGGCCGAAGTGGCCGTAGGCCGCGGTCCGGCCGTAGATCGGACGCAACAGGTCGAGATCGCGGATGATCGCGGCCGGGCGCAGGTCGAAGACCTCGGTGACGGCGTGCTCGATCCTCTCGACGGCGACAGCGTGGGTGCCGAACGTCTCGACGAACAGGCCCACCGGCTCGGCCTTGCCGATGGCGTACGCGACCTGGACCTCGCACCGCTCGGCCAGCCCGGCCGCGACGACGTTCTTGGCGACCCAGCGCATCGCGTACGCCGCCGAACGGTCCACCTTGGACGGGTCCTTGCCGGAGAAGGCGCCGCCGCCGTGCCGGGCGTAGCCGCCGTAGGTGTCGATGATGATCTTGCGGCCGGTCAGGCCCGCGTCGCCCATCGGGCCGCCGATCTCGAAGCGGCCGGTCGGGTTGACCAGCAGGCGGTAGCCGTCGGTGTCCAACTTGATCCCGTCGTCGGCGAGTTGGGCGAGGACGTGTTCGACGACGTACTCGCGGACGTCGGGCGTCAGCAGACGGTCCAGGTCGATGTCGCTCGCGTGCTGCGAGGAGACGACGACGGTGTCCAGGCGGACCGGCCGGCTGCCCAGGTACTCGATGGTGACCTGGGTCTTGCCGTCGGGACGCAGGTAGGGGACGGTGCCGTCCTTGCGGACCTGCGTCAGACGGCGCGCGAGGCGGTGCGCCAGCTCGATGGGCAGTGGCATCAGGGTCGGCGTCTCGGTGGTCGCGTAGCCGAACATCAGGCCCTGGTCGCCCGCGCCCTGCCGGCTCAGCTCGTCGGCCCCGGCCGACGGGGCGGCGCCCGCGCCCCTGGACTCGTACGCCGTGTCGACGCCCTGCGCGATGTCCGGGGACTGCGCTCCGATCGACACCGACACCCCGCACGAGGCGCCGTCGAAGCCCTTGGCCGAGGCGTCGTAGCCGATGTCGAGGATCTTCTCCCGCACCAGCGCGGGGATGTCGACGCGGGCGGAGGTCGTCACCTCGCCCGCGAGGTGCACCTGACCGGTGGTGATGAGCGTCTCGACCGCGACGCGCGAGGCGGGGTCCTGACGCAGCAGCGCGTCGAGGACGGTGTCACTGATCTGGTCGGCGATCTTGTCGGGATGGCCCTCGGTCACGGACTCCGAGGTGAACAGGGAGCGGGACATGGCACTCCAGAACGGAAGAGGGGTGGGCGGGTGGTACGCGCTCGGCCGTACCGGCGCGGCTGCGCCGCGCCCTGGTCACCGCGCCGGTCCGGTCTTGCGGAAGACCCAGTAGTCGCCCCCCTCCTCGGCGATGTAGTGGGCGTCGCGGAGCGTGAACTCCAGCGAGACCAGCTCTCGGACCCGGTCCGAGCGGGCGAAGTCCTCGAATCCCGTCGCGGTGGCGTAGCTGCCGCGGGTGGACACCACGATCAGTCCGCCCGGCAGCGCGTACTCGATCAGCGTGAGCAGGGCCGTCGGGCGCACATGGCCGAGGGTGAACACACCGCTGCTGACCACGATGCCGTACCGGTCCAGCCGCTCGTCCCGCCGGGCCACCGAGAGATCCACGCCGCCGTAGACCTTCCGGTACGCGTTGGTCCTGCCGGCCTCGGCGGCCATGTTCTCCGACAGGTCGACGCCGTCTATGACGTAGTCGCCCAGCGAACGCAGGACGACGCCGACCAGGCCGGTACCGCAGCCGGCGTCGAAGACGGCGGTCTTTGGCGCCGCGTAGGCGGAGGCGAGCAGGTGCACCAGGTTGGCGGCCACACGCGGCGACACCCACTTCTGGTCCGTCAGGTCCACGTCGTACCGCGGCGCCCAGTCCTCGTAGTAGCTCTTCAGGCCGGGGGAGTCGTCGAAGAACACGTGGGACTTCTTGATGTTGGTGAAGGAGTTGCTCATGAAATTGCCTCCTTGTCGGATGACGCCAACGAGCGTGGCCGCTGCGCACTCGGCCCGCTGCGGGAGTTCCTCACGTCGAACACCAGGTAGACGGCGATCCCGGAGAGCACGAACAGGGCACCGCCGACCTCGGTCCAGGAGGGCGTCCGCCGCTCCACCGGCAGGCTCATGATCGCCCCGAAGATGGTCTCGGTGGCGAGCAGCGGCCCGACCAGCGGAACCGGGATGCCCTGTGCCGCCTTCACCCAGATGTACGTCCCCCACCAGGATCCGATGACGCCCAGGAACACGCACCACGCGATGATCTTGAACAGGGGGTACGGGGTGAACGTCGCGTCGGGTGTGGTGGCGAGGGCGAAGGGGAGCAGGACCATGGAGGCGCCACCGGCGCCCATCGCCACCAGGGCCGCCCAGATGGTGGGGTCCGGCTTCGTCTCCCAGGTGCGCTGCGACTGGGCGTTGCGGACCACGAAGTAGGACCAGGTGAGCATGGCCCCGAGGGCCAGCGCGATGCCGAGGATCGAGTCGTTCGCGCCGTCCGCACGCTGTCCGTGGACGAAGTCCGAGGAGCTGAGGAGGGTGAGGCCGATCAGGATCAGGACGACCGGTGCGACCAACTCGCTCCACGACATTCGCTTTTCGGCGACATTGCCGGCCACCGCGATCGTGATCGGTGACGATCCCACGACCACGGCGGTGATGAAGCCGCTGCCCATGGTCGCGGAGTACGAGACGCAGACGTAGAAGCAGAAATACCCCACGAAGCCGAGGTACAGGCCGAAGAGGATCCGCCGGAGGGGCATCTGCCCGAGCTGGCGCCGGCCGCGGTACAGGACGTAGAGGCCGCACAGCCCGAACAGGGAGTAGCGGCCGGTGACCAGCAGGAGCTCGCTCGCGGGCTTGACGGCGGCCGGTGCGACGAAGGCGAAGGCCCAGAGCAGGGCCGCCGTCAGCGCCGCGGCCACGTTCTTTCGCGTGCTGCCCATCACGGAGCCGTGTTTCGGCCGCCGGGATTCATGAATTCCACCTCGGCGCGCCGGAGTCGGGAATCTTCACGGAGTCGAGAACGGCGACCGTGTGCCCGACCTTTTCGCCGCGCTCGACCAGGGTCAGCGCGTCCACCGCGGATATCTCGAACGGCGAGAGCCGCTTTTCCAGTCGGAGCGCCTGCGCCCCGGCCGCCGCGACCGACAGGCCCTCGAACGCGTCACGCAGAATGTTCACCGGATAGAAGTGGAACGGCCCCAGTCCCTCGCGTTCCCACTGGGCGTAGCCGCCGACGACGTCGCGCGGTTCGGACTGGACCTTCCAGGTGTAGGTCAGGATGCTGCCGTTGTATCCGGCGGCCCCGGAGAGGGCCAGGATCTCGGACAACGGCACGCGCGCACCGATGGACGACAGCACATGGCCGCCGACCCGGAGGAACGGATGCGCCTGCTGGAGGGCCAGATAGTGCAGCGTGACGAGGTTCTTCTCGGCGAAGCCGGGGATCTCCTCGCTGCGCTCCGTGATGAAGGTCGAGCTGGTCTGGCCGGCGGCGAGGTCCCCGCTGTCCGCCATCGGGATGTTGGGGAGGTTCTCGTAGACCACGTCGACCTGGGACAGCCGTCCGGCCATCGGGGCGAGGATGTCCCCGGCGCCCCCGACCAGTTGGACGTCGTCGTCGAGCAGATTGCTCCGGATGTTCTCCCGCGCGTGGGCGAGGACGTCTTCGTGGAGGTCGGTGAAGCCCACCGTCCGTGCGTGCAGGATCTCCACGGCCGCCAGGGCGTCCAGCCCCGCGCCCGTCCCGATCGTGCAGAAGGTCGGGGCGAGGACGCCCATCCGGGCCAGGGTCTTGAACGCCGGCACGGCGACGCTCGCGACCCAGTCGGCGCGTGGCTCGTCCGCCTTCGGAAGGTAGGAGTGGTCCGACAGCCTGAGTCCGATGGATGATCTGATCCGCTTTGTTTCACCGACCTGGAAGAAATCGCCCGGCGACACCACCAGTTCGGCAGATTCTATGTGTGCACCCATCTCGGCCTCCTCAGACGTGACGACAGCGGCCTGCACCGAAGAAAGGAGTGGGAAATCGCATCCCGCTCTTCACGGGGCCGGCGTCCCTGCGGTGGAAGTGGCTTCACTATCGTCACCTCGTGCAACGGCTGTACAGGGTCGGCCTGTTGTCTCTCGACGGGCAACGGCAGAACCGCCGGGCAAGGGACCCGATGTGCTGTACACGTACGACGCCGCATCACATGTGCCGTACTCGCCTTCTGGCCATTGCCGCGAGGCGGGTGCTCATTCCTCGGCCACGTCCGGGGTGATTCTCATACCTCCACGAAGCGGACGTCTCGCCGCCTCGCCGGGACCGGCCGCTACCAGACGGGATGTCAGATTTCAACACCAGGGCCCGATTCGGCCACCCCGACGCCGCGTCGTTGACACCGGAAAGATCGCCTCCCTAGCATGTAGCTATACCGGTAGGTATACCTCTCCATCTCTCTCCCCCCACGAAGGAGATGTACGCGTGTCGCTCCATCTGTCAGGAGAAGAGCCCCGGTGAAACCCGTATACATCCGCGACGACGCCGAGCTGCAGCGTGCACACCTCTCGCTCGTCGGCCGGTCCCTGCACCGCTCCGGCTGGCTGCCGGGAACGTTCGGCAGCGTCTCGCTCCGCTCGGGTGAAGCGGTCATGATCACGGCGGGCGGTCTGAACAAGGGCGTGATGGATCCGGCGGACACGGTGCTGGTCGACCCGTTCGAAGGCCTGCCGCTGTCCGGGGAGACCGAGTGGCCCCCCGCCGAGACCCCGATCCACCTCGCGGTCCACCGCCGGCTGCCCGACTGCGCGGCGGTGGTCCACGCGCACGCCCCGTACTCCACCGCCCTCGCCACCCTGGCCGCCGGCGACGGGCACATCGGCCGCGTCGTCTTCCGGGACCTGGAGATGGCGAAGGGTCTCGGCAGCCCGGACCCCCGCCTGGTCGCACTGCCGGTCGTCGCCAACCGGCCCGACGTCTCCCGTGTCGCCGACGACGTGACGCGGGCCCTCGACGCCGCGGCCGCCGACGTGCCGCCGGCCCTGCTCGTCGAGCGCAGCGGCATCCTCGCCTGGGGCCGGGACACCGACGAGGCGCGCGACAGACTGGAGTGCATCGAGGAGCTGAGCCACTTCCTCCTGCTGACGGGCACCGGCACGGCCGGCGCGGTCACGGTGCATGCTCGGTGACGCTGTTGCAGATCATGCCGGAGGACGCGCCGGAGACGGTGCGGGTGCGGACCGGCGACGTGGACGTCATCCACAAGCAACTGCTCGGAATCGGTGTGCGCTTCGCGCGCTGGCACGCCGCCCGCCGGCTCCCGGCCGACGCCGACGACGCCACCATCAGACATGCCTACCGGAGCCACATCGGACATCTCGGTGCCGAGGGCTACCCGGTCGCCGACATCGCGCGCGTCACGTCCTCGCCGGGCGACCGGGACCGTCCCCGGCGGACACATCCGGCCCGTGCGAGGTTCCGTACGGAACACTTCCACGACGAGGACGTGGTGCGCTTCGTCGTGCACGGGGCCGGCTGCTTCTACCTCCATGTCGCCGGACAGGTGCACGCGATGCTGTGCACGGCGGGCGACCTGCTGTCCGTACCCGGCCGGACGGCGCACTGGTTCGACGCGGGGGCGCGCCCGTGCTACACCGCGATCCGTTTCTTCCAGGAGGCCGGCGAGCGCCCGGTCCGGTTCCTGCCGGACGGCATCGCCGCCCGCTTCCCGGCCTTCGACGATCTGCCGGCGACGTCATGAGCCGCGCCGTCCGCACCACTGTCCGGGCCGGGCGATGTCGCGTCTGCGGCGAGACGCCCGACGCGCCGGACCCGCACCGCTCGTGAGATCCGCGGCGGACAGCCCGCCGACGCGTCGCCGCCCACGGCCCACGGCCGGCCGCTCCGGCAGCGGGAGGCCCGCTCTTCCCGCCCGGCACGTCCCGGGGCCGCCACCGGCTCACTGACCACTGCGCCGCAGGAGCCGGACGGGGCAGGACGGGGGACGCGGCCGGCGTCGGTCATCACGTGCTCACCAGGGACTCGGGGACGAGTACGCCCTGCCGGCACACCCGCGCAACCCGCCTGGACCGGCTCGGAGCACGCGACCTGGCGTGCCGGGCCGATTCGGACCATTCGTACAACAGGGGGCTTGACAGTGGTACGGGAACTGGCACAGGACACGGCAGCGACGCACTCTTCGCGCACGGGAGCCGACTGTCCCGCGGGTGCCGGCGCCGCGGGGACGTTCGGGCAACTGCTCCGCGCCCACCGGCAGCAGCGAGGGCTCTCGCTCTCGCAGCTCGCCGCCCGGATGCATTTCAACCGGGGGCACCTCAGCAGGATCGAGACGGACAAGCGGCTGCCCTCGGTGAGCTTCGCGAAGGCCTGCGACCGGGTGCTGAACGCGGGCAGGACCTTCACCACCATCGCCCTGGCCCTGGAAGCGGCCGCCCGCCAGCAGCAGGGATGGGTCCAGCCCGCCCAACTGCCTGCGGCCAAACGGCACTTCGTGGGCCGCCGTGGCCACTTCGACCGGCTGGACAGGCTGCTGCACGGCCACGAGCAGTCCCTCGCGGTACCCGTCGCGGTCATCAACGGGCCGCCGGGCGTGGGAAAGACGGCGCTGGCCGTGCAGTGGGCCCACCAGGCCGTCAGCGACGGCCGGTTCGCCGACGGACAGCTGTTCGTCGATCTCCAGGGCCCCGAGCCGGGCGGCGCGGCGGCGCCCTACGACGTCCTGGCGGACCTGCTCCGTGCCGTGGGCGTGCCCGCCGAGCGCGTTCCGGCGGACCTGGACCAGCGGGCCGCCACCTTCCGTTCCTATCTGCACGGCCGTGAGGTGCTGCTGGTCCTGGACAACGCCGCGGACGCCCAGCAGATCCGCCCCCTGCTCCCGGGCTCCGCGGGCTGTGCCGTCGTGGTGACCAGCCGCTCGCGCCTGCCCGGACTGATGTCCCTGACCGACGCGGTCACCCTGTCCCTGCGCGAGCTGTGCCGGCCCGAGGCCGCCCTGCTGATCCGCTCGGCCATCGGCGGCGCACGCGCCGACGCCGACCCCGCCGCGGTGGCCGTACTGGCGGAACGCTGCGGGCATCTCCCCCTCGCGCTGGTCCTGGCGGCCGAGCGCATCGTGAGCCATGAGCACCACAGCGCCGACGCCCTGGCCACCGAACTCAAGCAGGAGCACGCCCGGCTGGAGCTCGCCGAGGGGGACGTCGTGCTCCGTGACGCGTTCGACGCCTCCTACCAGGCGCTCGACGAGCAGACCGCGCGTGTCTTCCGGCTGCTGGGGCTGCTCCCGGGCCGGCTGATCGACGCCGCCGCCACCGCGGCGAGCGCGGGCGTCAGCCAGGACGAGGCCGCACGGCTGCTGCGCAGCCTCGCCGGCGCGCATCTGATCCGGAGCCAGGACGAGCGCCACTACCTCATGCACGACCTGCTGCGGGCGTACGCCGCCGACCTGGCCAGGCGGCTGGACGGCAACTCCGCCGGCGGCCGGGTACCCGCTCGGCGAGCGAAACGGAATTCGCGTTTCGTTCCGGCGCGTGCCCGTGTCGCGTCCGGGACCGGAAAGCCGATTCCGGTGAACACCGGTATTCGGTGCGGAGAGCGGGCGTGAGAGCGAGAGAGCGAGGGGAGCGGAAAGAGAGACACGAGCGGGACGGGTGAAAAGGGCGCCATTCGTGGCGTGTTACCGCGTACGCGCCCTTTCGACCAGGACGCGGGCGACCTGCTCGGCGTGATCGACCGCCCGGCCCACCGACCCCATGGAGTCGGCGACGCAGGCCCCCTCGTGCAGGATCAGCACCTGGGCGGCCAGCGTGGCGGGATCCCGGAGGCGGGCCTGTGCCGCGAGGTCCTCCAGGTAGGCGAGGAGCCAGGACTTCTGGTCGCGGGCGACCTCCCGGCCCGGGTGGTCCGCCGGCAGCTCCACCGAGGCGTTGATGAAGGCGCAGCCCCGCAGGCTCCGCTCGCGCATCCAGTCGCGCAGGGCGCCGAACGTGGCCAGGATCTTCTCTTCCGCGGGCCCGTCATGGCCGTTGACGTGCTTCACCAGCGTGGAACGCCAGAGACCGTCGCGCGTCCGCAGATAGGCGACGACGAGGTCTTCCTTCGAGCCGAAGCGGTCGTAGATGGTCTTCTTGGTGACGCCCGCCTCCTCGGCGATCGCCTCCACGCCGACCGCGCGGATCCCCTGCTCGTAGAAGAGCCGGGAGGCGGTCTCCAGCACCCGGACACCCGCCGGCGTCAGGTGCCGCATGCCGCGCCGCTTGCTCCCTCGACCGACGGTCTCGCTGTTCATCGCCACGCCGTAACGGTACACCCAGCGGTATAGTTACAACAGCCGCTGCGACCCGGTCCCGGCAATTCACACGCCTCCTTTCGTGAATTGGCTGATGATTCCGGCAACGACTGTGAATTCCACCGGGATTCGGACGCGCTGTTTTCCGACCGGAATGCCCAATGCCGGTTCCGGCCGCCTGCGACATGCCGCCGATGGGGTAATCGCGGTCCTGGACAGCCGGTTCGGGCCACGCTGGGTGCCGCCGGAACGCGACGACGAGGAGGCGGGATGACCCGGGCGCCCGACATCGAGGTGGTCGTCCTCGACGTCCTCGGCACGATGGTCGACGAGCCCGGCGGACTGCGCGCGGCCATCCGGGACGCCCTGCCCGCGTCCGACGAGGCGACCGTCGACCGGCTGCTGACCGTCTGGCAGGAGTACGTCGAGCAGGCTCAGGACGGCATCAGGGAGAGGCGGCGGGCCTACGCCAACTCCGATGTCATCGACCGGGAGGCGGCCGAGCGCGTGGCCGCAGGCGCCGGGCTCACCGATCCGGCCGCCCTCGCGCGCCTGGCCACCGCCGCACGGCGCCTCAACCCCTGGGCCGACTCCGTCGCCGGCCTGGCACGCCTCGCCGAGCGCTTTCCCGTGCTGGCCCTCACCCACGCCAGTCGCGCGTGCCTGCTGCGCCTCAACGCGCATGCGGGCCTGCGCTGGCACCAGGCCCTGTCCGCGGAGGACGCCCGGGCCTGCAAACCGGCCCCGGAGGTCTACCGACTCGCCCTCGACGCGGCGGGCTGCCCACCGGAGCGGGTGCTGATGGTCGCCGCCCACGCCTGGGACCTGCGCGGAGCCCAGGCGCTGGGCATGCGAACCGCCCATGTCCGGCGACCGGTCGGGGACCCGCCACGGGACACCGACACCTTCACCTGGCGGACCCACGACCTGACCGAACTGGCCGAAGTCCTGCCCTAGGGGGTGTCGTTCGGATCATGCCGGCGTCGCGGGGTCTGGTGCGCGCTCCCCCAGAGGGACCCCCAGCCGCGTTGTCGTCGGTCGCCGACTCT